>JAJPJN010000156.1 GCA_021324185.1 Terriglobia bacterium | reverse complement strand
GAATTTGCTGCTGTTGATTTCGCGTACTTCGCGCCAGGCAATCGCGCGTTCGCCGATATTGAACTGATTCTCACCCACGCGGATGGGGGGCCGGGTACTCAGCCAGAAAAGGATGGCTCCGGTGAAGGCGCAAAGGCCGCCGGGAATAAAGGCCAGAGGAGCGCGCAAACCGCACAGAATACAGGCCACAGCGCCGCAAACCGCGATCCACCCCGCCCGAGCGTACAGACGAGAAGGGCGATAGACTTCTACGCTCGGCTCCATGTCTTCAGGCTACTCCCGCCCCCCATGCCCGTCAATGCTGCTTTGCACTGCGAGCGGGTTTTCTCGTACATTTTCAGAAAAAGAATTGCGCGGCAAATGCAGTGGCGTTAGACGGTTTTTGCCGGTGCCTGATAAAACGCGAAAACGGCTCCTTGCGGATCTTTGACGATTGCGATGTGCCCGACGTGCGGAATTTCCTGGGTGGGCATCAGGACGCCCGCGCCTAAAGCCTCGGCCTTGCTAACCGCAGCCGCACAATCGGAAATTTGAAAATAAAGAAGCCAGTGAGGCGGAATCTGCGGGTCGCGGTACTCGGCTGGTGGAATACCGCCGATTGGCGTCTCGCCGTTGACAATGTGGACGTAGCCGGAAGGATCCTTTTCTCCCAGGTTCATGTGCCAGCCGAATAGCTGGCGATAAAATTCCTGAGCCTGCTCAGGCTGGGGCGTGTTGAGATCCGCCCAGCAGACGGTGCCATCCACACCGGTTATCCCTACCCCCTGATGGTGTTTCGCTTGCCATATACAAAAGACGGCGCCGGTAGGATCGGCCATAACCGTCATGCGGCCGTGGCCATCGACATCAAAAGGAGGCATGAAGATTTGCGCCCCTAGTTGGGCGGCACGCCGCGCCGTATCATCCGCATCTTGGACTGCAACGTAGAGAGCCCAGTCGGCGGGAACGCCCTGCGCTTTCTGCTGCGGATTCAGTGCGTAAGTCGCGCCGGCATTCCGGCCATCCAGGCTGAACATTGTATAGGTGGCGCCTGGACCCATGGGAAAGTCCTGGGAGGTCCAGCCAAATAGCGACTGATAGAAATTCTTTGCGGCGGCTTGGTCGGTGGTAGCGAGCTCAAACCAGCAAAATGAACCCGGAGCATGTTGGTCTACGTTGGCCATACGGCTGAGTATATAAGTTTTCCGTTAACCAAAGATGACTGGGCGCCTTAGAGCACGGAACAGTTAAGCGAAATCCAGCATCTTTTCTTTAGATGACGCCCCAGCGGGGGCTTGCAGTATGGGCGTAAGCGAAGAAATCAACCACGAGTTAAAGAAGGCGCCCGCCTCTGAAAAGAAACGGTTTGCCTTCGCACTGCGACTGCTGACGAAGATCAAATGGGTGACCATCAAGGACATATTCCTGGCCGCCTTCGATCAATGGAATAAGCAGAATGCGACGCGGCTGGCAGGCTCGCTTGCCTTCTATTCTCTACTCTCGCTGGCGCCGCTGCTGCTGGTGCTGGTCTCGATCTTCGGACTGGTCCTGGGCCATTCAGCAGCACAACGGCAGGTGGAAGCACAGGTAACAGCCCTGGTAGGACCCGCAGCCGGAAACGCGATGAAGGCCTTTCTGGACGGTTCTCGCAACACCTCTCACGGCATTCTGGCCACGATCTTCGGACTACTCACGCTGCTATTCAGCGCTTCGGGAGTTGTGATTGAACTGCGAAGCGCGCTGAACGTGATCTGGGAAGTGCCTCAGCCACCGACATCCGGCATGGGAATGATCAAGAGTTTCATCAAGGAGCGCCTGTTCTCGTTTGCAATGGTCGTGGGGGTCGGGTTCCTGCTTGTCGTTTCGCTCTTCGTCAGCACTTGGGTAACAGCTTTTGTTGCATTTTCCGTCTCGATATTTCCGGGCGAAGCCATCGTGCTGCATCTGACGACAGTTGTTTTGTCGTTCCTGGTGATCACGGTGCTTTTTGCGGCGATTTACAAAGTGATGCCCGATGTCCATCTGGAATGGCACGACGTGTTGCTGGGCGGAGCGGTGACTTCCCTTCTCTTTACGCTCGGCAAGCTTTTGCTGGGGCTCTATTTAGGCCGAGCGAGTTACAGCTCCATGTACGGCGCTGCGGCTTCTATCGTGGTGCTGATTGCCTGGGTGTACTATTCGGCGCAGATCTTTTTTCTGGGCGCTGAATTCACGCGCGAATTCTCCCGGCGCCATGGCACCCAAAAGGGCAAGCACCCTCTTCCCTCGCAGCAGCAGGTTACGGGCGCGCACGCCTGATCTTCGCTCAACACGCCACTGCAGCGGCGGCGGATTTGTGAAGCGCCTGGATGTTTACCTGCGATTCGCCGATTTCCGCCAGCTTGGCGCTCGTCTTCTTCTCTTCCTCCAGCGTCTTTTGCAAGATGCCGGCGACATCTTCATGGCCCAGCAGTTGCGCAAACGTGTGCAGCGACCCGTAAGCCGCCATCTCGTAGTGTTCCACCTGGTTTCCGGCCACAACCAGCGCGGCATCGAGCACTTGAGGCTGGTCAATATTGGCGATCATCTGCGTTACTTCCTGGCGCATCTGCTCGACAACCCCATTGGGCTGCGCTTTGGGTGCAGCGCCGATCCGTTTAAAAACTTCTTCGATTCGGCCGACGTGTTCCTTGGTGTCTTGCAGATGCTGCTCAAAGGCCTGGCGGAGTTGAGGCTCGCAAGCAGCGGCGGCAAGCTCAGGCAGAGCCCGCACAAGCTGCTTTTCGGCGTCGTAAATATATTGAAGTCCGTTTAGGAACAGATCTTCCACGGTTTGTATTGTCATTTGTTTATCACCGGGGATTAAGTTGCGTTCATGTAGTGGACGCTCGGGCTGAAGGACCGTTTCGGTCCGGCGGATCAGAAATCGACAGCATTTGCTCAGGTGGTGATTCCCACCTGGCTCAGTAACCACGCGTACTCGAAAGCGGTGTCTTTCAGCCGGTCATACCGGCCGGAGGCGCCCCCGTGTCCGGCAGGTTCCATTTTGATCTTGAACAGTAGCGGATTCCGATCCGTCTTGAGCGCCCGCAGGCGGGCTACATATTTGGCCGGTTCCCAAAACATCACCTGGCTATCATTGAAGCTCGTGGTCACCAGCATCGCCGGATAGGCGCGCTCGGCCAGATTGTCGTACGGGCTGTAGCTCTTCATGTAGTCATAGGCCGCCTTTTCGTTCGGATTTCCCCATTCGAGATACTCTTGCACGGTTAACGGAAGCGATGGGTCCATCATCGTGTTCATCACGTCCACGAACGGAACCGCGGCGTGAACGGCGCGAAACAGATCGGGCCGCATGTTGACAACCACGCCCATAAGCATCCCGCCGGCGCTTCCGCCCTCAATCAGCAAACGCCCGGGCGAAGTCCATTGGTGGTCAACAAGATATTGGGCACAATCGATGAAATCGAAAAACGTGTTTTTCTTTTTCATCAGCATTCCATCCTGCCGCCATTGCTCTCCCATCTCGTCGCCGCCGCGGATATGTGCGATCGCGTAAGCAACTCCACGATTGAGCAGGCTCAGGCGGCTGCTCGAAAACGTGACCGGCATTCCAATGCCATAAGAACCGTAGGCGTACAGAAAAAGCGCATGCTCGCCGTCGCGTTTAAAAGCACGCGAGTTGTAGACAATCGAGACCGGTACGCGCGCGCCATCGCGAGCGCTGACCCAGAGCCGTTCCGAGACATACTCGGCGGGATCGTAGCCGCCAAGTACTTCCTGCCGTTTCAGTAATTGCGATTGACCGGTTTGCGTATCGTAATCAAACACGCTCGGGGGTGTGATGAAGCTCTGGTATGTGTAGCGGTAGTGAGTCGCTTCGAAATCGGGCGTGCTGCCGGGCGCGGCTGAGTAGATTGGCTCCGGAAACATGATTTCGTTCCAGGAATGCGCCTCGAAATTGTAAACGCGAAGGTGGTTCAGCGCTTGTGACTTCTCGACCGAGACGGCGAAGCCGCGAAACAGATCGATGTCTTCGAGGAGCGTGCCTTCCCGGGGCGGAATGAACGTTTTCCAGTTGCTTTCCGCCGGATCGGATACAGGAGCCGTCATGACTTCGAAATCGAGACTGTTCTTATTCGTGCGGATATAGAACAGATCCTCGCGATGATCTCCGTAGTAGCGGTGTTTGCTGCGGCGTGGCAGAAGAACTGCGAACTTGCCCGTATCGCCGGACCGTAAGTACAAGCATTCGGTCGTATCTTTGCTTTCGATATTCAAAAACAGAAACTTGCGATCGCGCGACTTGTAGAGATGAATATCGTAGGTTTCGTCCTCTTCGTAATAGAGCAGATCTCGAGAGCCGCCTCCCAGCACGTGCCGGAATAGCGTATCGGGGCGCTTGGTGATGGCATCTTCGGTCGTGTAAAACAGCGTTTTGTTGTCCGCAGCCCACTCCACACTGGTCACCCGCTCGGCCGTGTCGGGCAGCAGACGCCCGGTGCGCAGATCTTTTACCTGCAATTCGTATTGGCGGAAGCCGGAAAAATCGATGGTGTAGGCGAGAAGGTTCTGATCGTCGCTCACCGCAAAGGCGCCGAGTCCCACGAATTTGTGACCGAGCGATAGCTCATTCTCATCCAGCAGGATCTGTTCCGGAGCATCCATGCTGCCTTTCCGGCGGCATTGAATGGGATACTGCTTGCCTTCTTCCGTGCGTGAATAGTAGAGATACTCGCCGCGGCGCACCGGGACGGATAGATCCGTCTGCTTGATCCGCGCCAGCATTTCGTCGTAGAGCTTACTGACAAACGGATCCAGGTCCTTGGTGACAGCCGCCGTATAGGCGTTCTCGGCTTCCAGGTATTTGACAACTTCCGGGTTCGATTTTTCGCGCAGCCAGTAGTAATCATCAACCACTGTCTCGCCGTGGCGGACTTCGCGATGTTCGATGCGCGGCGCAACCGGCGCCTGGCGAGCCTGCTCGGAAGCTTCGGGCGAAACGGGCGGCGCTTTTAACGACATGGAACCGCTTCAGTCCATATATTCCGGCGGCGTGATTCCCTTGAGGCGCAAATACATTTCGGCGGAAGCACGATGGTGCGCCGTGTGCTCCAGCATGGCGATCAGCAGACCATCGCCGCTTTTGTCTTTGTAGTTTTTGGCCAATTGGTCAGGCGTTAAAGCGGACACAGTTTCGATCGCCTTATCGAAAGCCGAGCGGACGAACGCGACGATATCATCCTTCTTCATCGAGGCTGGTTTCAGCGGATTCGGCTTCTCACCTTTAAACGGGCTCAAAAAGTAAGTCAAGCCCTGCGAAAGGTGTACCATCTGCTCGCCAAAACTCATCTGCGCTGGCGTCATTTTGAAGCCATAATCGGCTGCCGGCATGGCGTCGGCAACCTTCAGGGTGAAATCGCGCGAAATTTTTAATTGCTGCAAGATCGCCGATTTGCACTCATTCTGGGCGTGCAGCGGAAGAACCGCAGCCGCCGCTAAGGCAACGAACAAAGAAAGCTTATACATGGGACCCCCTCTGGTAAGGTTACTGCACGAACTTCGAGTTTCCGCCGCTCCAAAGCGTCCAAGGGGCATCAAATATTTTGTGGAGCAGCATCCGTTACTTTACGTCCAACGGAAAGGAGACCGAACATGGCTGAAAACAGGAAAAAATGCGCTCATCCCTCTTGCAGATGCCAGGCGCGTGAAGGAAGCGATTACTGCAGCACGTTTTGCGAAGGCGCCGGAAGTACTCCCGACGTCCAGTGCAATTGCGGGCATCCCGAATGCTCGTCCACGACCAAGCTTTAACGCGCTTCGCCGCAATACCACTGGCCTGATTTTCTGGTGTATACCAGGATCAGAAGCCGTTCTGTCGGGATGAAGAACTATTACGACATCCTGGGAATTCCGCAGGAGGAGAGTTCATCCGGTATTCGGGCGGCATACCGCGAGGCGGTGCGGCGCACTCATCCGGATTACGCCGGACCCGAATCGGCCGGCGCATTCGCCGATGTAGTCGAGGCGCACGCCGTATTGTCGGACCCGGAACGGCGCCGTGAGTACAACGAACGGCTACGCCGGGAGCAACGCGGGAAAGCACGGCGGGAGAGCGTGCGCGAAAAGGTTACCGGGCCTTATCCGCGCCGTACAGCCGAAGAGGCCGTAGCGGGACTCGCCGTCGAGATCATTCTTTCCCCGGAGGAAGCAGCGCGTGGCGGAGCCGTAAGCTTTGAGATTCCCCTGCGTGCCCGGTGCGACTTCTGCGCTGGAACAGGGCAGGATTGGTTTTTCGCCTGCCCGGAGTGCGGCGGCGAGGGCATTGTCTCCCATGTGCAGCCGCTTCGCGTGCGAATTCCCGACGCGCTGAGGTTTGGCGATCGGGAAGAAATAGCGCTCCAACCCGTGAGGATCGGCAACTTCGTTTTGACGCTGCGGATGTCCGTTCGCGGCTAGAGGTGGTACTCCAATGCCCCATGATCGGTTGATCGCGATTTGAGCCAAACCAGTCACAAATCTCGCAAAAAACCTCTCTTTTCGCATTTCCCACGCGCTTTCAATAACTTTCACCGGAAATCCCTGCTCCACGCGGCAACATATCCAGCACGTCGTGCTT
>JAJPJN010000173.1 GCA_021324185.1 Terriglobia bacterium | reverse complement strand
TAAATGAGCCCGGGCTGGCGCTGCATAGATCCTGAGACTCGATCATCGTGCCGCCTTGCGAGCCGGTGAATAGGAACGCCGCATTGGCTGGATATCCGTGGTTACCGTTCGCGTTACTCTCGTCGAAAAGCATCCCGGTGGGAGCGAACATGCCGCTGTGCGTCGCCCCGTCGTTTGAAATCCCTGGCTCGATCGTGACACTAGCGCCGGCCGCGATGGTCCCGATCCTATAGGAATCAGCCGCTATGGAACCGGAGGTCGGCCCGGTATAGGCAAGCACAGCATTGGTAATGGCAGCACCGCTGGTGTTGTCGATCACGAAGACCACTCCATCCAGAACGCCAACCGAGTTATTCGCCGTGCAATAAGACGTGTGGCACGATGACGGCGCCGTGCTGTTATAAAACGCGCCAATATCGCCGACCGTCGCGGCACTGGCCGAAGATACCAGTAGGGCCAGCGCAATTCCGGCAATTCTAGCGAACGACATTGAATTCATAGTCCTCCTCTACGACTTCAGATAGTCCAACCCATAGATGGGAATAAAAGAACAACGCAACACAGGGATGCGTACTGCCGGTACCGATTCGTTAAAGGGCCTACAGTCAGTTAGCAGCGGCAGCCATCTGCAAACGTAACGGTAAACCAATCCCGGCGCGCGCGTCGCCAGCGCTTCCCGAGCGTAAAGGCGGAATGGTGAGTGAAACCTGCAAAGACGAAAGCTGCCGTATCACAAAAGCTTTCGCAGACGTAATCCCGCCAGGCGCCCGTTCCCGGCGCAGGGCACGCATCTTTCTTCAACTGCGCTGAATGTCCCAGTTCGCCTTTGGCATGTTCTGAGATCTCGCGTTCCAGGATCTGGCTGTATTGCCGCCTTTTTTCCTTCCCCAGCCTGCTCCAGACAAAATGAAAAATCTCATGCAGAAGGATCAGCCGGAAGAGCCGCCGTTGGCGCCTCAATCCCGATTCGAGTACGATTCTGCGCTTTCGAATGAAGCTGGCTGCATAGATGGCGACGCCGCATCCAGTTGAACCCGAAAGCAAGCGGCCGCGCGAGGCTGCAAGCCGGCAGCCCGCAGAAACGCGAATCGGCCTGCCGGTGATCTCCGGCAAGCCGATCAAAAAGCCGTCCAGCAGCGCGGATAACTCGCTACTTGGCTGAAGGTTTAGAGGGCGACTGGCCCGTGCCTGTATTCGGGCGCGCGAGTGATGGGACATTCGAAGCCGGCTCCGGAGCGGCAGCGAAAAATTCCGGGTCCTCGACGTGGATCTGGTACTTGTCCACTTCCATCTTCTGAATCAACTTATTTTTCACTTGTTCGAAAGGAACGTGTGTGCGCGAATCGAGCTTGAGAATGATATAAGCGCCATTCACGCGCACCGGTTCGGCTACCTGGCCGGGCTGTAGCTTGGCAACAGCAGCCTTAATGTCAGCGGGAACGTTATCGGCCATGAGAAAGCTTCCCATCTGCCCGCCTTTGCTTGCGCTCTGCTGCTGATCGGAATCCGTTCGCGCCAGCGCCGAGAAATCACCGCCCGCCTTGATCTTCTTCTCCAAGTCGTCCGCCTTCGCCTGGGCCTCCGCCTCAGTCCTCGTCACTTTGGAGCTGTTGGCAGGGGTACCTGGAGGATTAAAAGCAACCACAATGCCGCTCACGTTTACCTGATCAAAGTCAGCCGGGTGAGCGTCGTAGTACTTTTTGGCCGCATCGGCAGCCGCAGGACTGTTGATCAGCTCGGTCAGATAAAGCTGCGTGAGAAAGTTGTCACGCATCATCTTAAGCTGCTCTTTGTATGGCGGCTTCTGATCGAGGTTTTCCTTCATCGCTTCAGCCGCGATCTGGTCCTCCATGCAGATCTGTTGCAGAACCTGCTGCAGATTGCCAAAGCTCTTCCGATCGTTTGCCGGCACCGACGCGAGCAGGTCCGCGGCTTGTTTTGCGGTGATCGGTTTCCCGTTGATCGTCGCAACCACCTTGTTCGGCTGCTCTTTCGCTACTGCTTCCGGACCCCTGGGTACCAGGTTGGAGCTTGCGGTGCTGGAAGTGGAAGTAGGAGGAGGTGTTACCGCCTTAGGGGCGGTGGAGGTGCCCTGGCCCAAAGCGCTCATAGCGCCGAATGCCAGAGCGAGAGAAAAAATACTACATTTCATCAACTATCTGTACTCGATACCTCCAACTCTAGCATGCGCGCGAGGGGCTCGCGCTTCCGCGCCGTTTATTGCTGGACGTAGGCTTTTTTCAGGTTTGCGCCTGCTTTGGCCTTGGCTGCGGCGCTTACTTGGATGTTGTTGATGACCTGAACAGCGCCGGCCGCGCGCGCCATGCGGGTGGCGGAACCTTTGTGCTGGACGACATTCGTGCTGCCTTCCCACGTGACGACGCCATGGGCAACCTTGAAGCGAAACCCGTCCTTGCCGATCTTCGACTTCGCCAGTTTCGTACGGATGGTGGCCTCGATCTGGGCATCCGAAGGCGTCTGCGCGTTATGAACGCTGGGCTGGCGAGTGGTTGCGGGACTTGCAGGCAAAATAGCCGGCATCAGACACAGGGTTGCTATCAGGATCGCCAAAAACCGTCTCATGGATTCTTCTCCAGCTATCTAGTGCCGGCTGGGTTGAATTTTTCGCGGGCATTTTCGCACCCGCCGCTGAAACCCTTAGGATCTCTGAGATTCCGGCCAAGGCAAGGCTACTAAATCAGCAGCCTGTGTTACGGAAAGTAATTCTCGGCGGATTTCTTTGCGCCGCGCTTCTGGCGGCGCAGACGCCAGGTGCAGACGAACTCAACCGCGCCTACCAGGCGCTGGGAGAGAAAGACTACGACCGCGCGATTGTGCTCTTTCGAAAAGGTCTCGCGTTGCAGCCTCAGAATGCGGCGGCGCACAAAGATTTGGCCTACACGCTGCTCAAGGCCGGCGAAAATGCCGGTGCGCGGGATGAGTTTGCGGCCGCAGCCAGGCTGAATCCGCGAGATGATACCGCGGCGCTCGAATATGCCTTCCTGGCGTATGAAACAAAGGAGCCGGTTGAAGCGAGAAGAACATTCGACCGGCTGCGGCGCAGCGCAAATCCCGCTACGCGGGCGACGGCGGAACAGGCATTTCAGAACATTGACCAGCCTTTAGCCGCCGGGATCGCGCGCTGGAAAGACGCGCTCGCGCGGGCAGCCAATCCCAACGAGTTGCCGATGTATTCGGCCCATTGGGAACTGGCGCAACTGGCGGAATTGCGCGATGAGCTGCCGCTTGCGGCCGAACAGTATGAGATCTGCCGCAGGCTGAAACCGCAAAATGGCGAGCTGCTGATCATTCTGGCGCGTGTTTGGGCGCAAATCGGCCGCGCTGAAGATGCCCACGCCGCCCTGCTCGCTGCCTCGCGATCGCGCGATTCGAGAACTGCAGAGCTCGCGTTGGAGCAGATGGGCACCCGCTATCCGTACCCTTATGAATTCGCAAATGCGATCCGCATCGATCCGGACAATCTGGCGTTGCGGCGCGAGCTGGCTTATCTCTATCTTGCGATGAACGAAAAGCGCGAGGCCATTCAACAGTTCGAAAGCATCCTTGAATTGAATCCGCACGACGCGGCAGCCCGCAGCCAGTTAGATGCCTTGCGAGGCTTTCAAACGCGGTCCGTACAATCCGCACCGGCGCCCCAAGCTGCCGTTGACGCGAAAACAATGGGAAACAAGAGCCTGGCGCTCGGATATTCAAACGACGCCATCAGGTATCTTCGCCAGGCGCATGAACAAGACCCATCCGATGCCGATGTGATGCTGAAGCTCGGCTGGGCATACAATCTCGCCAAAGACGATGCCGATGCCCTGGTGTGGTTCAAGGCGGCTCGCCAGGCCGATGACAACACGATCGCCGCGCAAGCGACGAAAGCTTATCGCAATCTGACGGGCGAGACGGGCCCGCAAACGACCATCTGGGCGCTCCCGATGTATTCTTCGCGCTGGAACGATCTGTTCGCCTATGGGCAGGCAAAGCAGAGCTTCGCGCTGCCCTGGGACTCGCTCGATAAGTGGTTTTCCTTTTACATCTCGACACGTTTTATTGGCGATGTGAAGAGCAGTTTGCCGGAGCATTCCGTAGACGCGCAATATCTTTCGGAAAGCTCTTTCATCTTCGGCATTGGCGTCAACACGCGCATCTGGCATCACTTCATGGGGTGGTTGGAAGCCGGTGAGGCAGTAAAGTATCTGCCGGACCGCCACGACATCGGCACCGCCATCCCGGATTATCGCGGCGGCATCAACTACACCAAAGGCTTCGGGCAGTTATTGGGCAGCGAAACTCCAGGGTTTTTTTATGAAACCGTAGATGAAGCCATCTACGTGAGCCGGTTTCAAAAAGACTGGCTGTTCTATTCGCGGCATCGCGCCGGCCGCAGCTTCAACGTGGGCCGCGAAAACGCGCAATTACTCTGGAATGCGAACTACGTACGCGATTCGCAAAACCAGTATTGGGCCAATAGCATCGAATTCGGTCCCGGGTTCAAGCTGCATATGCACTGGATGCCGCGCAACGTCTACTTTGCGGCCGATTTTCTGCGTGGCGCCTACACGAACAATCTGTATAATCCGCGGCGGCCC
Organism: Terriglobia bacterium; assembly: GCA_021324185.1. Classification (GTDB taxonomy): domain Bacteria; phylum Acidobacteriota; class Terriglobia; order Bryobacterales; family Bryobacteraceae; genus Bog-105. Next base: position 8,911 of record JAJPJN010000173.1, on the reverse strand, counting down.
AACTATAACGACATCCGGCTCTCTTTCTGGTATGCGGTGACGAAATGAAAATCTGGCTTTACCTCGCCTGCGCTGTTTGGCCCTTGAGCGCCGCCGCAGCTTCCGATCCCGCAGCCTGGAACAAAATTCTGGGGGCGGTTGGATTAACCCAACAGGCGCTCGAGCAGCAACACATCGCCATTCTTGAAGGGTTCGGGCCCGCCGCCGAAAAGGCAGGCATCACCGCCGGAAGCGAGAACGTCAGCATCCGGCAGATTCGCGATACCCATGCGCCGAAAATGCAGATCATCTGGGAACAGCCGGTGACAGTTCCCACCGTTGCGGTTGGGCAGGACTGGACGGTTTTCGCCGCGGAAAAATGGAAGAACGCGCCTGTGCTCGCCGGTAAGCGAACCGGGCAGGGCGCAATTCTGTGGCTTGCGGCCGCGCCTGGAGCGGACGGCTTTGAACGCTACCCATATCTACTGCAGGCCTTGAGCGATCTGGGCCTTGAATTTCCATTGCGCGCCACCAACCTTTGGGCGTTCTTTGATTCCTCCTATCGCATTCGCGCCGATGCCGATTATCTGGCGAAGCGCTGGCGGCAGGCGGGAGTCGGTGTTTTGCATGTGGCCGCGTGGCACAACGTAGAGCCGGATCCCGGCCGCGACGAGTATCTGAAAAATCTGATCGCAGCCTGTCATCGCAACGCGATTCTGGTTTACGCGTGGCTCGAACTGCCACACGTCAGCGAGCAATTCTGGGCCGATCATCCCGCCTGGCGCGAAAAAACCGCCATGGGGCAGGATGCTCAACTTGACTGGCGCAAGTTGATGAATCTGCAAAATCCGGATTGCCGCCGCGCGGTCGAAAAGGAAATCGGCCAGTTGTTGAGCGAATTCGATTGGGATGGCGTAAACATCGCGGAACTCTATTTCGAATCGCTCGAAGGCGCTTCCAACCCGGCGCGCTTTACGCCCATGAATGACAACGTACGCGCCGAGTTCCAGCGCCTCGCCGGCTTCGACCCCAAGCTTCTATTCGACCCCGCATCGCCGTATTCCAAAGATGCAAATGCGCTGCACCGGTTCCTCGACTATCGCGCTCAGCTTGCCTCCAAAATGCAAGCCGATTGGCTGGATTCAATCGACCAGCTCAAGAAAACGAAACCCTATCTCGATGTCGTGCTGACACACATCGACGACCGCTTCGAGCCGGGTATTCGGGACGCCCTGGCGCGGATGTGGCGCGCACTCTACCGCTGATTGAGGCGCGTCACAGCACGTTATTGGTGGAAGATCCTGCCACGCTGTGGAACCTTGGCCCCGAGCGCTATTCGAAGCTGGCCGAAAAATATCGCGAGCTGGCGCCGGAGAATAAGCAGATCGCCGTAGACATCAACGTCGTCGAACGCTACCAGGATGTGTATCCGACAAAGAAGCAGACCGGAGTGGAGTTGCTGGAGCTGGTGCACCAGGCCGCTGCATCTTTCGGCCGCGTGGCGCTCTACTTTGAAAACTCACTGGAAAAGCAGGATCTGGCCCTGCTGCCCGTGGCTGCTACCACTGCGACCGAGAAAGCCATAGCGCCGGATCAGCTTGCCACAAATGCTCCTGAGCCGACGCGGGTGGCCTGGAACGGCCCGGCTGAAATCGACGGCAAACTGTGGCCGCTCGCAAGCTCCGGGTTTGTGTTAGCTCCCGCGGGCAAGCACGTCCTTAGCGTGGCTACATCGAATCCTGGCGTGATCGTCAACGATTTCAACGGGCAGATACGTTCGGCCAGCGCGGACGTGTCTCATGCCGAGATCGCCTACGAAAGCCGCAGCCGCGCCATCGCGCTCCTTGCTTCTCCCGTCTCAAAGATAGAAGTGGATGGCGTGCCGCTGGCAGATTCCGATAAATTGTCCGCGATCTTGCCGGCCGGACGGCACGTCGTAACCTTCAGCCGCTAGCCCCGCATTCGGGAGAATCAAACCCAATTACCTCGATCTCGCGGTTATCAGCACCCTTGTGCCGCAGGTGAATTTCGAAGCGGTCCGCAGGAAAGAGTTCGGCAAAGCGCTCGCCCCATTCGACCAGCGTGAGCGCCTCGCGCTCAAAGAGTTCGTCCAGGCCCAGGCGGCGGGCTTGTTCCAGCGTATCGAGCCGGTATAGATCGGCATGATAAATACCCACAGGATCGCCATATTCGTGAATGAGGGTGAAGGTCGGGCTGGAAACCTCATCCGCCGAGGCCGCGCGGCGCCCTTCCACAATGCCTTTCGTAAGGGTCGTTTTGCCTGCGCCTAACTCACCGACCAGCAAGACAACGCCTTTATTCGGCAACGATGCAGCTAATTGCCGGCCGACGGCGCGCGTTTCCTCTGCTGAGTGGGTTTCAAACCGGCGCACGGACTTCATCCATCGCCTCGGGCAGATATTCCAAAAGATCGGTGGCAAGCGCTGCCTCTTCGCCCCAGCGCCTCGCCGCCAATTCGCCGCAGCGCCCGTGCAGATAAACAGCGGCTACAACCGCCGAACGCCAATCGCTTGGGTGCTGTGCTACCAGCCCTGCAATCATCCCGGTCAGTACGTCCCCTGTTCCGCCGGTCGCCAGTGCCGGGGAGCCGGTCGGATTCACCCAGGCTTCGCCATCGGGAAAGGCAATGACGGTGCGATCGCCTTTCAGAACGACAGCGGCATTTTTTTCAGCGGCGAACTGCTGCGCCGTGCCCAATCTGTCCGCCTGAACGTCTTTGGTCGATTTTTGAGCCAGCCGCGCCATTTCGCCCGGATGAGGGGTCAAAATTCGCGGCTTGTCCACCTTGGGCAAAGCACCTGCCAAGGCATTCAGGGCATCGGCATCCACAACGGCCGGTACTTCGGCCTGCTCGTAAAGCCGCCGGACGAGACGTACGGTTTCCTCTTCCGTTCCTAAGCCGGGCCCCATCGCCAGCACGGTCATCTTCTTTAATAGCTCCAGGATGCTGTCGCCGTCTGCGAAGCAGAGCCGCCCGGATTCGGTCTCCTCGAGCGGCTCCGTCATGATCTCCGGACGGTAGGAAGCCACCATCGGCAAGGCGCTCTTCGGAACCGCAACAGTGACCAAACCGGCCCCGCTACGATACGAACCCAATCCGGCCATGGCCGGGGCGCCGCTCTTCCCAAAGGAGCCGCCCACCACCAGCACATGACCGTACATCCCTTTATTCGAGTTGCGCGGCCGTTTTGCGAATAAATGGCGAATATCGCTGGCGGTGGTGAGGTTCAGCTTGTGATTTGGGTTCGTTTTTACAAGCTCGTCGGGACTGCCGATGGGCACCACAGTAAGTTGCCCTACGTTCTCGTAGATCGGTGAGAGGCATTGGCTTTGTTTCGCAGCGGTAAAGGTGACGGTGAAATCGGCGCGAACGAAGTCGCCAATTGGCTTTGATCCGTCGGAAGGCAGCCCGGACGGAATGTCGATTGCGACCTTTTTGGCCAGCGGGAACCGCTCACTCAGCGCACGAATGCCGTCGAGTGCCGGGCCTTTGGCCGGTCCCGTGAGCCCCGTTCCGAGGATCGCGTCCACGACAATGGTTGCCCAATTGGCTTTGTTTGCCAGTTCTCGGACCACGGGGCAGCCGCAGACGTCGAGCATGCGACGGTTTGTCTGTGCATCGCCGGTGAGCGCTTCGGGATCAAACAGCTCCCAAACCGTCAGCTCGCGGCAAAGCTGTCTGGTAAATAGCTGCCGGGCGACGACGAACCCGTCCCCGGCATTGTTCCCTTTTCCACAGACAACCAGGACGCGCTGTTCGCTGAGCGGCCGGAACGTGTCGCGCAGAAAATCGACCACGCGGTTGCCGGCGTTTTCCATCAGGATTAGGCCCGGGATACCGCGCTCAATGGTGAGGCGATCGACTTCGCGCATCTGCGCCGCAGTCAGAATCTTCACGCCGTTTCGACCTCGCGTGCCAGCAACAGCGTCATGTCGTCGTGCAACTCGGGAGATCCCGTCCAGCCGCGCACGGCTTCTAAAATCAACGCGACGATTTCCTGGTCTTCGCGATGCATATATTTGTGGATGAGTTCCACCAGGCGTTCTTCGCCGAACATTTCGCCGAACGCATTCTCGGGCTCTGTGATGCCGTCGGTGTAACAAACCAGGAGATCGCCGGGCGCCAGCTTCAGACGGCTCTCGTCATATTTGGCGAACGGAAATGCGCCCACGACCGTGCCGTTCGAATCCAAACGCAAGATGTCGCCGTTGCGGAAAAGTAGCGGTGAGAGATGACCGGCGTTTGTGTAGGTTAAGGTGCGCGACGGCTCGTCGAACACTCCGAAGAAGAAGGTGGCATATTTCTCCGGGGAAGTGTGTGCGTAGATTTGCTGATTCAGCGCGGAGACCAGGTTTGCAGCATTGATCGGGCGTGCGCCGTTGGGCGGGCTCTCACAGGGCTGATAGTTCGTAATCTGCGCGCGCAGGGCCGCCTGCAGAGTTGCCATGAGCAGAGCGGCAGAGATGCCTTTACCGGCAACATCGCCGATGGCAAATGCCAGTTTAGTGCCGTCGATCTGCTCGTAATCGTAGTAATCGCCGGAGACCATGCGGGCCGGGTCGCAGCGCACGGTCAGCTTGAGCCCGCAAGTGGGAGGCGCGGCTTTGGGATAAAGCTGCGCTTGTACTTCGCGCGCGATCTCCAGCTCCGTTTGCAGGCGCTCCTTCTCCTTTTCCACCGCCATGAGGCGTTCGAGGTTTTCGGTCATCTGGTTAAACGATTGCGAAAGCTCGCCGAGCTGATCACGATCGCGCACCGGAATTCGGGTCTGAAAATCTCCTTGGATCACGTGCCGCGTGCCCTCGTACAGATGGTTTACTGCGCCGGTAATGCGCCGGGACAGACGTACGCCGATCCAGATCGCGATAAGTTCCACGACCAGAAAAAGAATAGCGACGGCGATGACCGTATCGAACAGAAAACCGCGCAAGACTTCCGAGCCCGAAAAGAAACTGCGCAGGACGGCCGATGGCCGGGAAGCGACCAACAAGATCCCGCGGTATGACCTGCCGGGCGCCTCGAGATGGTAATGCATCCGTGTCGCGGGCCACCAAACGGGAATATCGAAACGGCTGACCGGCGGCGGAAGATGCCCGGTGTGGCCTTTCAGGTCGACGTTCCGCTTGCCGGCAAGCCGTTCGTCTGGAGTGAGGGCGCCGGCGGACGCTGGTAGCCGGTCAGCTTCATCGGTTTCAAGCAGAGTGATAACGCCCAAATTCGGAACCAGGTTTTCGACCAGCTCGTTCGAGAGGGGCGCCAGTGCGGTGATTTCATCACCTGAATGATTTGTGTGCGCCCAGCCGTAGAAGCGGCTTTTCCACACTAAAAGGCCGGAGACGTCGCCCCAGCCCGGAGGGACGACAAGAGCCGGTGCATTGGCGGGGTACGGATGCATGCCGGTCTGATCCTTGAAATAAAAGGCGATTCCCGGAAATGAGCGTCCAAAGGCATCGGCAAAGTGAGACACCGCCATTGCGCGCTGGTCTGGCGGTATTTTCTGCAAGCCCTGTACGGCCGATTGTAGCGATTCGAGGCGCCGGTCCAGCGCGGAGCTGGCCAGATAGATCGCCAGTTCATTCATCAGAGCCCAGCCGCTGAGCCCAACAAGTACAAACAGCAATGCAATCGGCAGCACGCCCATCAGCGTGTAGACCACCAGCAGGCGATTGCGCAGGCTCCAGAGCGCGTGGCCTTTGAACCACTTGAACCCGCGGAACAGGATGATGATCGCGATGGGAATCATCGCGATCGCATCCAGAAATGCGAGCAGCGACAGATCGGTGAAGTAGAACACCGCGAACAGCGCGAGGCCGATCAGGAATGCAATCCCCGACTTCCCCAGCCGCTGCACGATGACGCGCCGGCGGGCGGCATTGCTGTTCGCGCTTGACACCAAATAGAAATTATCGCGTGCCGCCGGCGCTACCGTTGCGGGACAGCTAAGCTGATGGGGTGGGATTTGCGGTGTGGATCGATGCCGAATCCGGCGTCGCCTGGGTGCAAGGAACACATGAATACCGGCCTTTGGGTGTTGCTGCGTTGAGCCGCGTCGATCAATTCCGCCATTCCGATTTCCGGCAGAATTTACGCCGTCCGCGGCGGCTGGATGATTCTTTCGCCGGCTTCTTTGGTTCGCTCGAAACGGTGAACGAATTCCTGCAGGAAGGCTCGATACCGGTGTTGCGCAGGACGCCCGCGCATCTGTTGTAGCGGTGTTCTGAGTCCTTACGGCGAATCAGATGTCGCGCCGAGTTCTTTTAAGATCCCGGCGATATAGCTCTTGGTTTCGAGCGGATATGTATCCGGCGAAGCATTATCGATGCGGGCTGAGCCGGCGTTATAGGCTGCGAGCGCCAGTTTCAGATCGCCATGATAGGTATCGATCAAACTGCGCAGCAGCGCAGCTCCTGCCTGAATATTTTGAAACGGATCAAACGGATCTTTCACGTCAAAGCGCGCAATGGTGGCAGGCATGAGCTGCATCAGGCCGAGCGCTCCTTTGACCGAAACGGCGCAAGCACGAAAGCCGGATTCATGATGCATGACGGCCCGGAGTAGATCGGGCTCGATGGACTGTTTGCGCGCAGCCTCTGTAATAAGCCGTTCGCGTTTTTCGAGGTCGAGAGGCGGGCACGGTGCAAAGTAAGCGGGGCGGGGCGCCATGCCGTAGAAAGTGACGCCCAATAGCGAAGCGAAATTGCTCTCGCCCATCTGCCGTTTGAGCGATGCCCGCTGTTCGAGCAGCGATTTGCGTTGCTGTTCGATGGCGGCTTGAGCAGAAAACGCGACATTGCCGGGTTGCTGGGCGCGGGCAGTGGATGAGACGGCAATCAGCACCACTGCAACGGCAGCATTGCGCGGCCGCAGCTTATTTGCCGGTTTTCGGAGCTTTGGCATTGTCTGCTGATTTGGCATTGTTTGCCGGCTGGGCATTCGTAGCTGGTTTGGCATTGGCTGCTTGCTTGAGACTATTTGCGGTGCTGAAAACTTTTGTGTCCTTCACGCCCTCCGCATCGTCGCCTTGCGGAAATTGGACGATGATGGAAATGCGCCGGTTGGACGGGTTGCGCGGATCGCCGGGAAGCCGGAGTTGCTGATCGGCAAAGCCGCGGACCTGCTTTATCTGCTCCGGACGAAGCCCGTGCTCCTGCATAATGCGCCGCGCCATGTTGGCGCGGTCGGTCGAAAGTTCCCAATTCGAGTAGCTGGCGCTCTGGTAGGGATTTGAATCGGTATGTCCTTCGACAAGCAGCGTGTTCTTCAGTTTCCCGAGCTCTTGCGCAAGCCGGATGAGCAGATCGTTACCGATGGGGGTGGGGGCCGCCTGGCCGCTCTCGAAGAACATGCCTTTTTCGTTTTCGAGTAGCTCAATGCGCAGTCCTTCCCCGGTGATTGTCATCTGGATGTAGTCTTTCAATTTGGAGAACTCCGGGCTCTGCTGCATCGCCTGGCGAATCCGGTCTTTCAAAAGATCCATCTGATCCTTGGAGATGGTGAGGCTTTCGCCGTTGCCGCCCATGGCGCTACCGGTCTGTTTTCCGAAGCCTTTCGGATCGCGAAAATACCCGGAGATCGCCCGTTGCACATCCTGGCTTGCGCTCATCAGCCAGAGCACGATGAACAGCGCCATCATGGCAGTTACGAAATCTGCGTAGGCGACCTTCCAGGCGCCGCCATGATGCGCATGGCCATGCGCTTTTTTCTTGACGATAATGACTGGTGGTACTTGGGTTGCCATGGTTACGCAGCGGCGGGTTGCTCAGCCGGTTTGCCGCGGAGCTCAGTTTCGAGTTCAAGGAAAGTGGGCCTCACGGCGTAGGGGATCGACCGCCGCACAAATTCCACCGCAACCATCGGAGGCGCTCCCCGGGCGTAGGCAAGCAAACCGACCCGCAAGCAGTTGTAATATTGCGCTTCCGCTTCCGCGGCTTTGCTCATGCTGGAGGCGAACGGAGAGAAGATTCCGTAACAGAGCAGAATGCCGAGAAACGTGCCAACCAGAGCCGCCGCCACTTTGTGCCCGATCTCGGATGGCGGGCCGCCTAGCGCGCCCATCGTGACGATCACGCCCAGCACTGCGGCGACGATCCCGAGGCCCGGCAGCGCGTCCGCGACGGTGACGAGAGCGCTCGCGAACTGGGTTGTTTCTTTGTGATGGACTTCGAGATCGACTTCGAGCATCTGATCCAGTTCGTGCGGTGAGATGTTGCCCGTCATCAGCATGCGCAAGGTGTCGCATATGAATTCGAGCGCATGTTCTTCTGCCGCAACCAGCGCATGCTTTTTGAAGAGCTCGCTTTGGTCCGGCTGTTCGACGTCGGCTTCGAGGCTCGAAAGGCCCCCTTTGCGAGCCTTGTTAAAAAGATCGTTCAACATCGCCATGGTGGCGAGATATAGGGTTTTGTTGTACTTGCTGGGTGTGAAGACGCAGCGCAACCCTCTCAAAATGCCGATCACGACCGGTAAAGGATTGGCGATCAGCAATGTTCCCAAGGCGGCGCCGCCGATGATGACCAGTTCGGAGGGCTGCATCAGGACGCGCAGGTTGCCGCGCTCCATCAGGAACCCGCCGATAATCGCACCCAAAACCGCAACGATACCTATGATGGACAGCATTCTGCTCTACGGGTTGCCTCTTCAATAACATCGGCCAAAACGGGCGCTTCTCTAGTACTGCGCGCACAACGGCCCGCAAGGCGGCCTGTGGGGTTTGTTAAACGCGCACAACGGCCTGCAAATCGGCCTGTGGGTTTCGTTAAGCGCGCACAACGGCCCGCAAGGCGGCCTGTGGGGTTTGTTAAACGCGCACAACGGCCTGCAAAACGGCCTGTGCGCTTTGTTAAGCGCGCACAACGGCCTGCAAAACGGCCTGTGGGTTTCGTTAAAGGCGCACAACGGCCTGCAAAACGG
>JAJPJN010000039.1 GCA_021324185.1 Terriglobia bacterium | reverse complement strand
CCGGTTCAGCCGAGAGTTTCTTAAACTCGCCTGCCGCCTGTTTCTCCCCCAGGTGCACCAGCGCGTCGATCAATGCAATCTGCACGAGCGGCGAATCCTGATTGGACAGCGCGTTCACCATGGCTTGCCGCACGGGCGCTTCGTTCGAATATTTTTCGAGCGCATCCAATGCCGCCAGCCGGACGTTTGTATTCGGGTCATGTTGCAACGTCGAGATCAGCGCCGATAGAAGATCGCGATCCGGATGCTCCACCTGGCTGCTCCAGGAAACTCCTTCCAATCGCGATGCGGGTGACTGCCTGTCCAGCAGCGACAATGCTACGGTCTGGCGTAAACTTTGAATCTGCGCCTGCAACTGCGCCGCATCCTTGCTCGACGCGCGTTCGCCCACACTCACTCGTCCCACATACATGCCGAGGCAGAATAACGCCAGCACGATGGTAACTTGGCCCACCAGGCCCGCCAGACCCGATTTCCACCACAGGAATCCTCTGCTGGGCATCGGCTCGCGGCCGCTCTGCAAATCGTGCAGGCGTTGGTAAAACCGCGCTCTCATGGCCGCGCCCGGCTCAGCCTGCGGAAGCCGCCCCAACTCCTGCCAGGTGGCGCGTAGCTCCTCTATGTCAATCAGCAGTTCGGGATTCTCGCGCACATGCTCTTCGAACTCCCATTTCTGGGCGGCGTTCAAACGGCCCGCCAGATATTCCGGAATCATCTCCTTCAATTCTTCAGGCGTCATATATTGCATCTCCTGACGAACGCGCGCTGCGGCCGCCGGGCGCCCTGTGCGCCTCCCGCAACTCGCTGAATTTCTCACGCAACTCTTTCAGAGCGCGATACGCGCGAACCTTCACCGTGCCGGCTTCAACTTTCAAAATTTGAGCGATCTCCTCATACCGCATGTTGTGAAACCGGCTAAGCACCAAAATTTCTTTCTTGTCGTCCGGCAATTGCCCCAGAGCTTCCTGCAGAAACATCGTCTCTTGCTTTCGCGCCAGCGCCTCCTCGGGCGCCGGCTCATCCGTATGAAATCTTTCTAAATCGCTTCCCGGCGCCTCCGCGCGGCGCTTGTACTGCGAGTCGAAGTACGCATTTCTTGCCATGCGATACAACCACACGTTAAAGGCAAAGCGCGGGTCATAGCTCCCGGCGTACTTGAGTACCCGAAAGAACACCTCCTGCACCACATCCTCGCTTTGCGCCCTGTTTCTGCTCAAATGCAATAAGTATTGAAACAGCGGCGTGTTATAGCGCTCGAATAAAACTGCCAGTGGGCCGGTATCGCCCGCCTGCACCTGCTTCATCAACTCCCGATCGCTTTGATTTTCCATCCCCCTCACTCACCAATACCGGCTAACGCAGAAAAGGTTACAAGAGATCCATAAATTCCGAGTCGTCAGCAGGTTAGGAGCCTTCCGCAGAGTATTATCTTAGATGCGCCAACGACGCCGCGGGCTTGCCGGGCGAGGAAAGTTGGCAGGGCCGGCTTATGTTGATACCAGGTTTCGACTTTCTTGCCCATATCCTTTCGGAGGTCACAGCCGGCCTCATAGGTATCGGGCTAACCATAGGCGTAGAGCGGGCTGTCAAGTTCGTTGGCAGGCGCCGGCTAGAGAAACGTTTTCCGATCGCCGGAACGTATATGTCGAAATATGAAGACAAGGGCCGTATTGTTACCGCGCCCGTTGAGTTGAAGCAAAGAGGCTCTGAAGTTCAGGGAGAGTCCTATGAAGGCAACCGGAAATGGATTCTGAAGGGTCTGGTTACAGAAGACGGCTATTTGCAGGGACGCTACTGGGCGGAAAATGTTTTCGACAAAGGGTTCGGCTCATTCCTTCTCAAAATCGAGCCAAACTGCGACATGCATGGCTATTGGTTCGGCAAGGACATTAAGGAGAGGGAGATTCAGCGCGGATCCTATGATTTCTACAAACGGGATATCTCAATTGAGCCCGTTAGCCCGCGCGATATTCCAGCTTTGCTTGACATTGCCGAAAAGCAGCTCGGTGATGCCTATATCAATCGAAGGGACCTGGAAAACGGGAAGGACAGAATCGCGCTGAGTGCAGCAGTGAACGGCAGGGTTGTGGGGTTTGGGACAGCCCGAGTAATACCGGCTCAGGAGTTCTATGGCAAGTTCGAACCGTTTTTCAAGCAAGATCCTACCGCTCTGCGACCCTTGCAACGCCGGTTACCAGACAAAGAAAATGTGGGTCTTGTTGCTTCAGTTGCCATTGCTCCGGAGTTCCATGGGCGCGGCATCGGCACAGCATTAGTGGAGCGGTGCATCCAGGAGCTCGCGGCCAGGGGAGTCACAGTTCTGGTCGCAACAGCGTGGCACAGCAGGAACGGAACCAATGCCGGGTCCTTGCTGGAAAACAAAGGCTTTCAGAAGGTGCTCGAGGTACCGGAGTTTTGGAAGGAAGCCAGTTTGCAGAACAATTTCTCCTGTCCCGTTTGCGGGCCTCCGCCTTGCGAATGCGCCGCCACAGTGTACGTACGCAGTTTGTAGTACATTTTGTTGTTCCCACGTGCGCAGCGGCTTTGGTTCTAATCTGGTAGGGAGTGCTGAATCAAGCTTCGAAACCGGCTTGCCTTTGGGTGCGTTTGGTCGTATTTGCGGCGCTGCTTGCCGGCGGCCTTGCTTCTTCGCAAAGTCTCACCAATTTCACATCCGCGTCGAAGTCAACGCCGCAACCGCCGGCCACTGATCCGCTGAAGCGCGATACGCCGCGCAACTCCATCTACAACTTTCTGCAAGCCTGCCATGACGACAATTTTCTGCTGGCCTCTCAATACCTGGATCTGCACGGCCTCAAACCCGACGACCGCGCCAGCGCCGGACCTGAGCTCGCCAGCGATTTGTGCGATTTTCTCGATCGCGACCCTCACTTCGAAGTAGCTCATTTGAGCAATTCCGCCGAAGGAAACCTGGCCGACGGCCTCGATGCGGATTTGGACATCCTGGACAAATTTCAGGCAGATCACAGAGATGTCACGCTCTACCTGCAGCGGATCGATTTACAGGGGCGGCAGGTCTGGCTGGTTTCGCGCGATAGCGTGTCCAGGATCCCCGAGCTTACGAAATTGCGCAAGGAACTACCCATCGAGCGCAAACTACCGCAAGCGCTTGTCCGCATCGAATGGATTGACACCCCGCTGTGGATCTGGATTGCGCTCGCCGCTATCGCAGTGCTTTTGGGCTTTTTGTCGCGCCTCCTCAGCCGGGCAGCGCTGTTTTTTCTAAGCCCGCTCGCGAAACGGTACATCAAGCCGCTCGGAACATTTCGCCTCGAAAATTTTTCTGAGCCAGTCCGCCTCCTGCTCTCGCTCGCAGTATTTCGCGCTTGCATGACCGTTATTCCTCCTTCCGCTTTGCTGCGCGACTATCTTTTGAAAGCGATCACCGTGTTGGCCGTGTTCGGCATCGCCTCGCTGCTTATGCGCATGGTCGACCTGATCTCCGATCGCGTAATTGCCCGCTTGAATCCTCGCGAAAGAACGGTCTCTTACTCCGTGGCGCCGATGTTGGTGCGATTTATCAAGATCTGCATCTTTTGTTGCGCCGTTTTGTTTGTCCTCACGGCTTGGGGTTATAACACTACCACGATCCTTGCCGGCGTAGGCGTGGGCGGTCTAGCGGTAGCGCTTGCTGCCCAAAAAACCATTGAGAATCTATTCGGCGGGATCTCCCTGATTAGCGATCGGGCCGTGCTCGTCGGCGATTTCTGCCAGTTCGGCGGCCAGGTGGGAACGGTCGAAGACATCGGCTTGCGCTCTACTCGCATCCGCACGCTGGACAGAACTCTTGTGACGATTCCGAATTCGCAGTTCTCCACCATGGCGCTCGAGAACTTCTCGAAACGTGATCGCATCTGGTTCCATCCTGTATTGCACCTGCATCGCGACACCACCCCCGAGCAGATTCGCGAAGTGATGACTATGGTGGAGCGCATCCTTACCGCCGAATCGAAGGTCGATCCGACCGATGTCCCGGTGCGGTTTACGAAGATTACTGCTGATTCCTATGTCGTCGAGATCTTCGCTTACGTTTTAACGGCCGATTACAATGAATTCCTGAAAATACAGTCGCGGCTGCTCCTGGAAATTATGGAAGGCGCAAAAAATCTCGGCGTAACCTTCGCTCTTCCAATTCAGGAGAACGTCGCCTCATCCGGCAGCTCCAATACCTCACCAGTCAGACCGCAGAATGTCGAAGTAAATGTGTAAGCCGCGTTTGAATTGATCGACCGGGATGTGCTCGCTATCGCTGTGCATGGTTGCCAGTGTGGCGGCGTCAATGATCATCGGCATGATGCCATAACCGGCAACGCCGCGCATACGAAACTTACTTGCATCGGTTCCGAAGGGCACAACGATGGCCATGATCGCCGCGTCCGGATTCTCCTTGCGAATCGAATCCGCAATTGCCTTGTAGAGTGGCGTGTTCGTGGAACTGAGCGGAGGGTCATCGGGATTGCGCGAGATCTGCTCTACGATCACGCGCGGGTCATTGATGCGCGCCTTGATCTCAGAGACAAATTCCTGAAAATTTTCGCCGGGCAATAGCCGGCAGTCGAGCGTTGCTTCCGCAATCGATGGAATTACATTCGCCTTGGGCGGCTCGCCGACCCCGCTATGCAGCGATGTCACCGATATGGTGTTTTGCTGGATAGCATTCATGAACTTATTGGAGGCGAACGTGCCCACGGCGTCGTGCATCTCCGTCACGATGGGATTCGGTTTTGCAGATCGTGGAAAATCCTTCGCCCGCTCGATCGCGCGAATCAGGATGTCGTTCGCGTTATCGGGATTCGGCTGCGAGCCATGCCCCGACACACCGGTAGCGCGCAGTCTGAGCCAGAGCACCTGCTTATCGTCGACGGAAATCCCGAAAACCAATTTGCCGGATGTGTACACATCGCGCGATCCAACGCCACCTTCGTCCATCACGTACTCGGGATTCATCTCGTTCCAGTGATGATCGATCATCCATTGCGCGCCCATTACGCCGCCGGTCTCCTCATCGCAGGTAGAGACGAAAACAATATCCCGCGCGGGAACGATTCCCAGCCGCTTCAGCAAAATGAGGCCGGTCAATTGCATAATGCCGGTGCTCTTCATATCGAGCGACCCACGTCCCCAGAGGCTACCGTTTTTGATTTCCGCTCCGAACGGATTCTCTTTCCAACGCGAAGCATCTACAGGAACCACGTCCATATGGTTCAGCAACAACAGCGGGCGTTGGGTGCGGTCGCGCCCCGGTAATCGGGCGATCAGATTGGTCTTCCCGTCGCTGCCGCTCTGATAAAGCGTTGCCTCTATACCCGCTTCCGCGAGTTCGCTTTGAAGCAGCTTTGCCGTTTCTCTCGTGTCCGCCGGCGGGTTAACGCTGGCAATGCGGACATAGCGCTGCAGCAAGTCGAGCGCATGCTGCTCTACTTGCGGCCAATTCGGCCCGGCTGCCGCGGCCACAGTTGCGCTGGCGAAGAGAAGCGTTGCGAAAACGAAGAATTTCACTTCTCGGATTCTGGCACATTGGAGAGCGGGCTGTGATTGCGGTCCAGCCGAAGTGCTTCAATGACAGCTCCCGCAGCCGGCCCATAATGCGGCGGGCGTGCCTCGCAGCCAATCGTTCGCCTGATTTCATCGACAAAATTCAAACGCACCGGCCCGCTGCGAAAAACGCCGCCGATATGGCAGACGGGAACCGCTTCATTCTGCTCAAATAGCTGTTTGTGCACGCTCTGTGCAAGCAGGGCAAGGTGTTGGGCCGCCCCGCGAAGAATCATTTGCGCCGCCTCGTCGCCGCGTTCGGCAGCCTCGCTCACCAGCGGCGCCAATCGGGCGATACGTTCGCGCGGGAACTCGTCCGTGTAGAACCGGTGTAGCAGTTCATTTGCATCGCGCGCCTGGGCCGCCTTCAGCAGGTGCTCGCGTAAAACCGTTTTGGGGCCCCATCCTTCTTCGTACCGGAGCGCCTCTCGAAGTGCCTGTCGAACAATGTCAAACGCGCTGCCTTCGTCACCGAAGATGTAGCCCCAACCGCCTGCGCGCGCTGTTCGGCCCGCCGCGTTGCGTCCGAAAGCGATCGATCCGGTACCCGCGATGACGATAATTCCCGGCTGCCCTCCGGTGGCGCCGCTTAGGGCGATCTGCGCGTCGTCGGTGATTTTGTATTTATCGCTAGGGATCAGATCCCGGACGTAAGGTTCTTTATCCTCGGCCCCGCCGCTGAACCCCAGGCAGGCTGCGGAAAAATGTACGGAGGACGCGTTCACCCCCGCTTGCGTACACGCTTGCTGGAGACAATCGTTTATCGCCGCGGCAAACTTTTGCCGCCCTTCAGGGCCGCTGACGTGATTGCAGGGTCCTCCAAAGCCCCATCCGATAATGCGCCCGTGTTCCTCTGCAATGAGCGCTTTCGTGCTCGATTGCCCGCCGTCAACGCCTAAATAAAGGGCAGGGATGCGATCACCGGGTCTCAGGCGAGCGTTTTGTCCTTTGCATAGCAAATGGGATCCAGCGGGCAAACGCCGCAGCGAGGTCTGCGCGCCATACAGATCTGTCTGCCGAAATGGATGACCTGGTGAGAAAACAGAATCCAGCGCTCCCGTGGAATCGTTTTCATTAGATCCTGCTCAATTTTCGCGGGTTCCGTATTCTTCGTCAAATCCAGCCGCTGCGAAACGCGCTGGACATGAGTATCGACAACCACGCCGGACGCTATACCAAACGCCGTTCCTAAAACAACGTTGGCGGTTTTTCGGGCGGCACCCGGAACGGTTAGCAATTCTTCTATAGTGCGCGGCACTTGCCCGTTGTAATCGCTCAAAATTTTGCGCGCGGCCCCGATGAGCGAACGCGCTTTGTTATTGAAAAAACCGGTAGAGCGGATGTCCTGCGCCAGCTCGTCTTGCGATGCATTGGCGAAATCTTCTATCGCCGGGTATTTTTTGAATAGCCCGGGCGTTACTTTATTCACGCGCTCGTCAGTGCACTGAGCCGAAAGGATGGTGGCGACCAGCAGTTGCCATGCATCTCTATGTTCGAGTGCGCAGGTTGCTTTGGGGAAGAGCCGGTCCAGCTCATCCAGAATGCGCTTCAGCCGTGCTTTCCGCTCGGCTGCGCTTTTCGGTTTGGGAACCTTCTTCGGCGGCGTGACCGGATGTGTTGGGAGCGGGGCTGCGATTGCGGATTCAGCCATTAAGAAGGCGCGCCGTTTTCGAGAAAATTCCGCAACCGGTGGCTGCGGCTCGGATGGCGCAGCTTCCGCAGAGCCTTCGCTTCAATCTGGCGGATGCGCTCCCGCGTGACGGCAAAATTCTGCCCGACTTCTTCAAGCGTGTGCTCGCTACCATCCTGCAGGCCGAAGCGCATCTTGACGATCTTTTCTTCCCGCGGACTCAAGGTCTTCAATACTTCGGCTGTCTGCTCTCGCAGATTAAGATTAATGACGGCTTCGGAAGGCGAAATCATGCGGCTATCGACAAGAAAATCGCCCAGATTCGATTCCTCCTCTTCACCGACGGGCGTCTGGAGCGAAATGGGTTCCTGCGCCACGCGCATGACGCGGCGCACTTTGCTGGGTGAGAGATCCATCCGTGCCGCCATCTCTTCGGTAGTGGGTTCGCGTCCCAGTTCCTGTTGCATCGTGCGTTGCAGACGCACCAGCTTGTTGATGGTCTCAATCATATGCACCGGGATGCGGATCGTCCGCGCCTGATCGGCTATCGCACGAGTAACCGCTTGCCGCACCCACCAAGTCGCATAGGTTGAAAATTTATAGCCGCGCTTGTAGTCGAACTTGTCAACCGCTCGCATCAGGCCGATGTTGCCTTCCTGAATCAAATCCAGGAACTGCATCCCGCGATTCGTATAACGCTTGGCCACCGAAACCACCAGCCTGAGATTGGCCTCAATCAAGCGTTTCTTTGCAGCTTCGGTTTCGGTTTCGCCTCGCTCCAGAATTTGCAGCGTGCGCCTCAGCTCGGTGGCGGAAGTGCCGCATTTATCCTCAAGCGACTGAAGCTGCGTGGAAAGGTTTTTTAACTCTTTTCGAATACTTGCCGCCGCGCCCGATTCGGCAATGGCCGTCTGTTCGAGCTTCCGCTGCAGCCGCGCAATCTCCTGCTCGAGCGGCTTCACCTCATCCACAAACTTCCTCAGCCCGTCGCTCAACGAGTTCTGAAACCGCTGCGCAAACGGGAGCGCACGTATCTGCCGGGAAACGCATACCATCAGCCGGGCATACTCGTAGCGCAGCTTGCGGTGCTGTTTCGGCCGCATATTGCGCGGGGTACTGATGAGCTTTTTCTCCGTCTGCTGCAGCTTACGGTACAGTTTTTCAATCTCGTGAACTTTACCGAAAAAGATTTCTTTCAGCGCAGCCTCGGCGTCTTCTCCATCACTCCCGGGCTGTGGCTCCGGCGCCTGCAGCACGTCGAAAACAGGCAGCCGCCCTCTTTGCACCTCGCATGCCGCTTCAAACAGGCGGTGAACTACCAAACGCGAGCGGGATAGAGCTTTGCAAATCGACTTTTGCCCGCGCTCGATGCGCTTTGCCAGCTCGATTTCCCCTTCGCGCGTAAGCAATGGGACCATGCCCATCTCGCGGAGATAAACCCGCACGGAGTCATTGCTCTTATCCAGCGCGCCAGCAGCTAGATCAAGCTCCGCGAGATCCTCGAGTTCCTCTTCTCTCTTATCGAAATCTTTCGGCTCTTCGAGCAGTTCGACAGTTGGATCGATCTCGAACAGATCGTTCAGATCCGTTCCGGTGGACAAATCATCGCGCACCACCTCGCTCACTTCGCCGTACAGAGCGAAGCTTTTGTCGTTACCGTCTTGCATCCACTGCCTTCATCAACTCGCTCGATTGCCCGGACGAACGTTTGAAACAGACCTAACCGCGAGACTCAGCCAGGAAACCCTCGGGTTTCCTTGACTCCTCATAGTACAACACGATTTTCCCCCTAGGACGCCCGTTTCATACGGTCGATTTCGCTGAGCACCCGCATCGCTTCTTCCATGTTTCCCTGGCGATCCAATTCCGCTACTCGCGTCTCCAGTTCCTCTATCTTCAATTTCACTGCGGTATTTTCTAAAGCCTCCAGGCAATGCAAACTCTGCTGCAAAGCGCCATCTTCGGGTATCCCCAATTCGGCAAAGCTCACTTCAGTAACAATTTTTTTCTCCCGCTCGTCCAGGCGAGCCGATAGTGCTTCCATCGAAAACGGTACGCCCGCATTCTCCAGCTCAATCGTGGCCTCAAATATATTTCTTGTTTGCAGCGCCGCGAGCATGTCAACCTTGCGCAGGTGTTCCACAATGGTCTGCCGGGCATCTTGACTGGTTAGTAAGCAACCCAGAAGAAGTTTCTCATTGGGGGGTAAAGATGCCGATAGATCCTCCTGCCGCTGCCGGGTCTCAACCGGGATGCCGCGTAATGCGGCGTGGACTACATCACGTTCTACCTTTAGAATTTCCGCCAGTTCCGACGCTTGTGCGGCGCGCTCGCGCGGATCTGATACGTACTTCACCGTCGGCAGCAAAGATTTGAACGCATCTACGCGTCCGTCCGCCGTTCGCGTGTCGAATTTTTCTTTCGCCCGGTCTGCCAGCCAGTGGAAGTAAGAAACGGCTGCCGAAACAAGCTTCTGATACGCCTCAGCGCCGTTTTGCTGGATGTATTCGTCAGGGTCGAGGCCGCCGGGTATTTGCAGTACGCGCACGCGCATGCCTTCCGCGAGCAAGCTGCCTATATATTTTTCGGTCGATCGCGTTCCCGCCGGATCAGGATCGAAATTTAGAATCACCTGTCCGGGAGTGCCCTGGTGGGATACCTGACGCTTGATGGCCCTCACCTGTTCGATGCCTAGTGACGTTCCGCTGCTTGCGACCACCTCGCGAATCCCGGCTGAATAGACGCCGATGACATCCATGTAGCCTTCCACCAGAATCATGCGGTCGTTTTTGCGCGCCTCTATTTTCGCCCGGTGCAGGTTGTAGAGAACGGTTGACTTTTTATACAGCTTCGTTTCCGGTGAGTTCAGGTATTTCGGGTCATCGCCCGGCCGCAGCGCGCGGCCTCCGAACGCAATCACCTTTCCACCTTCGTTATGAATGGGAAACATCAGTCTGGCGCGGAAGCGGTCGAAAAATGTTCCGTTCTCGCGCTTCAATACCAGGCCGGATTGCTCCAGCAGGCTCGGTCCGAACTTCTGCAACCGGCTCGCCAGTTGTTGTCCGGACGCATCCGACACTCCCAGGCGGAATTCATCCATAGACTCCTTGGAAACACCCCGCGATTCCAGATATTGGCGCGCATCGGCGCCTGCCGGGCTGCGCAGATTCTTTTGAAAAACCTCCGCCGCAATCTCATGCATTTCGAGCAGCGCCTCCCGGCTCCTGACTTCCGGGTCGTCGGCGTATGCGCGCTGCGGCATCGGAATGCCGTAGCGTTCGGCCAAAAGCTTCAACGCTTCGGGAAAGGTAAGTCCCTCGTGCTCCATGACGAATTGGAACACGTCTCCCGCAGCGTCACAGCCAAAGCATTTATATATCTGCAAACTACCGTTTACATAGAAGGACGGCGTCTTCTCGGAGTGGAACGGGCACAGCCCCACATAGCGGGACGCAGAGCCCTGGCGCTTGAGCCGGACATATTGCCCCACCACGTCGACAATATTGAGCTGATTTTTGAGCTGCTCAGAAAAAGTCATTGCGATGACTTGCGGGGAGGCGAACGTTCTTAGCGTACCAACCGCGAGCCGATTTGAGACGATGTGAATATTCGGCCATACAGTTCCAAGGCAAAATGGCCGAAGTGTCATTAGGATGAAACTCGCCGAGGCCCTGTCTATTGTCCAAAAGACCTCTGCGGAACTGCCTGAGTTCAAGGTGGTTTTGGCATGTGGCATTACGCCGCTGCATCTTCAGAATTATTTGGCGGCCCATCTGCAATCGCTACGCGAGGACCGGAAAGTCCGTATTAGCCGCGGGTTGTTTGGAGACATAGCAGGTACGCTCGAACAACTTGCGGCCCAATCCCCGCAGGCAGCCGTTTTAGTCATTGAGTGGCAGGATTTAGACCCGCGGCTCGGCTACCGGCAGCTTGGGGGATGGGGTGAACAGCGTCTCGCAAGCGCGGTTGCAAACGCGGAAACGATGCTGCAACGCCTGGAGAAAGGAATTGCGGCGCTGCCGGAGTCTACTGCGCTAGCTGTTTCCTTGCCCACTTTGCCGCTGCCGCCGGGCTTCCACACAGTGGGCTGGCACGCCAGCCAAATCGAAATCGCGCTCGAACGCGCGGCTGCGGATTTTGCGCTACGCATCAGCCGCCGGCCTTCGGTTCGGGTACTGAACCGTGCCAGGCTGGAGGTCGTTTCGCCGCCGGCCGGACGTTATGATTTCCGGTCTGATTTGAATACCGGCTTCCCGTATACGATGGCTCATGCGGATGCGCTCGGCAACGCTTTAGCCCGCCTGATTGCCCTCCCGCCACCGAAAAAAGGTCTGATCACTGATCTCGACGACACATTCTGGGCCGGTTTGGTAGGGGAAGTGGGCCATGAAAATGTCTGTTGGGACTTGGCCTCCCACGCCCAGCTTCACGGTTTGTACCAGCAGATGCTCGCAGGCCTGGCAGATCACGGCATTCTGGTGGCGATTGCCAGCAAGAACTCGCCGGAGGTGGTGAATCAGGCATTATCGCGTTCCGATCTGGTCATTAACAAAGAAAAGATTTTCCCCATCGAGGTGCACTGGGACGCCAAATCCGGATCTGTCGCACGCATATTGAAGGCCTGGAACATTGGAGCTGACAGCGTGGTGTTTGTGGACGACAGTCCCATGGAGCTTGAGGAAGTGCGGGCAGCGTTTCCCGAAATCGAATGCCTGCTGTTTCCGAAGAATGACTATTCGGCGGCGCTTTCCTTTCTGCAGCGGTTGCGGGATCTTTTCGGTAAGCCGTCTCTTTCTGAAGAAGACCGCTTCCGCCTGGATAGCATTCGAGTCAATCAGGAACTCGCCAAGACGAACGGCAATGCCGCTGAATCCCCGGAGCATTTTCTCGCAAGCCTCGAGGCCACCCTTACTCTCGAGTACAACCCTCCTGCCACCGATAAAAGAGTTGTGGAGCTGGTGAACAAGACGAACCAGTTTAATCTGAACGGAATCCGGTATACCGAGGCAGAGTGGCAGGAAGCCGCGCAGGCGCCGGGCGCCTTTGTGCTGGCTGTGTCGTACGCTGATAAATTCGGGCCGCTCGGAAAGATTGGCGTCCTTTCAGGCAGGCGCGACGGAGAGCGCCTTCACGTACGAACCTGGGTGATGAGCTGCCGTGCGTTTTCACGCCGTATCGAGCACGCCTGTATTTCTGAACTATTCCGGCACTTCGGCGGGGAGGAGATTCTGCTGGACTTCAAAGTCACCAAGAAGAATGGGCCCATCAGTGACTTCCTGAGCCAATTTGCGGGCGCTGTACAGACGGGCCCCGTTGCGATCGAACGCTCCGTGTTCGAGGCCAAGTGCCCCCGGCTCTATCACAAAATTTTGAACCACAATGGATAACATCGAGCAGCGCTTAGAGACAATTTTTGCCACCGTTTTCCCCGATTTGCCTGCGGGCAAAATCAAATCGGCATCCCAGGAATCGGTCGAGTCCTGGGATTCAGTGGCGGCCATCACGTTGATCAATTTGATCGAAGAAGAGTTTGAGATACAAATGGATTTCGACGACGTCGCGGAGTTGACGTCGTTTTCAAAGATTCTCGATTACCTGAGGAGACGGCTCGCCAACGCCGCTGCCTAGCGTGTACGACTCCGGCGACGACCTTCTGCGCCTTCACCATGTCGGCTACGTCGTCGATAACATCGACGCCAGCGTCGCACAATTCGCGCGATCGGTAAACGGAGCCTGGGACGGTGCGGTCTTTTTCGACCCGATCCAGAAGGTCAAAGTCACATTTATCAGTTCGCCCGGAACCAACGTGCAAATTGAGCTCGTAGAGCCGGCGGGCGAAACCTCGCCCGTAGGCGCCTTTCTAAAATCCGGCGGCGGCCTGCATCATCTTTGTTATGAAGTGCGCGATTGTGAGCGGACCCTCGAACTGATTCGCGAACGTAAGGGACTGATCGTCAGGCGCGCCAAGCCCGCCGTGGCATTTGGAGGCCGCAAAATCGCCTGGGCAATTACGTCTGAAAAGCTGCTCATTGAGCTTCTGGAAACAGGGGCGGGCTAATCAAATGCCGTCTCCGCTGGTCGCCAAAGGCCTCGCCTTATTGCGGCACAGGATCGTCAAAAATACCGCCGCTCTCTTCGTTGTACAGATCAGTACATATGTAGCCCCGCTGATCGTAATTCCATATCTTTCGCGCGTTCTCTCCGTCGCGCACTATGGACTGATCGCGTTTGCCACTTCATTTAATTTCTACTTCATCACTCTCGTTGAATATGGCTTCAATCTGACCGCAACGCGACGTATTGCCATCTATCGCGATGATCCGCAAAAGATCTCCAAGATCTTCAGCTCTGTCATGGCAGCCAAAACCCTGCTGACTGTAGCCGGTTTCCTGATCATGGTCACTGTGGTGCTTGCGACTCCGAAACTGCGCGCGAATTTCGCGCTTTTCTGTCTCGCCTACCTGGCGGTTCTGGGCGATCTGCTTTTTCCACTCTGGTTGTTTCAAGGTCTGCAGAAGATGGAGAACCTCGTCTGGCGGGACCTGACCAGCAAGCTCATCGCTCTCGCGCTGATTTTCGCCTTCGTGCGGCGCGATTCAGACTACATGCTGGCCGCTGGTTTCCAATTTGGATCGACGCTGCTCGCCGGCATCGTGGGCCTCTGCACGGTGCCGTTTTTTACCCCGGCTCGCTGGGTCCTGCCCAGCCTCAGCGAAACTCTTACTGCTCTGCGCGAAGGTTGGCCCGTCTTTCTCTCCATGGCCGGAGTGTATGCCACCGACTCCACCAATATCCTGGTTCTCGGATTGAAGTCCGGACCCACTGATGTCGGCTATTACACGGCCTCAGGGCGTCTGATTGTGGCTGCTCGAATGCTCGTCCAACCGGTGGTCACCGCCGTTTATCCCCACATCAGTCACATGGCTTCGAAGGCGCGCGAGAGCGCGCTCGCGGCGCTGCAAAAATATTCTCTGTTCCTAACCGCTCCGTTCCTGGCAGGCTCGCTCATCCTGCTGTTCGGAGCATCGCCGATTATGCAACTCATCTATTCGGCGAAATATGACCCGGCTATTCCACTGCTGCGCATTATGGCGCTCAGCCCGTTCCTTTTGGCGTGGCAGCATGTTTACTCTACGTTTTTCATGCTCGCCTTCGGATATGAAAAGGATTGGTCCAAGATCATTATTCAGGGCGCCGTGCTCAACTTTGTCGTGCTGTTTCCGCTGGTGTACTTGATGTGGCCGCCCGCGGGTGTAGCGGCTACCGGAATAGTAGTGAACGTGTTCATCGCCGGCGCTACCTACGCGTTCTATAGAAAAAATTCGCGTCCCACCGTTCCCAAAACGGCGGCCGCCGCAGAAGTCGGAACTGAGCTGTAATCAGCGCCGCCGGGCTTTACTTCAGCTTTTTAGAGATGCCATGTCAATCGAGAACCGGTACTTCACATCGGCTTTGAGTAACCGGTCATAGGCCTCGTTCACTTTCTGAATCGGTATGACTTCGACATCGGCTGTGATGTTATGCGCGCCGCAGAAATCGAGCATCTCCTGAGTTTCGGCAATGCCGCCAATCGGCGAGCCGGAAAGACTACGGCGTCCGAAGAGAAGCGCGAATGCTGCCACGGCCAGCGGCTTTTCCGGTGCGCCCACCAGAGTGATGTTGCCGTCCCGCCGCAGCAGTTGAATGTAAGCATTAATATCGTGATCCGCCGAGACAGCATCCAGAATGAAATCAAAGCTGCCCGCGTGCTTTTGCACCTCGCCGGAATTGCGCGACAGGACAACTTCATCCGCGCCCAGCCGCAGCGCGTCGTCCTTCTTGCTGGCGGATGTGGTAAACACAACCACGTGCGCGCCGAGAGCATGAGCAAACTTCACCGCCATGTGGCCCAATCCGCCCAGCCCGACCACGCCCACTTTCTTCCCGTTCGTGACGCCCCAGTGGCGCATCGGGGAATAAGTCGTGATCCCGGCGCACAACAGAGGCGCCGTCCCTGCCAGAGAGAGATTCGACGGAACACGCAGCACAAAGTGCTCATCCACGACGATGCTGCCGGAATAGCCGCCATAAGTTACTCCGCCGAGATGCTTGTCGGGGAAGTTGTAGGTGAGCGTCAAATTCGGGCAGAATTGCTCCAAACCCGCACGGCATTCCGGGCACGTGCGATCCGAATCGACCATGCAGCCCACAGCCGCCAAATCGCCCGGCTTAAATTTCTGAACCGCAGATCCTACTTTCGTGACCCTGCCTACGATCTCGTGGCCCGGCACGCACGGATAAATAGTCGGCATCACATCGCTCCACTCATTACGAACCTGGTGCAGGTCGGAGTGGCAGATGCCGCAAAACAGAATCTCGATTTGCACGTCGCGTTCCGTTGGATCGCGACGCTTAATTTTAGTAGAGGTAAGTGGAGACGTGGCGCTACTGGCCGCGTAAGCTTCTGCGTTGTACATAGAGATGGCTCTTATTGGATGCGCGCCTTCCGGCGCCGATTCAAATTAGAGCTTGCTTTTGTGGGACGGGGCTTTCCAGCCGGCGTACGCTCAATTCCGGAGTGCCATCGCCGATGCCCAATCTGCCGGCAGCGTGCCGAGTGGCAACAACTGTCCTTTTTCCAGATGCCGAACAGTTTTGGCAAATCGCGCCGCATGCGGATCGTGCGTCACCATAACTATGGTTTTACCGAACTCGCTGTTCAGGCGCGACAGCATCGTCAACACATCTTCGGCCGCTGCTGCATCCAGATTTCCAGTCGGCTCGTCGGCAAGAATCAACGCCGGATCGGTAACGATTGCGCGTGCGATTGCCACCCGCTGCTCCTGGCCGCCGGATAATTGCTTCGGCAAATGCTTCAGGCGATCTCCCAGCCCGACCAGTTTGAGTGCAGTTTCGGCATGTTCCATCCGTTCTTTTTTATTCAGCTTGGTCAGCTTCAGAGGCAGCTCGACATTCTCAACTGCTGTTAAGACCGGAAGCAGATTGAAGGATTGAAAGATGAAGCCGATATTTTCGTTGCGCCAATGGGCAATCTGTTTGTCGCTCAGTTGGCGCAGATTCACTCCCAGCACTTCTATCTCGCCGGCTGTCGGCTTGTCCATGGCCGCGATCAGGTGGAGCAGCGTCGATTTTCCGGAACCGGAAGGCCCCATCAGCGCAACGAAATCGCCCTTATCAATCTGAATATCGACTTCGTCCAATGCCACCACATGAAATTCGTCGCGCACGAACTCCTTGCTCAGCTTGCTGGTCTTCACAACTGTTTCGCTCATTGCTCTCCTCTTATCCCACCTACTGTTTCGGCTGCACTTTTTCGCCGTCCTTCAGGTTCGCCGGTGGATTCACAATCACGTCCTCACCGCCAATCAGCCCGCTCGCGATCAGCACGCCGCGCTCCGAAGTGCCCGCTATGCTGACTGCTTTCTTGTGCGCGTGCTTATCCAAAACAACGAACACGCTTCCGTCGCGCACGGCCGCTTGCGGGATCACAACCACCCGGCTCAGGGTCCCTGCCGCCTGCGGTTTCACATCGTTATAGAACGCCACCGTCGCATTCATATCCGGCCGCAGATAGTCGTCCGGATTCTTCACCCTCACCTTCACTTGCACCGTTGCTTTGGCGCGGTCGGCTTCGGGCGAAACCTGCTCGATAAAACCGTCGTATTTGCGATCCGGATATGCGTCCGTCGTAATGATTCCTTTTTGTTGTGGCCCCAGTTTCGGAAAATCGTTTTGGCTGATATCCAGTTCAACCTGTAAATCATTCAGATCGGCCATGGTCACGATGTAACCCTTTGCGCCCTTATCGCCCACGAATCCCGTGGTAATGAACTCGCCCTTCTCGACATTTCGGTCCAGTATCGTGCCGCTGACCGGCGCTCGAATCACGGTGTTGTCGAGCTGCGTCTGCGCGTACGCAAGCGCTCCGCGGGCCTGTTCGATCTGCCCCCGCACCTGATCGATCTCCTCTTGCCGCGGCCCTAACACAGCCAAATCCAGCGTGCGTTGCAGGCTGGCCACTTTGGCCACATCGCCGTCATATTTTGCCTGCGCATCGTCCAGCGCTTGCTTCGCCAGAACGCCCTCCTGCACGAGTTGCCGCGTTCTGTCGAGCGATGCTTTTGAATCCGCAAGGTCCGCTTTGGCCTGGTCTACATCGGCACGCGCTTTCTGAATCTCTTCGGGGCGCGATCCATGCAAGTCCTCGGCAAGTTTGGCTTCCAGATTGGCAAGCTGTCCCTTTTGCTGCTCAACTTGAGCCCGGTACTCGTCATCTTCCAAACGAACCAGCACTTGCCCGGCTTTCACTCTGTCGCCTTTGTCTACGCCGATCCACGCCACGCGCCCGTTTACTTTCGATGCAACTTCGATTTTGTGTGCCGCAATGATATAGCCGGTTGCAGTCAGCACGATCTGCTGTTCGCCTGCAGCCGGGCCCGTCATAGGCGACGGTACCGTCATTACGTCAACCATGACAGGCGCCGTCAGACGCGTGTAGGCAAGCACTGCTCCTACGGCCAGTAGTCCTAAAACAAGCGCGAGAGAAACCAGTTTCAACAGCGGTTTCGGCTCAGGAGCGCGCCGCGCCGTCCGGTCGATGCGAAGACTTTTTAATTCTGTTTCCATGTGTTGCTTGCGCCGCTAGGCTTCGCGCAGCGCTGTCAAAATCTCTTTCTTGGCTGCCTGCCGTGCCGGTAGCAAGCCACCCGCCGCTCCCAATATCAGCGAGAACAACAATCCGATCAGCATAATCGCCGGCCCGATATGAAAGTTGAAGCTGATCTCGCTGAACGTGATGAAACTGCCCAGGCCTGTCGTCACCCTGTTGAGCGGCAGAACAATGATGCACGCGAGAATACCGCCTGCCAGCGATAACAGCAGCGATTCCGCAAAGAAGCTGAGCAGTATGCTGCCCCTGGTAAACCCAAGTATGCGCAAGGTCCCGATCTCTTTCGAGCGCCGCGCCACGGCTGCATACATTGTGTTCATGGCTGCAAACGAGCTGCCGACTGCCATGATGATGCAAACGAAATAGCCCAGAAAACTGATGGGACCCGCAGAAATCATCTGGTTCGCGTAATAATCT
This sequence comes from Terriglobia bacterium, assembly GCA_021324185.1. Lineage (GTDB taxonomy): Bacteria > Acidobacteriota > Terriglobia > Bryobacterales > Bryobacteraceae > Bog-105. The sequence goes on along the minus strand of JAJPJN010000039.1, from coordinate 28,793 downwards.
TTTTCAGACCAAACAGTTACGTTCAGGCGCCGGTCCGCTTCAAGCGATTTCTTGAGCGCTGCGGCTGCGATTTCGTCGGTCGCTTCAAGCAAGGCCGAACTATAGGTGTCCGGACGATTCAGGTCCGCCGCCACCTGGTTCGCATCCCCGAAGATCTCGCTATCGGTTGCGCTCTGGCCGCCGCTCATAACACCTACAACAGTCCAGTAGCCTTTCCCAAATTTCAGTTGCTTTCCAAGTTGGGCGCTGGGATAGCGCTTCGCGATACCCGCGCCCACCACGATTTCCCGCTGCCCGGGACGGAACCAGCGTCCGGTCACGATCCTTAGTTTTCGCATCTGCACGCCCCGCAACGACACGCCGCGCAGAGTCACATTCGCCCCTTCCGGATTGTCCACGTTCGGCAAATTCACGATCGTGACCACTTCGATCGAAGCCTTCGGCTGGCCGTCAGGCCACGTCGCGATGCCCGGAAATACTTTCACGATCTGAAACTGCTCTTGTGTGAACAGGCTGGTGAGCTCGGCATTTCCGCCCTTCCGGAGCACCAGCAGATGGAGCGGATCGCCCGTGCTGGCGAACGCTTTCTGCAATCCGGACACCAGCCCCAGTACGGCCAGCAGAACCGCCACCGTCATTGCAATTCCGGCCGCGGTCATCAAAGTGGTCGTCTTGCGAACCACCAGATTGCGAACGTTGTAGGAAAGTGGAATGGCCATATTGTTACCCCGCGTACCGCAGCGAGTCGAGAATGTTCGTGCGCGCTGCGTTCCAGGCCGGCAGCAGCGAGCTGATGAGCCCGACTGCAATCGCCACGCCTAAGGCAATCAACGCCGTAATCGGCTGTATCGAAAGATTATGCAATTGCGGAAGAAACGCCGCTGCCGCTTTGCCTACGCCAACCGAAAGCACCGCAGCAAGCACTAACCCCAGAACCCCTCCGATGAATGCAATCGCAACCGCCTCGCCAACGATGATGCCTAGAATTTTTTCGGTAGTGAATCCCAGCGTTTTCAGAACACCCACTTCCGCGATGCGCTCACGTACCGCCATCGCCATGGTATTTCCGGACACCAGCAAAATCGTGAAGGTCACGGCGGCGCAGATGCTCAGCAGAAACAGCTTCACGTTTCCGATCATGGAAACAAAGCTCAATGCAAACTGCGCCTCTGATTCGGTCTTCGTGGGCGGCGAGGCATTGGCAAACATAGCGTCGACTGCCTTCGCCACGCGCGGAACATCTTCCGGACTATCGGCCAGAATCGTCACCGTGCTGTTCAGATTTCGCCTTGCCAGGGGCAGGGCATCGCGCAAGTAATCGGCATTGAAGAACATCGTGTCCTGCACGTCCGGATCTTCAAAAATACCGACGATCTTGAGTTCCAGGTTAACCGGATAAATATCGCCCTGCAGAGTCACACGGTCGCCCAGCTTGAAATTCAGCTTTTCAGCCAGATCCCGGCTCACAATGCAGCCGGTCTTGTCCGTAATAAAAGCGCGCCGTTGATCTTCCGGCATGACGAGCTGCGTGCGGATTGTGAAAAACTGTTTCGGTTCCACTCCCAGGCGCGCAAAGAAATTCTTCGAGTCGCGGTTGTCCTTGTAAGTGCCGCCAAACCAGTTCGACGCCGATACTTCCTTCACGCCCGGAACCTGGCGAATCTTTGCTTCATAAGAGTATGGAATCGCCTGCCCGAGCGAAACTTTATGCCGCGTAATCAACCGGACTGCCTGGCCGGGCGTCTGCTCTCCGAAGTACAACGCGTGATACATCGCAATCAGCACGCCCAAGAGACACAGCGAAACGGCCATGCTCAGAATCGTCAATGTGCTGCGGCGCTTATTGCGCGCGATGTTTTTTACGGCAAGCGGAAAGAATCGAAACACGTACTAGTCCTTTTCTGTCAGGTTAGCTTACGTTTGCCGCCCGGCGCAGGCAACATTCGGCGAATGCCCGCCGTTCGAGCGCCGAATGGAGATACGCACCGGCGAACTGCGAGGTTCGCAGAAAATGAACCGGGGCCGGCGCCCACGCTACTGCTCTGAACCCGCCCTCAACAAATGTTTCTGAACCTTCCCCAGCGCGTTGCGCGGCAACGCATCCACAACTACGAACCTGCGCGGCACTTTAAATGAGGCCAGCGCACTCCGGCATCGCGCCTCAACAGCCTCTTCGTCAAAGCCTGCCCGAATGACCACGTAGGCCACAGGCACCTCTCCTCGGAGCGGATCTGGCACGCCGGTAACCGCAGCCTCCGCAATCTCCGGCTGCTCTTGAAGAAACTCTTCAATTTCGCGCGGGTATATATTAAATCCGCCCGAAATGATCACATCGCTCCTGCGCCCGCAGAGTGTGTAGTACCCGTCCGCGGAACGAGTCGCCAGATCGCCCGTGCGGAAGTATCCATCCACAAACGCCGAAGCGGTGGCATCCTCGCGTCTCCAATAGCCCGCAAACACATTCGGTCCCCGCACGTAAAGCTCGCCCGTCTCGCCGTGCGTGACAGAATTGCCGGCCGGATCGAGTAAACGCACCGAAACGCCAGGCAGCGGCAGCCCCACCGTCCCTGCACGCCGCTCTCCTACGTAGGGGTTGCTGATGTTCATCAGTGTCTCGCTCATGCCGTAGCGCTCCAGAATGCGCTGGCCGAATCGTTCTTCGAAATCGTTCAGAACCGCCGGAGGCAGCGGAGCCGATCCCGATACGCACAGCCGCATGCACGAACCGATCTTCCGCGCTACACTCGCGTCCCACTCGAGCATTCGGACATACATCGTGGGTACCCCGAAGAAAAGCGCCGGCCGGAAATCCAGAAATTCCTCGGATGCCGTTTGATGCGCAAAGCGTTCGAGCAGCCTCATCCGGCAGCCGCTCATCAACCAGCAATGAAGTCCATTGCCCAATCCGTGCACGTGAAACAGCGGCAGCGCCAGCAGCAGGCGATCGCTCGATGTGATCTGCCAGCACGCCAGCAGATTCAGCGCGTTGGCCGCGAAGTTGTTATGCGTCAGAACCGCGCCTTTTGACGTTCCAGTCGTGCCGGAAGTGTAGATAATGCCCGCGGGCGCGTCGCCATCCCATTCCACCGCAGGGCGCTTGGCGGCGCTCCGCTCCATAATTTCAAGTAGCTGCGCGCGTGTCCAGAGCGGCGCGGGCGACGAGAATGGTTCCTCTGATATCACCGCTCGGGGCTCAGCATCGGTCAAAATGTGAGATCTCTCGCGATCACGGTACAGAATGTTGATCGGCACGAAGATCACGCCCGTCTTTACACACGCCAGAAAGATATCGATGATCTCGAGGCAGTTCGGAAGGTAAACGCAAAGCCTGTCGCCGGGGGCGAAGCTTTGCGCCATCAGAAACTGCGCTAACCGGTTGCTGCGCTCGTCCAGTTCTCCAAATGTGTAGACTTCATCGCCGAACTCCAGAGCCGCTGTTCCCGCCCGGCCGCGCAGCGAAAGGTCGAATAGATCGCTCAGGGTCATGCGTTGTCTTTTTCAATCTGCCAGCTTCGTTCCCCGCGTTTCGTGGCCAAACGGCAAAAGTATCAAGCCCAGCACGAAGCCCAAACCGGTCATCGCAACCGGCCGGCCGAGTGTGCCGTACTGGCTCACCGCCGCTCCTACCGCGAAGGTCGCGCCCGCTGCAACGAAGCGGCCAAAGGAGGTCGCAAATGCGAAGGCGCTGGCCCGGCACTCGGTCGGGTACTGCTCAGGCAGCCAGACCGTGAACACGCAAAAGCTCGCGCCGCCCACGCCTAAAAAGAACAGACATACCATGAACCGGAACAAGGCCTGCTGCGGCGAATAGAAGATGTATCCAAATCCCAGCAGGATGAATGCCGCCATAAGGACATAAAAGAAAGCCAGCGTCCTACGGCGGTCCACATAGCGCGCCAACAGCGGCACCAAAAAGCATCCAACAATCGTTACAGCCGATAGCAGAATACTTCCGCTCGAGGCCAGGCGAGCTGCGTCGCTCACGGTCCGTCCCTCTCGCGCCGCCAGTTGCGTGATAGCCGTCGGCACGTACACCGATCCGGCCCATAAGCCAATCATGGAAATCAGAACGTACAAGGCATTGAGTACCGTTCGCCTTCGGTACTCGCGAGAAAACAACAGGATGAACGATGATCGCGCGGTCAACCGGCCGCCGCTGGCTCTGGCGCGCGCCGCCCATTTCGCCGGTTCCGCTACGCCCCAACGGATAAACGCAACCAGCAGCGCCGGCGTCCCCCCCAGGATGAACATCGCACGCCAGCCGAAGTGCGCCCCCACCACGTAGTTCGCAAGGGATGCGATGAGCGTTCCGAAATAATAGCCCGTGTGCATCCAGGAGCCTCCTCGAACACGCAGCTCTTCCGGCCATTCCTCGGCCACCAGAATTCCACCCAGTGTCCACTCGCCGCCAATGCCGATACCGGCGAGCAGGCGAAACACGCCAAGCTGCCATACATTGCTTGCGAATGCACCCGCAAAGGTGAACGCCGAATAGCAAAGAATCGTCAACATCAGCGTGCGCGCGCGTCCGAATCGGTCGCCAATCGGTCCCCACAGAAAGGACAATCCCCAGCCGATCAGGAACAGCGCGAACAGCAGCCCGCCGTAGAAGCCAACGTTCTGCGCCGTAGCGGCTATCTTCGATTTCGGCAGCAACTCGTGAAGCGAAGAAACAAGCACCAGCGCATAGATGAAAGAGTCCATGCCGTCGAGCGCCCAACCGCCCCAGGCAGCCCAAAAGCTGCGAATCTGGTTCGAGGTGAGTTTCTGCGTCATCTAAGTTGTTTACCGATTCCAAACAGGCTTGCTGTAACCTGTTTTCCGTGGCGCCTATGTTGCCCGGATTCGCCCGCACTCGCCAACTGTTTTGCTACGGGTGCGCCATTGCAGCCGTTCTTTTCGTAAGTATGGCTGCGAGCCGCGCCCAATCGAACGTCGAACAGGTGTATACGAATCCGATTCTCTACTCTGATTACTCAGACCCGGATGTCATTCGCGATGGAACCAACTATTATCTGGTGTCCTCGACATTTGAATTCGTGCCCGGAATCCCCATCCTGCAATCGCCCGATCTTGTCCACTGGAGCATCCTCACGCAGGTCTTGCCGAAAATTAAGCTCGCCCCGCAATACGACATGAAGAACGGCGATCGCTATGGCCGTGGCGTTTGGGCCCCCGCGATTCGCAAACACAATGGCCTGTTCTACGTTTTCTTTCCCACGCCCGACGAAGGAATCTTTGTGAGCACGGCGGCCCAAATCACCGGCCCGTGGTCTGACCCCATCGCGGTGATCGCCGGCCCCGGTTACGAGGACCCATGCCCCTTTTGGGACGATGACGGCAGCGCGTACCTGATTCACTCGCGCCTGCACGCCGGCCCGCTGATTCTGCATCGCATGGCGCCTGACGGCAAATCTGTTTTGGATGACGGAAAAGAGATCATTCGCGATCCCAAAAACCTGCCCACGCTCGAAGGACCCAAGCTGTACAAGCGGAATGGCTACTTTTACATCTTTGCTCCTTACGGAGGTGTTGCGATTGGTCCGCAGGCCGTTTTTCGCTCGCGCTCCATTTACGGGCCTTATGAATATCGAACGGTATTAGCGCAGGGCACAACGGCAGTCAATGGCCCGCACCAGGGAGCCTACGTGGAAACGCCCGATGGGCAGCCCTGGTTCGTTCATTTTCACTCCAGCGGAGCACACGGCCGCATCCTCTATTTGGAACCTGTGCGCTGGGAAGACGACTGGCCGGTGATCGGCCAAGCGCCCCCGGGCGCTCAAACAGGCCAGCCCGTCAGCGCCTGGCCGGCGCCGCACCACATCGGCCCCCCATCCAGCCAGCACCCGCAGACATCGGATGAGTTCAACGCCAGTGTGCTGGCGCCGCAATGGGAGTGGAATCATAACCCCGACGATATCCACTGGTCCCTCAGGGAGCGCCCTGGCTTTCTGCGCCTCAGAGCGATGCAAGCGGCTGATCTGCTGCACGCGCGAAACACCCTCACACAGCAGATGCAAAACAAGTCGCTCGAATTCACTGCTCGCCTGGAGTTGCGCGGCATGCAGAACGGTATGCACGCCGGAATCGCCATGTTTGAGAAATCCGCCAGCGGTCTGGAGGTCGTGCAGTCGGAAAATCGGCGAACCCTGCGATTATTCGACCCCGGCGAAACAGTGCCCGGTCCCGCCGTTGCGTCCCAAGCCGTCCAGCTTCGCCTCCGCGTAGACGCCGATCGCGTGAGCTATTCCTATAGCCTCGACGGCGGCCGCTCCTTCCATCCAATCGGCGGCCCCACGGCCATCACATTCAGTTGGTGGAAGGGGTCCCGGCCCGCCCTGTTCGCCTATTCGAATGAGCAGAACGATACTGCCGGATACGCCGATTTCGATTGGGTCCACTATACGCCGCTAGCCACCGGTCAGGACCACAACTGATTTTGTTGCAGTCGAAAACTTTTTGGTAACCTACCGGAAAAGTTCTCAATCTATTGGAAACAAGATTCAGGAGGTTCTGCCCATGTTGTGCCGGCATTGTTCGCTGCGCCTGCTATTGTTCGCGCTCTTCTGTTCGAGCGCGGTATTCGCGCAAGGTCTAGGCAAGATCGTAGGAACGGTTACGGACCCGCAAGGTCTGGGGATCGCTTCCGCCGAAGTAACCGCCACGCAAACGGGGACCGGTATCAAGACCACCGTCAAAACTGACAACTCAGGCTTGTATGCAATTCCATCGCTTCCGCCCTCGCAGTACAGCCTGACCGTCTCCGCTTCCGGATTTGAGACATTCCATCAATCCGGAATCATCCTACGCGCCGATCAGGCGCTTAGCATCGATGCTCATCTGCAGGTCGGATCGGCTACGCAGGAAATCTCAGTCGTCGCAAACGCCAATCAGGTGGATACCGCTACCAGCACGCTGGAACAAGTGGTAGATCAGAAACGAATCGCCGAACTTCCCTTAAATGGCCGTAATGTGGCTCAACTGACCACGCTCGTTGCCGGCTCAATCAGTGCCCCCAACGATCAGGCCGACCAGGGTCAAACCAAAACCTTTCCCACCGTGGTAACCGTTTCAACCAACGGTTCGCGCGCCAACGAAATCACCTACATGCTCGATGGCGGCAATAACACCGATGAGTACACCAATGTCAATCTCCCGTTTCCGTTTCCCGACTCCGTGCAGGAGTTCAGCGTTCTAACCAGCGATTACAGCGCCCAGTATGGCCAGAATGCCGGCGGCGTCGTGAACGTGATCACTAAATCCGGCACCAATCAACTCCACGGCGATCTGTTCGAATACGTGCGCAATGGGGATCTGAACGCACGGAACTTCTTTGCCAAAATCGTTGATCCGCTCAAACGCAATCAATTTGGCGGTACAATCGGCGGCCCCGTTGTCATTCCCGGCGTCTACAACGGACATGATAAGACCTTTTTCTTTTTCGGCTATCAGGGGACAATTTTGCGCGACATGCAAGGCGCGCAGAGCGCGTTCGTCCCCACGCCCGCTAACCTGCAAGGCGATTTCTCCGCGCTGCTCACTGCCACGAACCCTAACAATCCACTCGGCAAGGTCGTACACATCGTAAATCCTTTCACCGGGCTTCCATATCCGAATAACCAGATTCCCGTCTCGATCTTTGATCCCGCGGCTGTCGCATTTGCCAAGGACCTGCCTACCCCATCGGCCGGAAATGGTCTCGTCTATTATCAAAAACCTCTGCGGCAGGGCTTCAATGAGGAGGTTGCCAGAATCGATCACCTTATCGGCAGCAACGACAGAATTACCGGCCGTTACTACGCCAACCGGTTCTCAAATTCAGGCATTGTGAACACCGCCAACTTACTTACGTTTGCCGACCAGGTCACCAATCTGGTTCAAAACGCGTTGATTTCGGAAACCCACACATTTACCCCGTCCGTATTAAATGTTGTCGAGTTGAACTATACACGCGAGGCGGACCGGCGCGGGCCGCCCGCCAACTCGCCGGATGTAAATAACTTTGGCGTCAATATCTGGCAGCCCTCCGTGCCCACGCTGCAAAGTATTGCCGTCAGCGGGTTTTTCAGTGTTGGCGACAATCCGTCGGCGCGATTCAACCGAGCCAATTGGACTTTCGGCGACGATGTCAGTTGGGTGCGCGGTAGCCATACTTTGAATTTCGGAATCCATGCCGAACTGAGCCGGGTAGACATTGACAGCCAGTTTCAGGAACCGGGTGCCTTTGGTTTTACTTCGGACGTCACCGGCTACGGCTTGGCAAGTTTTCTGCTCGGCTATCTGCGTACATTCACGCAAGGCTCCGGACAGTTTTTCAACAATCGGAATAAGTTCTTCGGCCTTTATGCGGAAGACAGTTATCGGGTTACAAAACGCCTGACATTGAATTATGGACTGCGCTGGGAGCCGTATTTCCCCTGGAGGGAAACAAAGCACCGCATTGAGCAGTTCAACCCGGAGGCTTACGCTGCGCGCATAAAATCCACAATCTATCCGAACGCGCCCGCCGGATTGCTTTTCCCCGGCGATCCCGGTGTTCCGGAAGAGGGTGTCCGCGCCCGGTATCTGGATTTCGAGCCCCGCGTTGGGTTCGCCTGGGACGTTACCGGTGACGGCAAAACCAGCATCCGTTCCGGAGCCGGTATCTTCTACGACACCCGAACCATGGGAGGATTCGATAACAGCATGTCCACGCTGACGCCCTTTAGTGCAACTGTGTCACTAACTCAGCCCAAGGGAACCTTCAGTAATCCCTATCTCGGAGTCGCCAATCTATTCCCGCTGCCCTCGCCACTCCCTCCAACCGCCGCGTTCCCGCTGCCCGTAACTGTCGTAACATTTGATCCCACCGGCAAATGGCTCATTCCGACAATTTATAACTGGAACTTCACGATTGAGCATCAGCTCCAGAAGGACACATTGGTGCGGGCGTCTTATGTCGGCTCCCATTCAGAGCATCTATTCACCGGAAATCAGTTGAACCCCGCAATTTACACTCCGGGCAGTACACTTTCGACAGACCAGCGCCGTATCTTCCAGCCATTCTCTAACATCACCGAGGCCTTTATGGCCGCAAACGCAAACTACAACTCACTGCAACTAAGCATGGAAAAGCGCCTTTCTCGTGGGTTTTCCATATTGGCAAATTACACCTGGTCGAAAGCTCTCGACACTGTACCCACCGGAGGCAGCATTACCGGGCCTAGCGCCGGGGCCACCTACGCGTTGCCGTTTTATTTTTCGAAACCGGATGCTCTCGATATCGGGCCGTCCGATTTCGACCATCGCCATCGGCTTGTTGTCTCTTATTTATGGCAAGTGCCGAAAATCGATTTCGGCGGTGCGTTTGCGCGCGCGGTGCTGGGTAACTGGCAGTTTACGGGAATCTTTCAAGCGCAATCCGGCGATGAGTTCACAGCTCTCGCCGGGGTCGATCAGTCTCAAACAGGTATCGGGCGCGATCATGCTGTGCTCGTAAATGCTGCGCCTTATGGGACCGGCGCGTGCGCAGCAGCGGCGCCCTGCGTCAACTGGCTGGCTCCGTCCAGCTTCGGGCTTCCCGCCGTCGGGACGTTTGGCAACCTCGGTAAAGGCTCACTGCACGGGCCCGGACTGGTCGATTGGGACTTCGGCTTATTTCGCTTCTTTCCAATCACCGAACGCTGGACGCTGCAATTTCGCGGCGAAGCGTTCAACATCCTGAATCATGCAAATTTTTCAGACCCCATCAGTACAGTAACTGCCGCTGGGTTCGGCAGTATCAATGCTGCTGCCGATCCGCGTATTCTGCAGTTATCCGCGAAGCTCCTTTTCTGAATGAGCCTGCAGAGCCGGAGAGCCTTTCTTCGCAGCGCTGGTATGACCGGTGCGAGCCTGCTCTCATGCGGCACCGTTTCGGCTTCTGGCGATGCCTGGAAGGATACTTGGGAAGCGGCAGTCCAGGTACTGGCAAAGAACATTCGCCCGCTCGCAGCCTATGATCACCCGCTACTTTGGGAGGGCAGCACTTATCAAGGCGTATGGCAGGAATGTGGTCCGCACGAGGCGTTGGTCTATGCCACGCTGGCGAGCCACATTCCCGCTACGGCCTCCAGCAATCCAAAAGAAGTCGCGCGCAATAACCATCTGGCATTCTTTGCATTGCAGAAACCGGATGGCCAGTTGCCGGCCAGTGTAAAAACGAGCGGGCCGGGTTTTGGCCAGATCCAAATGGCGGTTCCCGTCGCAGCCACGGCCTGGGAGCTGGCGCAATCCTTCGGCGATGAAGAGCTTCTCGTCAAAGCCTATGCTGCATGTAGCCGCTGGGATGGCTGGCTGCGGCAATATCGCAACACGCGCGACACCGGTTTAGTGGAAGGATTTTGCACCTACGATACGGGCATGGATAACAGCCCACGGTGGGCGGGCATTCCGAACCGGTGCCCCGATTCCGACGCTCGAAAATGCCCGCCGCTTCCCTCGCTGCCGCGCTTATGTCCTGATCTGTCGGCTACCGTCTACGGAGCCCGTGTAGCGCTCGGGTCAATGGCGGGTGCGCTCGGAAAACAGGCTGACGCCGCCCGCTGGCAAACTGCCGCAGAAGAGATCAGACGCCTGATTATCGAAAAGCTGTATAGCCCGGAAGACGCTGCCTTTTACGATCTCGACGCGGAAAACAAATTTGTTCGTGTGCGTTCTGTCGTGAATACGCGTGTGTTAGGCGAGCACGTGTTGAAATTATCTGACGCACGTGACCGGGCCATTTTCGAAGCGCTCTGGAAGCGGCAACTGCACAACCCCGATGCGTTCTGGGCGCCATATCCGTTTCCAAGTAGCGCTTTAAACGACCCCACCTTCGTGCGCCCGATTCCGCGCAACTCCTGGGGCGGTGCTTCCCAAGCCCTTACTGCCTTGCGTGCGCCGCGCTGGATGCCGCATTACGGTAAGCAAGCAGAACTCAATCACCTTATGAGCCAGTGGTGCCAAGCTATTATGCGGGACGGCGACTTTCGCCAGCAAATGGATCCGGTGACGGGTAAGTTCACCCAACCCGACCCCGGAAAATATTCGCCTGCCGCTCTCGTCTTTCTGGACTTCGCGCACCGCCTCGGCGCAATCAAGCTAAGTTAGGCGGACGAGCCGCTCGAAGTATGTAAGTTCCCATTTACTCCACCGGGGAAAAACCCTCCCGAGGTTGCATTCGCCGCGTTGTAAGCCAGATAGAGAACCTGCCCCGGTGTCCGGATTGCAGTGAGTCCGGTATTTGGGTCCACCGAAAAGAAATACGTGCCGGACGGCGGAGGAATGATATCGACACCGTCCAAAGCGCTGCTTGCAATAGCCAGGCGTGCTACTTGGAGTCGGATATTGGCAGCGTGTTCGGCTTCCGCCGCCAGAATTTGCGCCGCCGTACCGATGTAAGGGCTAGAGGTCACGGAGCTGAATTGTGCCGCTCCTCCGTATGCTGTAACACCGATATCCTCAAAAACACGCGCCAGTGTCAGAAATTGCGCTTCGTTGGCGAATCCGATGCCCAGTGCGCCCAGATTGATGGGCGGCTTGGCGACCGGCTGTATTCCCGCATTCGACAATGCAGTTCTAAGCAGAGTCACGTGATTGCGCTCGTCATTTCCTATCTGGTTGGCAATGGTTCCGGTGAACACAAGACTGTTTGAAAAGTTCACTTGATTCCAGCCGGTCGTCGGTCCGGAACTGCCTGCCCCTGAAATGCCGATCCCGACTTGGTCGATCGTTTTGCCCATCGTTGCCGTCGTGTAGAATTCGGCTTCAAGGTATTCCAGATTGAGCGCAAATTGCAGCACGTCAACCACAGTGGGGGAGGCCGGGTCCGCCTTCAGTTTAAGCCCGCCAGTGACCATAGATGCCCCGGTAGCGGCGGCTGCCATGCTGAGCTTTTTGAGAAGGCTGCGCCGGTTCGGTGACTGTTCAACCACGTCTGAAATGAGATCTTTTTGTGCCATATGTAAACTCCTCGATGAATGTTCCAACTACCCTCGAACGATTAACGATCGGCGCTTCTTAGTAAGCAAAGCAACGCCAGCTAAAGCCGGAATAACCAACAGAGCCGTGGCCGGTTCCGGCGTCGAAGTGCTCAATGGAGTTGCCGAAATATCCAGTGCGTAGTTGCCGGTCCGCACGTTGCCCTGCACATCCTGAAAGGATGAGCCTCCAGGGCCCGAAAATTGAAGATAAATGGGTTGCGAGACGTTTAATCCAATCGAGGTGATGGACATCTGGTTTTGCCAGTCGGTCAACGTCACGTAGTAAGTTCCTGCCGCAACATTGTTATCCCGCAGATAGCCGTCTCCCTTCCAACCGTTGGTTGGATCGGGATTTGCAATGGGCGAAAAGCTCGGGCTCTGGTTAGCTATTACGAATCCGGTGCTGTTGTAAAGCGTTATGTTCGGCTGAAAGCCACCGGCCGGTGTGGTCGTACCGTTCAGGTTCATGCCGCCCCCATAGGACGTCGTGTAAACCGTCACCTGCGATGGGGCCGTCAGCGAAAAGGTTTCCAGAACTACAGATCCAGGCGACCCGGATTCACTTGTCAAGGCGCCGGTATATGTCTGCGAAATCGACGCTGCCCTCGCGTGAGCGGTCGTGCATATGCCCAGCGCAAATAGTCCCAAGCTCCAGGCGAGCTTGTGCCTGTTAACCATCTCAATCTCCTCTCGGTTTGTCAGTAAAGCGTGTCCATCCGCATATACGAAGGTGTGTCGCAAACGGATTGCACTCTGGAGTTTTTCCCAGCCACAAGCAAAGCGCCTTGTAGTATGCCGGCGGAAAAGTTCATCTATGAGACAGCAGGCATGCAGGCCGGCGCCAAAGCAGAAGCACGAGCCATAGAACTCCTCCGCGCACGCGATCCGCAGGGTCTGGCGGCTGCCTACGATCTGTACGCTTCTCCGGCCTTCGCTCTGCTGGTGCGTATCACGCGCGACAAAATTGTCGCCGAGGATTTACTGCAGGAAGTCTTTCTGCGCCTGTGGAATCATGCGCAAGAGTTCGACTCGAACAGAGGCACGTTGGGGATTTGGATTATGTCCATCGCGCGGCATCTTGCAATTGATCACGTGCGATCCGCGCAGAATCGTTTTTCAACCAAGCTCCGCCCGATCGAAAATGCGGATGCGCCCTGTTTCTTGCGCAATCCAAATACTGAACAATCCCGTATAACTGATCAACAAACTGTCCGGGATGCTTTCGCTACATTGAATGCGGAAGAAAAGCGCATCATCGAATTAGCGTACTTTGAAGGCTTTTCGCAGACGGAGATCGCCAGCCGCCTGGAACAGCCGCTGGGGACGGTAAAAAGCCGGATCAGGTCGGCGCTGCAACGTTTGCGCGCGGCGGTCGGAGAGGTGGGTCAGCAATGACACACGCCGAAATGAGCGAGCTGTATGAACTGTATGCCCTCGGCGTGTTGGAGCCGGAGCTTGCAGCCGAAATCGAGCGCCACTTAAACGAGCAATGTGAATATTGCTGGGAGCACCTGCGCTCTGCCATGCAAGTGACGGCGGCACTAGCCGGCACGGCCGAACCGGTTTCTCCACCCCGCGCGCTCCGCCGGCGTTTGTTGGACAGCGTGCGCCACGGCAGGCCGGCCGCGATCCCGTCCTTCGCCGTATTCGCTTTCTCAGCAGCGGCGCTCGCCTGTTTTGTTTTTTTCATTACCTGGCAAGTGGCCACGCACTCGACGCAAAAGCAAATCGACGCGCTGCGGCATGAGCGTGATCAACTGCGCGCCGCCATTGAGGTCCTGAGCCGGCCCGAAACGCGCAGCGTAGAGTTCGGAAAGACGGAAAATGGCCCGCATGGCCGCGTGCTTCTGAGTGGAAACGGAGGAATTGTATTTGTCGGCTCACAGCTCCCACAATTGCCCGCCCACCAGACGTTTGAAATGTGGCTCGTCCCGGCAAATGGCGCGCCGAAACCGGCCGGTTTGTTCCGCCTGAATTCTGCCGGTGACTCTGTGAATGTCTCGCCGCTACCTCTGGATGGAAGTACGAAAGCCGTCGCAGTAAGTATTGAACCCGAGCGGGGTTCGAACGAGCCCACAACCAAGCCAATCCTGGTCGTTCCCCTCGGCTAACCGAAGATAGCTGCAGGCCTCCGCTGTGAGAAAATCGGCTCAGGCGAGTGTTCCTTGAGATCCCGGCTGGCCATCATTGCGATCCTCGGATGGTGTGGTGCACGCCCTGTTCTTCCCGCTCAATCGAACGATTCTTACAGCCGCGGTAAGGCCGCGCTTGAAGCCAGGCATTACGCCGAAGCCGAACAGGCATTCGCCCGTGCGGAAGTGGAAGCCCCCGGCACAACCAATGCGTTAGCGCTTCGCGCCAAGGCCCTGATTCATCTCGGAGAATTCGAGCAGGCGCAGCGCTGCCTCGACGATTATCTGATAAAACATCCGAACTCGGCGGACGCAAAGTATCTTCTCGGCTATGTTCTGTTCCGAAGAAACAAACCGGCCGAATCCCTCGCTATGTACACTGCCGCAGCCGCGCTCCAACCGCCTGCAGCAGATGACTTCAAAGTTGTGGGCCTCGATTACGTTCTGCTCAACGATCAGGCTGATGCCGTCCGCTGGCTGGAAAGATCGGTTAAAGAAGGTCCCACAGACGAGGAGGCGGTCTACTATTTGGGGCGCGCGTACTATGTCCAGAACCAGTTCGACAAAGCCATCGCTGCCTTCCAACGCGCGCTGGACCTCGATCCCAATGACGCCAAGGCCGAAAACAATTTGGGCCTGGCGCTCGCCGCAAAAAATCAGACCGCAGCCGCCGAAGCTGCCTATCGCAAAGCAATCCAGATGTCGCAGACATCAGCCCGCAAGACAGATCAGCCCTACATCAATTTGGCGGAACTGTTGAGCCACACCGGCCGGCAGCAAGAAGCGCTGTCGCTTCTGCAAACGGGGGAACAAATCGGCGGTAAGTCGTCCCATGCGGAAGAGTTGCGCGGCCAGATTCTGCTTGCGCAGGACAAGCTGCCGGATGCGGAAACCGCCTTTCGCACCGCTATCTCTATGGAGCCGCGCAATGCCGCCCTCCACTTTCTGCTTGGCCGCGTGCTGAAGCGCGAAGGCAAAGTGGCCGATGCCGAAAAAGAGTTTGCTGAAAGTAAGGCGCTCACCTCCGCGTCTTCCTCCACGCCCAACTGAGCCGGTCCATGCTGCCATTCCGACTTTTTGTTGCCGCGATGCTTTCCGTCGTGGCTTTCCACGCCTTGTGCCAGACCGATAGCTCGCGAGCTGAACGGCTCCAGAGTGTTGCCGCTTTGATCCAGCGCGGTGATCTGAGCGGCGCCGAATCGCAACTGCAATCGCTCTTGCAGCAGTCGCCCGGTGATCCGTTAGCGCTTAATCTCTTAGGGCTCGTCCGGCTGCAGCAACGCAACACGTCAGAAGCGGAGCGTCTGTTCAAAAGCGCTCTCGCGAGCGGGCATAAGATCGCAGGCCCACATATCAATTTGGCCATGATCTATGCGCCAGACCGGCCGCTCGATGCGATTGCGGAATTGCATCAGGCGCTCGCGATAGCGCCGCAGGATAAACAAGCCGCGTCGCTGCTGCGGCAAGTGGCAAGAAATTCGGCTGCTGCAGATATCGAACGGGGCGAGAAGGATAAAGCGTTGGAAGTGTTATCGAACGCGCGGGCCGTGCTGCCTCACGATCCGGAATTGCTGTATGACTCCGGTTTCGTCGCGTTCGAGTGTGCGTCGTATCAGGATGCTGAGAATTGGCTCACCGAGGCCTTGAAATTGCGCCCGGATTATCCGGAAGCGCGCTATGCTCTCGCACGAACTTACTTAGCCGAGAATCTGGCGAAACCTGCGGAAGAAGAGATGCGCAAGTATTTATCTCTCAAGCCGGATGATGCGACAGCCGAATACGGGCTCGGCTATATCCTGATGGCGGAGCAACGCCTGGACGAAGCGAAAATAGCTTTTGAAAAATCCCTGACTTTACAGCCACAGCAGACCGAGTCCGTGTACCAGCTTGCCGAAATCGCATCTCAGAAGGGCGATAATCTCACGGCGCAAAATAACTACACCAAAGTTCTTGCCCGCGATCCGCGACACGGTGGAGCTTTGACGGGCCTCGGCGTGCTGGCGTATCGCGCCGGCAAATACTCCGAGGCCAAAGCCGATTTGGAAAAGGCGATTTCCGCCGCCCCGGATTATCAGAAAGCTCATTATTATTACGCGCTAACGCTCTCCCGACTAGGTGAAAAAACAGAAGCACAGCGCGAATTCGCGATTGCTAAAAGCCTGCAGAAAGAGCACGGGGGAGAGCATCACTTACTGGCGGCACAACCGTGAGCCTCGGTCGCGGTCTGTTTGTGGCGCTGGCAGCGCTGGCATTGACCATCGCCGCCGGTCCGCCAAACACCGTCACGCCAGGCAAATTCACGGACATCACCGAGCATTGCGGGATTCATTTTTTGCACCGCGCTTCGCCGACACCCAAAAAATATCTGCCCGAAACAATGGGATCCGGTGTCGCGTTATTTGATTACGACAACGACGGGTTGCTGGATATATATCTGGTAAACGGCGCGCATCTTGACGACCCCACTCCGGCCGGAACGATCCCAAAAAAAACGGAGCCTGCCTACTGGAATCGCCTGTATCACCAGAAGAAAGACGGAACGTTTGAGGATGTGACCGAGCGCGCGGGCGTCGCCGGTACAGGCTACGGCATGGGCGTTGCCGTTGGGGACTACGATAACGACGGTTATGAAGATCTCTACGTCACTCAATACGGCCGCAACATTCTTTATCACAACAACGGCGACGGAACGTTTACCGATGTGACCGCAACGGCAGGCGTGGCGGGCAGTGGCTGGTCAACCAGCGCGACCTGGGTGGATTACGATAATGACGGCAAGTTAGATCTTGTCGTCGCCCGTTACATGGTTTGGGATTTCTCCGACATCTGGTGTGGCGAGCGGCAGGAGGGCCACAGGGCCTACTGTCATCCCGACATCTTCAAACCAATTACCTTTCTTCTGTTCCATAACGAAGACGGGAAGCATTTCCGGGAAGTGTCGAAACAGGCGGGCCTCACGATACCCGGTAAAGGGCTCGGCGTTGCCATTGCCGATTACGACCACGACGGCTATCCCGATATCTTTGTCGCCAACGACTCCATGCAGGAGTTCCTGTTCCACAACAAGCGCAATGGAACTTTCGAAGAGGTAGGGCTCGAAAGCGAAGTAGCCGTGGATGGCGACGGCCGTACGTACGCCGGCATGGGCGTTGTTTTCAGCGATTACAACAACGATGGCTGGCCCGACCTGATCATTGCCGACCTCGGCAACGAAAAATACGCAAGTTATACGAACTCCCGTGACGGCAGTTTTCAGTACGCTACTTACGCCAACGGGCTCGCCGGAATCACTTTGTTACATTCCGGCTGGGGCGTTCAGGCAATTGATTACGATAATGATGGCTGGAAAGATCTGATTGTCGCTCAGGGACACGTCCTGGACACGATCGACTTCACCACGCCGACGCTTCATTACAAAGAACCCCCGCTGCTTGTCCGCAACACCGGTCAGGGCTTCGTCGATGTTTCAAAAAGTTCCGGCGCGGTGTTTTCCCAACAATGGGCCGGGCGGGGGCTGGCGTCTGGCGATATCGATAACGATGGCAAGATGGATGTCGTAATCACCACAAATAACGGGCCGGCTTACTTACTTAAAAATGAAACCTCCGGTAACAATCACTGGCTGATGCTGAAGCTCGCCGGCACAAAAAGCAACCGCGATGGCATCGGAGCTGCAATTCAATTGAAGACCCCGGCCGGAATCCAGTACGCCACGGTAACTACCGGCGGAAGTTACTGCTCGGCCAACGACGTGCGCGTGCATTTTGGGTTGGGCCAGGAGACCCAGGTAAAACAGATTGAGATTCGCTGGCCCAGCGGAATTGTGCAGAAGCTATCCGATGTACACGCCGATCAGAGTCTCAAAGTAACCGAACCCGCACCGTAACCTCAAAACTCAAGTTTCAATTGCAGTTGGATCCGGCGTGGTCCCATAATGGTCGCGCCTGGATTCAATATCCCGAAGTTCGTGTCATTGGGATTCAGATCGATGTTCACGTGGGAATCGAAGATATGCCGGTTGAATGCATCCAACCAGCTCATCTGGAACAGAATATCGGTTCGCTCGCTTAAATGCGTGCGCTTCATGATGTTGAAATCTTCCGACTTGAAGAAGAAACTGCGCACTGTTCCGAGCGTACGAGACATATCTCCCAGTTGGTAACCCACCGCCGCGATGGATGCCGGGCTGTTTGGATCTACAAACGCAGCTTTGCTGAATATCGGTGTAGTAACCGGATTCCAGTTGCCGTTGAGGTACGCCTGGCTATAGATTTGCGCGCCCCAGACATAGTTATAGCGGATTGCGCCGTCGAACCAGGGAATCCCGGTCGCGCAACAAAACGCTTCCGGCTGCCCGCTGTGATAGGTTTGAATGCCGCTGATAGACCAGCCTCCCAGGACAACATTGGAAAAGCCACCCTTATTTAGCCACTTCTTACCCTTGCCTACCGGCAGTTCATAGATGTAACTCAGGACGAAGTTCTGCGGTACATCCTGGTTGCTGACCGATTTTTCCTGGCTTAAGTTAAACGGGTTTTGAATCGCGCCGCCACCGGCAAGATTAGCAAAGAAGGGAAGGGTGCTATCTGCATCTGTAATTGTCTTTGACCAGGTGTAGGAGGCCATCAGGTTCAATCCCGCGTGGAACCGCCTCTGCAGCGAGACCTCCAAGGCGTCGAAAGACGACTGGCCCAGATTTTCCAGGCAGCAATCCGTATTCAGCGCAAAGAACTGCGGATAGGGCAATAAAGCCTCAGCTACCTGCCGGCCCGTCCCAAATCCCGGATACGGCTGGCCAATGCCCGCAGCTACCGCTTGCGGAGAGCTAAGGGGCGCCGTCAGCAAAGTGCCCAAATGGAAATAAGCTGGATTCAGGTTATTAATTGGGTCGATATTCGATCTCAAATGGGTCGAATGCTGGCCTACATAGCCGACATCGAGAATCAGATCTGTTGCTAACTGCCCCTGAATATCCATGCTCCAGTTGTTCACCATGGCCGGGCGGCCGTACGAAGGATCTACATACGCATTGGCCGGATTACCGGTGAAGTTAGACTGGGCGGGATTCAGATTCGGTGGTGGCGTGTAAGCCGGGAATCCTGAAGCGATGTTGAACGCCGGAGTGAATCCGTTTACGCTGCTGAAGCTCGGTAGCGCCTGAAAACCGACCTGGAGATCAGATCCGAAATCTGCGTATGTTACCGCCCCGTAATAGATGGCGTAACCGGCGCGAATTGCCAGCTTGTTGTTGAACTTCGCAGGAGCATAGGCAATACCGATTCGGGGCGCGAAATCCTTATGCCAGGTGTTGGCCCAGGTCTCATCCACAATGCCGTTGCGCCCCGGTCCTTTTCCGGCAAATACCAGCGCTCCGGGCCGGCCGCCCGCGGCCGGGTTCGGGGCCGTCAGGCTGATATCGGACGTGTTGCCGTGCACTTCATACCGCGGCGCGTCCACTTCCCAGCGCAAGCCGTAGTTCAGAGTGAATGTCGGGCTCACTTTAAAACTGTCTTGCGCAAACAGCGCGTAATAATGAGACCGCCATTGCGCCTGGCTTGCATAGGCTTCGGCATTCGCGTTATCTACTTGGCCTAATAAAATGCTCGCGATCCCGTTGCCGCTGGCGGCACAGCTATTCAGACCGAGTGCCGATGCCGCCGCTGTTTCGCCGCAGCCAAAGTTGAATGTTCCCGTAGTGTTCGATAGCGACCCCGGTTCATATATTTGGTATCGATAATCCACGCCGAACTTCATCGTGTGTTTGCCCTTCACCCACGTGAAGCCGTCATTCACTCGATAGCCGTAATCGATTGTGTCGCCGAAATTTGTATTCCCCATGCCGGAAATGTTCGGTGTATTCGGATTGATCGCCGGAAAAGTCGGACCACTCACGTTGGTGATGCCTAATACTGAATCCCAATTCTGGCCATTGCCATATTGAACCCCTGCGCCGTAGTTTTTGCTGTTTGTGCGATTGAATCCCAGGTTGAGGTGATTCAGCATGGTCGGGCCGATAGACCAGTCTTCACCGGCGCGTGCGTAGTGCGTGAAGAAATCCTGCGTAGGACCACCCGGGCTGGCAGCGTTCCCCCAGGTAGGCGAATTAGACAACCGATTGTTGTCGCGCGAATCATACATCGCGAACAATTTGTGTTTATCGCCGATGTTCTGATCGATGCGAATAGTCATCGTGGTATCGAGGAGCGGATAGCTGCCCGCATACGTGAAGTTATTCACGCGATTGTTGTTGGTGGGATTTGGATAGTAAGAAAGTATTTTCTGCCCGATCGCCGATTGAACCGACGCCGGAATGGCATTTTTGCCCGTCTCGGCCAGATAAGAGGTTCGGCAAAGCACTCCGCCTACGGTTCTAGTGGAGGCCGGATCGAAGATCTCGTTCAGGAAAACCGGGCTGTTATCGCAGGGGTTGGTTCCGGTTTGTGGGCCTAAATCCGCAGTGAAATCGCCGCTCTTCTCGGCTGCGGTCGGGACCGTGCTTGTTGTGCTGAACCCCACACTTTGCCGGTACTGTTCCCACGAGAACATAAAGAACGTCTTGTTCTTGCCGTTGTAAAGTTTTGGAATCCAGACCGGACCGCTCAGCACGCCGCCGTAATCGTTTTGCGTGTCTGGAACGCGTGGCAGCTTTTGATAGTTGTTGTACCAGGTATTGGCATCGAGGTCTTTATTGCGGAACAGATCGTACGCCGCGCCATGAAACGTATTCGAGCCGGATTTGGTGCTGAAGATCTCGATACCGCCGGTGGTCCGCCCGTATTCGGCAGGCATCGACGACGTCTCAACACGGAACTCGCTTAATGCCTCAACGGAAGGCGCCGCTTCGTCAAATGACGAGCCGTTCTCGGAACGATAGGTGCTGGCGCCATCGAGCAAAACTTCGGTGCCGTAGTTCTGGCCGCCGCTGATTTTCGATTCGAACGGACCGCCTTGCGAAATGCCGGCATTTTGTGAGGCGCCGTTGGTTCCCGGGCCCACCGTTCCGGGCGTCAGAAAAACAAATGCCTCGGGGGAGCGCATGGCCTGAACGCTGCTGCCCAATGCGAGCGGCAGTTCGAGAACCTGACGCGTCGTCACCACTGATCCGATATCCGCCGATTCGCTCTGAATCGTCGGCGCTTCTGCGTTGACCGTAATCGTCTGGGTCACTTCGCCGGGCTGAAGCGTGATTTGAAGAGTACTTTGCGTAGCCACCTGCACCACCACGCCTTGCCGTTGACTGGTTTGGAAGCCAGGGGCGGTGACAGTTACGTCATAGGTTCCTAAGGTGACGCTGGGAAACGTAAATGACCCGGAACTGGTCGTGGTGGTTGTGTAAGTGTTGCCGGTTGCCGTGTTCTTGGCAGTCACGGTGGCCCCAGGCACGACAGCGCCACTCTGGTCCAGCACGTTTCCTGCAATGCTTCCTTCGTTGGTTTGCGCCAGGGCGACCAGGCACAGCAATGAAACAGCACTTACTAGAAGACAACTCCTTCCAATTAAAGTTCTCATTGTTGCGGCTCCGTGGACCGTTTTAACTTATCTTCCAATTTGCGTTCCTGTTCGGCATCGGCCTGCTGCTTCAACCGTGCGAACGTATTCAGCGCCATGCGAGCTTCCTCCAGACGCTGTTCGCGCCGGTAGAGTTGAGAAAGCTGGTAATAGCACTGTTGAAGGGTTCCGGGCGCGATGGGGCCTGAACCCTTCGTCACTTCCAAAAAATCCGCAATGGCGGCATTGGTCTGCCCCAACTGCGCTTCCGCGCGTCCCAACTGATAGCGGGCTTCACGCGACTCCGGATGCTCGCGTAGAACCTGTTTGAGCAGGTTAGCCGCAATCTCCGGCTTGGAACGTTCGATCTCGATTGTCCCCAGCTTGTACATCGCGCTGAAGTTTTCCGGATCGATCTTCAACTCCTTTTGAAACTCCGTCTCCGCGTTCTCGAGATTGTTCTGTTTCCAATAGATCTCGCCCAGCATCTGGTGCAGACCGGGCTCATCCGGCTTCATGTTCAATGCGATCTGGCACTCCTTAATGGCGTCATCCAGCCGGTCTGCCTCTTTAAAAGACTCAGCTAAAACTTCGTGCACCCGCCACGATTTGGGATCTGTCTGATACATGCGCTCATAGGTGTCCTTGGAAAGCTGCATGTAGGCGCGGCCCAGATGATAGAGAACGTCTACGTCTTTGGGCTTGAGTTTCGCCGCTTTTCCCAGATCGGTTGCGGCCGCGGCAGCGTCGTTTGCTGCCAGTTCCGACATACCCAGCCACATGAGCGCGTCGGCATTCGACGGCTCGAGCTCAACTGCTTTTTTTAATGCCGGGATCGCCTGCTGATAGTTATCCAGATGGTATTCGGCGATCCCGAGGAACAGATCGGCGCCGCGCAGGCCCGGTTTCAACCGCAGGGCTTTAGTAAACAGCGCCGCCGCTTCATCGAACCGGCGCTGCTGAAAACGGATGAGCCCTAAGTTCAGATATGTTTGCGGAAAGTTCGGCTCCGCGGTAATGCACTTTTGAAAATCAGCGACAGCGATTTCCAGTTGACCGCTGCGCATCGCCTCGGCGCCGTGTTGAAACAGCGTCTCAAACGATTCACTTTGTGCAATCAAGCATGCGGGGAACAGGAGGCACGCAATCCACACACGCATAGCTGTAAGCGCTTGCAAACAGCGCTGGATGTATTCTGCCTCTACTCCCGATTACAGTCAATAGAAATCAAGCAAGCGGCAGAGATTCACGCTAAGTGAAACGCACGCCGCGCCCGCGCTGTCTAACGCAGGGCGCGAGGGGATTGCCCTTCTTCCACAGTGTAGAAGCGATCAACGGCAGGCAGCCGGAATTTATCCACGTGCCCGCTCGGCCAACGAACTTCTACCTGGTCCACGGCGGCACAGCTCCCTAGCCCGAAGTGTACTCGCTGATCATTGGAGGATGCGTAGCTGCCGCCGCTCAGCACATCCCCGCGCTGTCGCATGCCCCCGGCCGTCACATAGACAGTGGCCCCGACCGCATCACGAGGACTTTTGGGTCCCCCGATCAGTTTGAGCGCCAGCCAGTGCGCGCCGTTCGTGGATGCCACGTTCCGAAGCAACGCAGGTGTCCTATCGAGCTGGTTGATGACTACATCGATGCGGCCGTCGTTAAATAAATCGCCGAAGGCAGCGCCACGGGCGACCAGTAATTCTGCCAATCCCGTATTTTTAACTGCGGGGACCACCTCAAATTTCCTGCCATTCAAGTTGTGAAACAGCAGACAGCGCTGGGCAAATGTGGTGCCCCAGTTTGTGTGATCGACGGCCGGGTAGACGTGGCCGTTGGCGATAAACAGGTCTTTCCAACCATCGTTGTCATAGTCGAGGAATCCTGTACCCCAGCCAAGAAACGGTATCGTGATTTCGGCGATACCGAGCTTGTAACTCACATCCGTGAAGCTGCCGTCGCCTTCGTTCTGATAGAGCGGATTGTAATCATCAGAAAAGACCGTATTGTAGGCATCGAGCAAGCCATTGTTTCGGTAGTCGCCGAGAGCAATGCCCATAGAGGCCGTTTCGCGGCCATCCTGATTAAAGGCGTAGCCGGAGGCATAGCTGGCATCTTCAAACGTCCCATTCCCCTTATTCAGGTACAAATAATTCGGCTTCGAATCATTGGCGACGAGCAGATCCGGTTTGCCGTCGTTATTGATGTCGGCGAATACCGCCGTCAGGCCGTAATAGCCGGCTTTATCGTCGACGCCAAGTCTCGCACTGACATCTGTAAAAGTGCCATCGCCGTTGTTATGAAACAGGTGGTCCGGCTCCCCCTTCAGGCCGCGCGGCCCGCACATCACGTTCATTCCGCGGAACTGGCAATACGTGAATCGAACGACAGGAGAATCCGGCGCGGGGGGATGATCGATATCGTAATGCACGTAGCCGGGCACAAACAGATCGAGCCGGCCATCTCCGTCGTAGTCGCCGAAAGTGGCGCCCGTCGACCAGTTGCCAAGCGTGACACCGGCCTTTTCTGCCACATCGGTAAAGGTCCCATCGTGGTTGTTGTGATAGAGACGGTTCTTTCCATAATTGCTGACATACAGGTCCGGCCAGCCATCGTTGTCGTAATCGCCCACCGCGACCCCAAAGCCCCATCGGTCATTAGTAACTCCGGCCTTTTCGGCGACATCAGTGAACGTCCCATCGTGATTGTTGTGAAACAAGGCAGCGTGGGGCGGTGTTGCCTTACCGCGCAAGGCGTCGTAAGTGGAGCCGTTCACAAAGTAGATATCGAGCCAGCCGTCATTGTCGTAATCGATCAGACCAACGCCGGAGCCGACAGTTTCCAGAATGTATGTCTTTTCCGGCGTTCCCATCACGTGACGCCAGACGGCGAGCCCGCTCTTCTGCGCGACATCCTCGAAAATGACAGGCCCGCTATCCACAAAGCCGCCGGCAGTGATGGGGCGATTTTGCGAATCCAAAACGGCGGCGTGCGCGCCGGCGGTAGACATGCCACCTTGTTCCTGCCCGGCTGCCGATGCCAGCAGCCAGCCAGCCAGCAACAGGGCCACGGTGGTTCCGAGGAAACAGCAGGCGACCCGGGAGCGGCGCATTCTTTTACAAAGAATGACATAGGGCGGCGGAGCGAAACGGATGCGAGGCTGCCTCAGTCGAACGTGTGCATGCCAGAGGAATCAGAACACGACAAACCGGAAAATCTGGTCCCCGCTCCGGGGGAAGCAGAGCAGGCGGCTCGCAGTCTTCAGGAAGCCGCGGATTCGCACGCTACCTTAGAAGGCTTCTTTTCAATCAACGATGAACGCCCTCCGGAAACCGCTCCAGCCGGTGCGAAGGAAGACCAGAATCCAGCGGAAGAGCGGCGAAAGGGCCGAGCCGCTCCCTAGAACAGGTTGCGTGTGCACAGTGCCATCGCGATTCAGTAGATAGCGCTGCCCGCGCCAGTAGATCGAATTGCCAAAAAATCCGGCGATCCAAAAGCCAAAGCCGATGAAATCCTGCAGTGGCAATAGCAGCCAAGGCACGGCTGCACGCAAAGTTTTCTCAGACACCGTCCAGGCAGTAACCGCCCGCAGAGCCACGCTCATGACAAACAGATGCCAGCACTGCGGCGCTAACAGGCATATCAAGGTAGTGACCGGCAGCGGGTGCGTGAAGAACTGCCCGGCATAGCCCAGGGGCCGGGAGCGGCGCGTGGTGCGCGCCCAGCGCAGGCGATGCGAAAAGTTGCTTCGGATGCCTTCGCTGCCGATGCGGTGATCAACCACATAGGACGACAGGCGCACGACGAAGCCCGCTTCCGCAGCGATGCGGCCGAGCATGAAGTCTTCCGAACTCAGGTAATCCTTGACGCGCTCCAGGCCGCCCAATTTGAGCAGCACCTGGCGGCGCGCGACAATCGTCGGCCCTAAAGCAAATTTGGCGCCTTCCATCATGACGGCTGTGAACACTCCGGCATGAAAATCCGTATTCATGCCGGCCGCTTCGAGCCGCGACCAGATGGCTTTTCCGGCAACGGCGCGGTACGGGCAAGTGACCAGACCCAACGTCCGGTCGCGAAACTCGGCCGCCATTTCCCGGCAGAAATCGCGTCCGACACGCACATCACTATCGCTCATCACGACCAGCTCATGGCGCGATTCATCCAACATGGTCTGAAGGCTAAATACCTTGGCGTGCGGATAGGGCGGCTCGCCGGTAAAAATCAGCTTCGCCTGCACGCGCGGGTATTGCTTGATCAGGCGCTCGACCACCGGAACTGCGGCGTCGTGCTCATGACGCACGGCGAAGAGTAACTCGTAGTCGCTGTAATCCTGCTCAAAAAAGCTGCGCAGGTTATCTTCGAGTCCCTCATCTTTGCCGGCCAGCGGCTTCAGGATACTAACAGGGATTTCCTGTTTTGTAACAACAGTCACTCGCCGGCTGCGGAGATGCATCACGGCGCCCGCAATTGCGAGCACGCAATAAATCCAGCAGCCCAGCAATATAAGCTCGGCTAACAACAAGTTATTCTTCTAGGCTTCGCGTTGAATTGAGCTGCGCCAGGTGAGAAACGAAGTCGTCCACCGTAACAGCTCCCCGATCGCCATGCTTTCGGTTACGAACAGCAACCTGTCCGGCCTGGGCTTCGCGATCCCCCACAACAAGCATATACGGTATTTTCTGAAGTTGCGCTTCACGAATCTTGAAATTTATTTTGTCGCTGCGCTCATCGAGTTCCGCGCGCAAGCCGGCGGCTAGAAGCTTTTCGAGTACCTGCCGCGCATACTCGTTCTGCCGGTCAGCAATCGGTAGAACAATTGCCTGCACGGGCGCGAGCCAGACCGGGAAAGCGCCTGCGTAAAGCTCGATCAAATACGAGATCATGCGTTCCATCGTGCTGACGATGGCGCGATGAATCATGACGGGGCGGTGCTCGCGGCCGTCTGGCGCGATGTAGCCAAGATCGAACTGATTGGGAAGATGAAAATCGATCTGGATGGTCGAGTAAGTTTCTTCATGACCCATCACGTCCGCCAATTGAATATCGAGTTTGGGGCCATAAAAGGCGGCTTCGCCGGGAGCTTCGACATAGGGAAGCTGGAGTGAATCCATCGCCTCGCGCAGCACGCGTTCGGCGAGCGTCCACATCTCGTCGTTGGCGACGTATTTCGCGGTGTTGGCCTTGTCGCGCAGCGAAAGACGGTAAGTGTATTGCTTGATGCCGAGATCTTTATAGGCCAGCTCGACCAACTGCATTACTTTGGTGAATTCATCTTTGATCTGATCCGGCGTGCAGAAGATGTGAGCATCGTTGAGGGTCATGCAGCGCACGCGGCTGAGACCGCTGAGCACGCCTGAGCGCTCATAGCGGTACATGGTGCCGAGCTCGGCGATACGGACCGGCAGATCACGATAACTGCGCATTTTGGATTTGTAGATCAGGATGTGATGCGGGCAGTTCATCGGCCGCAGCACCATCTGCTCGGTTTCGAGATCCATGGGCGGGAACATGTCTTCGTGATAGTGCTCCCAATGGCCGGACGTTTTGTATAGATCGACCTTCGCCAGATCGGGCGTATAGACGTGCTGGTAACCGGACTGGCGTTCTTTTTCGAGAATGTATTCTTCGAGCACGCGCCGTACGGTTGCGCCTTTGGGGAGCCAGAGCGGCAGGCCGGCGCCGACCAGCTCGTTGACGGCGAACAGCTCAAGCTCCTTGCCGATCTTGCGGTGGTCGCGCTTCTTTGCTTCTTCGAGTCGATTGAGATAATCCTGCAGCTCTTTTGGGGTGAAGAAGGCAGTGCCATAGATGCGCTGAAGCTGCGGATTCTTTTCATTGCCTTTCCAATAAGCGCCCGCGATGGACAGCAGCTTGAAGGCCTTCAGTTTTTCGGTAGAAGGGACGTGCGGGCCGCGGCAAAAATCGATGAAGTTCGGGCCGAGGGTGTATTCGGTAAATACGTCGCCGGCGCGCTCCTGAATCAGCTCGCGCTTCATCCAGTCGTTCTTGTATTTTTCGAGACCGGCGGCTTTCTCCGTCAGCTTGCGCTCGAAGGGCAGGTTTTTGGCCTGCAGCTCATGCATGCGGGCTTCGATTTTTTCGAGATCTTCCGGCGTGAATTTCGTCTCGCGCTGAAAATCGTAATAGAAGCCGGTCTCTGTCGGAGGGCCGATGCCGAGCTGGGTTTCGGGATAAAGCTCGAGGACGGCGGCGGCGAGTAAATGGGCAGTCGAGTGGCGGTAGACCTGCAGGGCGTCGGGACTTTTCGTGGTAAGAATTTCCAACTGCGAATCGGTTTCGAGCGGGCGAGTGAGATCGAACAATTCTCCATTGACGCGAGCGACGATTGCATCGGCGGCGAGGCGCGGGCTGATCGACTTGGCGACGTCAATGGGACGCGTGCCTTCGGGCACGGACTGCTTGCTGCCATCGGGCAGAGTGACGGTGAGGCTGCTCATTATTTTAAAGGTAATTCAGGGGGCAAAGAGAGATCGGCCACTAGCAGCCCCGCTGAGTATCCGGTTAGGGATAGTTCAACTGGTCCACTTAAGCCCCGCGGGGCGATTGAATGCGGAAGGCTGTGCGCTCCATGCTGGAGGTGTCAGTTCTGGAAACCATTCGAAAGGAAAACCGCATGAACGCCACAACACTCTCAGTCGTTTTCGTAGCCTTCGCCGGCTTTTGCACCTTGGCCTCCTTGCGCTCGCGCAACGATCCACATATGTCGGCGCTGAAATACCTGGCCGATTTTCTGGCGTCCGCGCTGGTCGCCTTGGCCTGTGGCTTGAACGCCGCGATTGTGGGCTTTGAGGCCGCGCTGCGGGCCTTTGCGTCCGCTGCGGTAGCCGAATACAAAGCCCGTTGGAACCACATTGCGGCCGCGCCCGGCCGGACCGAGGTAATGGGGTAGCCGGAAGCAGGAAGTAGGGAGCATGCGCACGATGGGTGCGAGCGGGGCAAAGCGAGGTGAGTTGGAGCGATTTCAGGCGGCGATTTGGTGGATTTCGCCGCCTGTGTTCGCGGTTTTGGATGCTCCGGAAGCCGCTGTCGCCTTCAAATAGCGCTGTTCCTTCATCTGGAAGTTGATTTGGGCGGTGGCGTGACGCACCTGGTGCAGTTCATCCTGCTGTTGCGAGCGTTTTTCGCGGCGCTTTTCGGCGGCTTCGGCATGCTGTTGCGAAACAAAGCCATTTTCGGCCTT
>JAJPJN010000148.1 GCA_021324185.1 Terriglobia bacterium | reverse complement strand
GCGCGGGCGCGCGCCCGAATGCCGGAAATGTCTTCAGCGGGCTGGCCAATTGCAATCCCCGATGATCGTAGTTTACTTTGCAACCAGGCTTCGGACGGGAATCAGCCGCAGCTTTACCCTCACTTGTTGTCTTTGCCCCATGTCCAGTACATGCCGGCATACGCGTATTGTTCGGTTTGGCCGGCTACCGAGTGCCCGTAGCAAAACAAGAACTGCTCCCCTGGATGATGCTTGAAGTGATAGTAACCGCCGATATCGATCATGGTGGAAGCTTGCGTCTGCGGCGTGGCGTAGCCCTCGCGTCCATGCGAGAACACCTCGCCCCCGAGTTCCAACCGCTCGCCGAAGGTGTACTTCAACAGGAATGCGCCATAGGGGAAGTTGCGGTAGCCGGTTTGAGGAACGACGACCTCCCCGCCCCCGCCGTCGAGCAGCCAGTGCCCGAAATTCTTTTGCAGCCAGAGAGGCACTTTGTACCACACCTTTCCCACGCCGAGGCCCTTGTCGTAATTGCCGGTTGGCATTTCGAACATCGTGAACGTGCCGATTTGGGGAATGTATTTCGACTCTTTGATGAACGCGATTTTCGCGCCGAGTTCCATGTCGGTGTAGCCGAAAGCGGAGGGGCCCGTTCCTCCGGGCGCGTAGATGGGGTTGTTGGAAGGGTTGATACTGCCCCAGGGTGCGATCACATGCAGTTGCACTCTGGGAATGGCGCCCCAGTTGAACTCGAAGGCCGGACCGGTGGAGTCGATTTCGGCGGGCGTTCCAGCCATAGTTCCGAATATGTAGAACTCGTAGTGGTGTAGCTCGACTGGAACCGGGTCATCAGTTTGGAACGGAGGGCCTTGTGCATACAGGCTCGAAACCGCAACCGTCAAAAGCAGCAAGCACATGAATGGCGCGCGCGTGGCGAGCCGGTGAAAGTGCGTTTCGGGCGCCGCAGGACTCAGCATCATCGAACGATTCATCGCTATACTTATCTCTTAGGCCTCCCAAAAATGAATACGTACGTGAAGTTCGGGATTCTTATGGTCCTGATTGTTGGATCTCTCGTCTGGTTGGCGTTTAGCGGCGTGAAAGATACCAAAACGTACTATAAGACCATCCCGGAGCTTGAAAAAATGGGCGCGCAGGCGCAGGGGCAACGGCTTCGTGTGGGCGGCGAGGTGGAGCCCGGTTCCATCGTCAAGAGCGGCAGCCGCGTTTCGTTCCAGCTTCACCAGGGCGCCGATACTCTAAGCGTGGTTTATACCGGTTCCGATCCGTTGCCGGACACATTCAAAGACAACGCTCAGGCGCTGGCAGAAGGCCGATTGGCGGCGAACGGAACGTTTGAAGCCAACCACATTCAAGCCAAATGCGCATCGAAATATGAGGCCAAACCGGCGCAGCGCGTAACTCACGAAACGGCGTCCGCGCGTTCATAAAGCAAGCAGTTCATGGAAAATATTGGCGCGCTTTCGGTCTTGCTGGCTTTCTGCCTGGCAGTGTTTTCGGTGATAGCGGCCATCAGCGGCAAGTATGCGCGCCGGCCATATCTGACGGTTAGCGCCGAACGCGCCGTGTACGCTATCTGGGCGCTCCTGACAATCGCCTCTGCTGTGCTGATCGCGCTGTTGATGCAGGGTGATTACCGCATCGCCTATGTCGCGGCACATACCGACAAGGCGATGCCTGCGGTGTACAAATTCACAGCCTGGTGGGGCGGACAACAAGGCTCGCTGCTTTTCTGGAGCTGGCTGCTTTCAACCTATTCGGCCATCGCGGTCTATACGAACCGGCGCAAATTCCGCGAGATGATGCCCATCGTGGTTGCGATCATGATGACCACCCTCGCCTTCTTTGTGGGCATGGTGGCGTTCGTCGCAAGCCCGTTCCAGGTGCTGATGGCCGGACGCGGTGTCATCGACGTTGGCGATGGCAACGGCCTCAGCCCGCTGTTGCAGTGGTGGACCATGGCCATCCACCCGCCATTTCTGTATCTCGGATACGTGGGATTCACGGTGCCGTTCGCTTTTGCGATGGCCTCGCTGATCACTCATCAACCTGGTGAAGGCTGGATTCACACGACCCGCCGCTGGGCGATTGTTACCTGGCTGTTTCAAAGCACCGGAATTCTGCTCGGGATGGGCTGGGCCTATACCGTGCTTGGCTGGGGCGGTTATTGGGGCTGGGATCCGGTAGAGAACGCCTCACTGATGCCTTGGATCACTGCCACGGCTTTCCTCCATTCCGTAATGATGCAGGAAAAAAAGGGAATGATGAAGGTCTGGAACATGGTCCTGGTATCGGCCACGTTTCTGCTGAGCATTCTTGGTACGACTCTGACGCGCACCGGTCTGGTCGCCTCGGTTCACGCTTTCGCGCAATCGCCTGTGAAGCCGTACTTCACCACATTCATCGTTTCCGCCACCGTTCTGACTGCCTTTGCGATCGTCAAGAACCTTCCGTACCTCAAGAGCGAAGTGAAGCTGGAGAGCGTGGTTTCACGCGAATCGAGTTTCCTGTTCAACAATCTGATTCTGCTGGCAAGCTGCTTCGCGATCTTGTGGGGCACGTTGTTCCCGGTGGTGATGGAAGCGCTGACGGGCGAGAAAGAGACCATCGATGCGCCTTATTACAACCGCGTCAATGTGCCCATCGCGTTGTTCCTGATTTTCCTGACCGGCGTTGGACCGCTGATTGCGTGGCGCAAAAGCTCGTTGAACAGTTTGAAACGGGCGTTTCTCGTTCCCGCGCTAATTGGCTTGGCAGTGAGCGTTTCGCTGGCACTGGCCGGCATTCACGAAATAGCGCCGCTCATCTCGTTCGGCCTGTGCGCGTTCGTTTTATCCACCATCGCGGGCGAGTTCTGGAAAGGCTCGCGCGCCATCCAAATAAAGGAACATCTGCCGCTGCCGAAGGCGGCCTTTGAGCTGACCTGGCGCAACACGCGCCGGTACGGCGGATACCTTGTGCACGTCGGGATTGTATTGATGTTCATCGGCTTTACCGGCAGCGCCTTCAACCAGCACGAGACGCGCAATTTAGGGCTGAATGAGAGCCTGCGTTTCGGCCGCTACGATCTGAAGCTGCTGAGCGTAAACGACGGCGAAACTCCCGATTATCAGTTCAGCCATGCAGTGATCGAAGTATCGCGCGGCGGCAAGGTGATCGATCAGCTCGATCCGGAAGTGCGGGTCTACAAAAACAACCAAGAGCAGAGTTCGATCATCGGCATTCGCCGCCGCCTCAACGAAGATCTGTATGTAAACTACTCGGGTGTTCTTCCGGACAATACCAAAGCGATCTTCCAGATTTATATCTTTCCCCTGGTCAGTTGCATCTGGCTGGGGTACTGGGTTCTCCTGTTCGGAACCATCATCTGCCTGATTCCCGGCAAGGTGCGGCTGCAATACGCGCGAACGGAGGTAGTAGGCATTGCGAGCGCGCCTGCGGCGATCGAGCTTTAAATTAGTCCTGGCCTTTTGCGCAGTGGTCGCCGCGCTGGTGGCGCAGGATCCGACGTCCTATCTCACACCTGGCGTCATGCGGGTGGGCGATCACCTCGCGTGCCGCTGTGGCGGTTGCCGCAACACGGTCGGCAACTGTCCCATGCTGCGCTGCAGCTCTGCCGATCCGCTTCGCCGCCGGATTTACCAGATGAAGATGAGCGGGATGAGCGATCAGGACGTGATCAATACTATCGTTCGCGAGGAAGGCACCGTAGCGCTCGCCGCGCCGCCAACCGGCACACTGGGCGGACTCATCACGTGGGTCATGCCCGGCATCGCACTCCTGATCGGGCTTTTCGTCTATTCCGCCTATGTGCGGCGCAATCGCAAAGCTCCCGAACCGCTGACCGAAATCGACCGCGCCACAATCGAGCGTTTCCGCAACCAGATTGATCGCGAATTGGGCGAATCTCCGGAAACGGAACGAAAGGGTTCAGACGCGCAGACATGATCGTTGTCCTGGCCATTGTTGTTGCGCTTGCAGCCCTGTACTACACACTCTTTGTTCGCGATCGCGATATTCCCGAGCCGCTGCCCGTTTCGCCTATTCAGCATCTGCAGGATCGCAAACAGGCGATCTATGAAAATCTGCGAGACCTGCAATTTGAGTATCGTTTGGGCAAGCTATCCGATGAAGATTACCAGCAGACCAAGCTCGCCTTGCAGAAAGAACTTGCGGGCGTGCTGGCCGAAACCGAGGAGTTGAGCAAGCGGCTTGGATTGGGACCAAGTTCCGTCTCCCCGGCAAAGCCGAAAGCGAAACCACAGACGCAAACCGGGACGCTCTGCCCGCATTGCGGCGCCTCCTTTGCACAACACTTGAAGTTTTGCGGTGAATGCGGGAAGGCGATCGCATGAGGCTGCTCGTGTGCTTATTGATGGCTGCTTCCCTGCAGGCTGCCATCGATGGAACGGTAGTAAACCGCACGACGGGTAAGCCGCAGCCGGGCGTCACAATCAATTTGATCAAGCCGGGACAGGGCGGAATGCGGACGCTCGGAACCGCGATCAGCGATGCGGCCGGCCACTTCGTTTTCGAAAAAGACGAGCCGGGTGGTGGCCCGCAGTTGCTGCAAGCCAATTACAAGGGCGTCAACTACAACAAGCTACTCACGCCGAATATCGCTACTTCGAATGTCGAGTTGGACATTTTCGAAGCGACAAAATCACCGGCAGTGGCGCATGTTGCGCAGCAGATGCTGATGATTGAGCCGAACACGAGCCAGATCGGCGTTTCCGAAACGGTGCTCGTCGAAAACACTACGAACACGACTTTCAACAATCCGGAAACGGGCGAACTCCGTTTCTATCTACCGCCTGCCGCCAACGGGCAGGTGCGCGTGAATGCGCAGGGGCCGCAAGGCATGCCGCTTCCGCGCCCCGCCGAGAAGACCAAGGAAGCTGACGTCTTCAAAGTCGATTTCCCGATCAAACCGGGCGAAACAGAGTTCGATGTGAATTACGTTCTGCCGGTGGGTTCGCCTTTCACTTTCCACGGGCGGCTTGTGGGCGTAAAAGGAATGCCATCCGGACCGTTGCGTTTAATTGCTCCGCCGGGCGTCACGCTCAGCGGCAAGGATATTCAGCAGATCGGCACGGAACCCAAGACGCAAGCCACTATCTATAACGTCACCGCTGCGGGTTTCTTCTCATTCGACATCGCCGGAATCGGGTCGTTGCACCAGCAGGACACCGGGAGCGATGATGATGCCGACCGCCCGCAAGTCACCGAAGGCAACCCGCGGATCTACGCCCATCTTCGCTGGCTGCTTGCGATTCTATTTGCGATTCTGGGCGCCGGTCTGATTTTTTTATTCCGCAACTCACCGGTGCGCTCTCCTTACGGTAAATAACCCAGATCAACCGGATGACAGCGGCGATCGAGATAGCTCACATCTGGAAATACTATGGCGATTACCCGGCTTTGCGCGATTGCACGCTGAGCGTCGCGGAGGGTTCCTGTTGCGCGCTTCTGGGCCGCAACGGCGCCGGGAAAACGACTCTGTTGCGCATTCTCGCCGGCCTGTCGCATTTTCAGCGCGGCACTGTGCGTTTGTTCGGAACGGCTCCTCGCACGGGCGAAACGCGCCGCCGCACGGGCTTTCTAGGGCACGGGATCGGAGTCTACGAAGACCTTTCGGCTCGCGAGAATTTGCAGTTTTTTGCCCGCATTGCGGATGTGCCGAATGCCCGCGGGGTGGTAAGCGGCTGGCTCGAGCGTGTCGGCCTGGAGCGGGTTGCGGATATGCCCGTCCGGCAGTTTTCACGCGGCATGCGGCAGCGGCTGGCTCTGGCCCGCACGTTTCTGCATGCGCCGAACGTCTTGCTGCTGGATGAGCCGTTCACGTCGCTCGATGATCGCGCCATCCACATGTTGAGCCAGTTGCTTGTCGAAGCGCGTGCCCGCCAGGCAACCATTATTTTGTCGACTCATCAGCTTCGCGAAGCCATGGCCATCGCCTCGCATGTCGCCCTTATTGAAAACGGGAGGCTGCGTTTCAGCGGCGAACGCACGCAGGCCATGTTGGATGACCCGGCGCTGCTCTACCGTTTGCACGCGGAGCCGGGCGCCGCGTGAAGGCGTTCAAGCAGGCGTTTTCCGTTGCGCGCAAGGATCTGGCGCTCGAGCTTCGTACCAAAGAATCAGTCAATGCCGCGGGCGCGTTCTCCATTGCCATTCTCATCCTGTTCAGTTTCGCTTTCGATCCATTTTCGGAGGCAATTCACGAGCTCGCGGCCGGCCTGCTGTGGCTGACGTTTGCGTTTGCAGGTGCGCTGGTGTTTAACCGTGGATTTGCGCGCGAGCTTCCGAACGAGTGCCTGGACACCTTGCTGGCGTCTCCGCTGGCGCCATCGAGCCTGCTTATTGGTAAAGCCATCGGCGTGTTCTTTCTGCTTCTGCTGGTGGAAGTGGTTTCGCTGTTTGTTTTTGGCGTGTTCTACAACATCCGCTGGTGGCTGCATCCGGGCGAACTGGCGTTGACCTGCGCGCTGGCAAGCTGGGGCATCGCTATCACCGGCTCAGTTTTTGGTGCTCTCACGGTGAATCTCCGGCTTCGCGAGCTGATGCTTCCGGTGATTATTTACCCGCTTCTGGTGCCGTTGCTGGTAGGAGCAATTGAGATGACGAATGCGCTGCTCGGCAATCAGCCGTTCACGAGTTACGAATGGCTCTGGGCCAAGGTGCTCATCGTTTTCGACATTGTATTTACGTCGCTTGCCATAGCACTGGCGGAGACGATTCTGGTGAATTGAAACATCGGGATAATAAACCTATGCGGGAAAAATTAACAATCGCCCTGGCTGCTGCCGGCGGCCTGCTGCTGGTGTATGACTTGTACCAGATCTTCCTCGTGCTGCCGGATGAGGCGATGCAAGGGCCGATCTATCGCATTCTCTTTTTCCATGTACCGGCGGCCATTGTTGGTATGGTGGGCTATTTTGTCGCGCTAGTACTCAGCGTGCTCTATCTCAGCTCGAAAGACCTCAAGTGGGATTCGCTGGCAGCTTCGGTAGTCGAAGTGTCGCTGGTCTTTTCGCTGGTGAATATCGTGAGCGGCAGCATCTGGGCGCGGGTCATCTGGGGCATCTGGTGGACCTGGGATGCGCGCCTCACTTCGGCGCTGGTGGGCATACTCATTTTCCTGGCTTATTTGATGCTTCGCAGAGCGATTGATGAGCCCACGCAACGGGGGCGGCTCTCCGCTGCGCTTTGCATTTTTGGCTGTGTCGATGAGGTCATCGTCTGGAAATCGATTGAGTGGTTCCGCACGCAGCATCCGGGCCCTGTGCTCAGCATACGCACCGGCGGCGGCCACATGGACCCGGCAATGGAACGCATTTTCTATTTGAACTTTTTAGCGATTTTGCTGATCGCAACCGCGTTGGTATTGATTCGAACGCGGCAGGAAGCCACTACGCGCGAAATCGATTCGCTGCGGCGGCTGGCGCATGCTATGTAGCTCGAAGGAAACTGAATGGACGCACGAAATTTTACTTTCATGTTTTACGGCTTCGCGGCCGCGTGGCTGATTGTTGCAATTTATGTGATTAGTCTGGCTCGCCGCGGCGCACGCCTGAAGCGTGAACTCGAAAACGTCAAGCAGCTTGTACAGGCTGGCCACACTGCTCGCGAGGAGGATATCGAACATCGGGTAAGATGATGCGCCGGTTTACTGCCAAGCCAGCACGCCGATTGCAAGATGGTGCGAATTGCCGCACCAGCGCGTCGTGACGGCGGATGCGCTCGCCCGGGGAACACTCCTCGAACGTAAAGCCCGTCGGCTGGCGATGCATAAGCCGGGTGCCTGCCTCTGACAGATGTTCCATCAGCCGCGCCCGGATGTTATTTGCTTCGCCGATGAATATCCATTCACGCGCGTTCGCGAGGCCATAGACGCCGGAGGATTCCGGCGCGTTCTTCTGAATGGATACCGCCGTAAACGCACGGGCGGCACATTCTGTAAAGGACATGGCGTTAGCGCTCCTTGGAGCGCGTTGCCAGGTGAAGGTTTGACGCCATGGATGGCAGCGGGCGGAACGGCTTGCGAGTGAGTTTTCTTGCCGCCTTCTCGGCAGCCACTCGCTCGCGTTCCATGACGAATGAATGAAAATCCTGTCTGACGACTTTGTAATTGCGAAATCCATCCAGACAAGTTGGCCCAGTAACGGATGCGGCGTTGAGAAGTTGAAGGCAAAACATGGGGCCTTCCTGCACCGGCATACCGTTTTGCATGAACAGGCGCAGATCGATTTCAATCGCGAAGATACTTATTGGCTGGTGCTCTCCGAGGTGGCGAAACAAGAAGCATCTTATGTCGCCATCTTGAGTAAAGCCTTCGTATGCGAAATGCATGTCTTACGCTCCCAACGGGCCCTTGCTGTTGTTCTAAGAAATGGTTTTCAGAAGATCTGACTTAGTTCAGAGGATCTGACGAATGGGCGGGGGTGCTCAGACTCCTTAAGTATACTCCTTCAGGCGCTTGCGGTCGCGACCTGCATCAGCCGGTCATTGGGATAGAAGTGATTCACCGTCTCCGGCGTGATGAGTTGATGTTTGACAAACACCGCCGGCGGTACCGGACGGCGGTTCAAAATATCCAGTGCGACGCGCACCAGATCATCGCCGTAGCGTTCCGGGAAGTAGGCGACGGAGCCGATCATTCTGGTGCCCGGCTCGCGCAACTCCGCTCTTCCTTCGGGCGATGCGTTCTGGCCCATAATCGCGCAATTGGCGGCGCGGCCTGCTTCCTGAAATGCGCGTAATGCGCCGAGCGCGGTCGCATCATTAATTGCGCCGATCATAATGCGGCTGGCGCGGCTGGCGCGCAGGTGCTTGCGCATCGCTTCGAAACTTTCACCCAACTGGCCGTCGGTGTTCAGGTAAATCACCGGGCAGTTATCCAGCTTGGGAACCACTTCTCTCATGCCCGCCAGCATCCCGGTGAGGCGCATGCGCGGCAAGCTTCCCGCGCGCGGCAGCTCCAGCAAAATAATTTCGTCGACATCGGATTGCCAGTGGTGCTTGGCCCAACGTCCCATATAGCGGCCGCCGATCAACCCGGCTTCGTAGTTGTTGGCGCCGTAATAGGTAGCGCCGGGGTGCGGGATATCGATGGCGATCAGCGGTATGTTTGCCTCGCGGTATTTGGAGGCGACAACCGGCGCGACGTTTTCATCCGTCTGAAACTCAATTACCAGGTCCACCTTTTCCCGTACGAGCAGATCGGCATTGCGCTGCGCGATTTTCGGGTTATAGCGGTTGTCGAGCACGATGAGCTCTATGCCTTCCGCCGAGGCGGCGCGCACGAGGCTGGTTGAGACGTCCTTCGAGAACTCATAGTCGGTTCCCTGCGCCGCATAGCCGAGGCGATACATGCGCTGTTTGAATGGCCGCAGACAGCTTTGGTACAGATTCTCGCCGACCTTCTCGATCATTCCGCAACGCTCGAGCGTATACAGCAGCCGGAAGACCATGGTCTTGGGCAAGCCGCTGCGCGCGGCAATTTCCTTCAGCCGCAGGGTCTCACCGGCGCTGCGAAATGCCAGCAGCAATTGCGACGAGTGGATGACGGACTTTACTAAGTACGGATCACGGCTCCGGACGGGAACGCTCATGGTTACCTCGAACTATCTTCTGCAATGCAAAATATATCAGGAGCGGAGTGGCGCCGAGTTTCTAGTAGCAGATGAAACCGCCTGCCGCGCGGGAAGCAGGCGGCATTTTACAGTGCAAAATCAGCGCCCGGCGCTAGAAAAGACTACTATTAAGCAGTAACGTGAATTACCATGTCGGCATCGATTGGTGCCCGCATGCCATCAAATCTGACCGACAAAATTCACGCCGCGCTCGAGACCTTCCGCATTGAGCTGCCCTCCTGGGGATTTGCCAATACCGGTACGCGCTTCGGCAAGTTCCTGCAGCCGGCGGCGGCAACTACGGTGGAGGAGAAGTTTTCCGATGCGGGGCAGGTACACGCTCTCACCGGCATCTGCCCGACTGTGGCGCTGCACGTTTTGTGGGATCTTCCCGAGGGCATCGGAAGCTGCAGTGAAGTCGATAAACTCGGAACGCGCTACGGCGTGCGGCCGGGGGCGATCAATCCGAACTACTTTCAGGATCAGATCTACAAATACGGCTCATTCGGCAATCCAGACGAATCGGTACGGCAGCAGGCTTTCCGTCATACCGAAGAGAGCATCGAGATTGCAAAACGTCTGCACTGCCGCGATATCTCATTGTGGTTTGCCGACGGCTCGAATTATCCCGGAACCGCGAACATGCGGCGGCGAAAAGCCTGGTTCACGGAGTTGCTCGAAGCAAGCCATGCGAGACTCGCGCCGGATCAGCGCTTGCTGGTCGAATACAAACCGTTCGAGCCGGCTTTTTATCACACCGATATAGCCGATTGGGGGATGGCGCTGCTGCTGGCTAAGGCAGCCGGGCCGCAAGCGAAAGTGCTGGTAGATACCGGGCATCATTATCAGGCGCAGAATATCGAGCAGCTTGTTGCCTGGCTGCTTTCGGAAAACATGCTCGGCGGCTTCCATTTCAACGACCGCCGTTATGCCGACGACGATCTCACGATGGGGTCTATCGACCCGTACCAGGTATTTCGCATCTTCCACGAGATTCTTTTCTTCGAGTGGGAAAACGGCAGCCGCGCCGATGTTGCGTACATGATCGATCAGAGCCATAACCTCAAAGGCAAAATCGAGGCCATGATCCAGACCGTTACCGTGGCGCAGGAGCTTTTCGCGAAGGCGGCCCTGGTGGATCACGAGCAACTCGCCAGCGCCCAGGCGAAAGCCGAGCTTGTGCGAGCCGAATCTTATCTCCAGGATGCGTTTTCGACCGATGTGCGTCCGAGCATTCGCGAGTGGCGCGCCTCGAAGGGCCTGCCGGAAGATCCGATGCAGGCCTTCCGTTCGAGCGGTTACCTGGAGAAAATTACCCGGGAACGCAGTGCTAAAAATATGGCCGGCATAACGTCTTATGCGTAGTACAGTTCGCGCGTGTTGAGAGAGTCAACCATGCCCACAGCTACAGAAACCGTTCATCACCTGAAAGATCTCTGGGACGATAAAATCGCCGCCCAACTTCAAAACAATCAGCTAGCGCTATTGCGCTACCGCTCAAACCTGCTTGGCGCGGACCTGCGCATTACAAACTTTGGCGGCGGCAACACCAGCTCAAAGATCATGCTGCCGGATCCGTTTACGGGCAAGCCGGTGCGCGTGCTGGCGGTGAAGGGGAGCGGCGGAGATCTCGGCTCGATCAAGGAATCCGGTTTTGCGCTTCTATACCTCGACCGGTTGGAGCAGCTCAAGCAACTCTATCGAGGCGAGGCGCATGAAGACGAGATGGTGGGCTACTATCCGCTGTCGGCGTTTGGGCAGAACCGCGTCGCCGCTTCAATCGACACGCCGCTGCACGCTTTTCTGCCGTTCGATCACGTCGATCATCTGCATCCGGACTGGGCGATTGCGATTGCAGCGGCGGCGAACGGCAAGCAGAAACTGGAGGAGT
Source organism: Terriglobia bacterium (assembly GCA_021324185.1). Lineage (GTDB taxonomy): Bacteria > Acidobacteriota > Terriglobia > Bryobacterales > Bryobacteraceae > Bog-105. The sequence goes on along the minus strand of JAJPJN010000148.1, from coordinate 37,826 downwards.
TCAACCGGCAGTACGGCCGGAAGATCGTCTGGCTGCCGTGGCAGCGTCCGGGATTTGAACTGGCGCTGCAACTCGAGAAAGCGGTGAAGGAGAACCCCGGCTGCGATGGCGTTCTGCTGGGCAGCCACGGCCTGTTTACCTGGGGCAATACGCAGCGCGAATGCTACCTGAACAGCATCCGGACGATTGACCAGATGGGCGAGTTCATCCTGGAGCATCAAAAGAGGTTGAATGCTCCTCCGTTCGGGGGCGAAAAATACAAATCGCTGCCGAACCGGAACCAAATCGCTGCCGCGATTCTTCCCACGCTGCGCGGCATCATGTCTTCCAACCGGCGTGTGATTGCGCATTACACCGATCAGGAAGACGCACTCACCTTTGCCGGGTCGGAGTGGGCAGCCGAGCTCGGGGATCTGGGAACAAGCTGCCCCGATCATTTCCTGCGCACGCGCATCTGCCCGATGCTGGTCGACTGGCATCCGAGCGAGGAAAATATCGACACGCTTAAAGCGCTGATCGCCGAACGGGCAGAGACGTATCGCAACGTGTACGCCGCCTACTACAACGCCTGGGCTACTCCGGAATCACCAAAGCTGCGCGATTCGAATCCTTCGGTGGTGCTCATTCCGGGGGTGGGCCTTTTCGGCTTCGCCAAGAACAAAAAAGAGGCGCGTATCACGACCGAGTTCTTCGTCAATGCCATCCATGTGATGGCGGGAGCGAACGCCCTCGAATCCGGTCCGGCAACGCATCCCTTGCCGCAAGCGCGGGCGGCAGAGCAATCCAAGCAATTTGAAAGCCGGCACAACTATGTCGCTTTGCCGCGCTCGGAGGCGTTCCGCATCGAGTATTGGGCATTAGAAGAAGCCAAGCTGCAGCGCATGCCTGCGGAAGCGGAGTTCAGCCGCAAAATTCTGCTGGTTGTGGGCGGCGGCAGCGGCATTGGCCGTGAGGTGGCGCTGATTCTGGCGCGCAAGGGCGCGCATGTGGTGGTTGCGGATCAGAACGCTGAAGGCGCGAAAGAGGTCGCGGGCGAAGCGGCGGCGGTGGCTTCACCGGAGGTCGTCGCGCATACCGCAATCGATATCAGCTCCGCGGGAAGCATTGCCGAGGCGGCGCGTTTTACAGTGCTCCAGTTCGGTGGTATCGATGCGATTATCAACACGGCGGCTATTTTCCCGGTGGCGCAAAAAGACGGCCAGCTCAGCGAGACCCAGTGGAGCAAGACGTTTTTGGTAAACGTCACCGGTAACTACCTGCTCGCCCGCGAGGCGGGATGGATTCTGCGTGATCAGAAGCTTCCGGCCTGCATCGTGCTGACGAGCTCGGCGAACGCAGTAGTTCCGAAGTTCGGCAGCGAAGCCTATGACATCAGTAAGAGCGCGCTGAATCATTTGATTCGCGAGCTGGCGGTGGGGCTGGCGCCGCTGGTGCGGGTGAATGGCATCGCGCCGGCTACGGTGGTCGCCGGTTCCACGATGTTTCCGCGCGACCGCGTGATTCAATCGCTGCAGAAGTATAAGATCGAATTTTCGGAATCGGAAACAACGGAAGAACTGCGGAACAAACTCGCGAATTTTTATGCACAGCGGACGCTCACGCGGCGGCCTATTCTGCCGCAGGATTGCGCCAATGCGATTGTCTGGCTGGCAAGCGAAGAAGCCGCCAAAACGACGGGTCACATCATCCCAGTAGACGGCGGGCTCCAGGAAGCATTCCTGCGATAGGAGAAACTCTTAAGCGATGCAGAGGATCTGCTTCACGCTCCAGGTTCGCCCGGAGCGCATGGAAGAATACAAGCGGCGGCACAGCGCGGTCTGGCCGGAGATGCAGCAGGCGTTGCGCGAAACCGGCTGGCACAATTACTCTCTCTTCCTGCGGCCCGATGGTCTTCTAATCGGTTATCTCGAAACGGAAGACTTTGAGCATGCCCGGTCTGAAATGGCGCGGCGCGACGTGAATCAGCGGTGGCAGCGCGAAATGCTGCCGTTCTTTGTTCAGACAAACGGCGCCACGCCTGATCGCGCCATGTCGCCTCTTGAAGAAGTGTTCCATCTGGACGAGCAACATCAGGACGTTACTCTGAATCCAGCCAGCGGCGCCTCCCTTTGACGGGAGAAGTTCACGAGAACCGATATCGCACGCGAAACGAGGAGAACGAATGTCACTACTTGCTGGGATCGGATGGCACATGGTGGGTGCGGCGTCAGCGGCGTCATTCTACGCACCTATTGAAAAGGTAAAGAAATGGTCGTGGGAGACCACATGGGCCGTAGCCGGAGTCTTCTCCTGGATATTGCTCCCGATTAGCGTCAGCTACATTCTTCTGCCGCATTTTGGTGCTTTCTACCGCTCTATTCCTGGGGCAGTGTTATTGAAGGTCGCCCTATTCGGGGCCATGTGGGGTGTAGGAAATGTGAATTATGGCTTGACCATGCGCTACCTGGGCATGTCGCTCGGCATTGGCGTGGCGATTGGCGTGACGCTCGTGGTCGGCACCCTGGCGCCGCCGCTGATGCACGGCCAGTCGGCGATGTTGTTCCATACGCGCAGCGGCCTACTCAATATGGCCGGTGTGGCTGTGGCCCTGATTGGCGTCGCGATTGTTTCGTGGGCAGGACATCAAAAGGAGATGCAGCTAAAAGGTGACGAGCCGAGTGAGTTCAACGTGATGCTCGGATTGGCACTCGCAGTCATCTGCGGCATCTTTTCCTCGGGAATGTCGTTCGCTATTGACGCGGCTCAGCCAATTCAGGGTGCGGCGCTGCGCGCCGGCGTTAATCCGCTCTATTCGGCGCTGCCGGCGTATGTGTTCATCATGGGCGGCGGCGCTTTCGTGAATTTTTCCTACTGCTTCGTCCGCCTTGCAGCCCTCTCCAAAATCTCGCTACGGCGAGACCTACGGCAACCAACCAACATAGTTACAAAGAACGCAACCCTGGCAGCGCTCGGCGGCATCATGTGGTATCTGCAGTTCTTCTTTTATGCCTGGGGAGTATCAAACATCCCGCAGCGGCTTAGCTATGTGAACTGGATGCTGCACATGAGTGGCTACGTCCTGTTCGGCGGTATCGTAGGGCTGGCGCTTGGGGAGTGGGCCGGTGTGAGCAGCCGCGCCATTCGCCCGCTCTGGATCGGTATTCTCGTGATCATCGCCGCGGCTAATCTAGTGGGCTTAGGATTAGCATCAGGGTAAGGCGTCCGCATCAGAGACGGCAATTATCTCGCAACTGCGCAAAGATGCCCCCATGGCGAGCGCGAAACGAACATCCTTGCTCGTAACCAAACGCGGAATTTATTTGATCTCCCGCCAAGGCAAACTGCGGTTCTTTCGAATCATCACCTGGACTGATCTTCTGGCCAGACTGGAAGCCTGAGGCGAGCCGCGGCGAGTTCGTGTGTTAAGCCCGACTCCAGCCGTTCATTAGAACCGGTAAAACAGCTCCAAGTATCCGAACCGGCCGTCCTTGCCTTTGGAATAGATCTGCTCCATGGCCGCGAGGCCCTGCGCATAGCCTAAATAAGCTGTCAGGGAAACACTGCGATTCAAGCGGTAATCGAGCTGGGTGTCGTAAAGACTTGCCAAAGATCGCGCAGCGGATGCCGAACGGCCGGTATAGCCGAAGGTCCAGGGCTGAAACGCACCGCCTCCGCTATACCAGAGATCGTTGCGGTTGGCGAGGCGGAGCGAATGGAACTCGCTCGAGACCGTCAGGTTGGCGTTGGGCCGCAGCAGCAGGATGCCGTAGAGATCCTCGTTGTTCATCATGTTGAAGAACGGAAAGCGAGCGTAGGTGCGCGGCGTGGGAAGCAACTGGAAAAACGTCCCATGGGTGTTGTCGTTCGCATTGCCGTCTCCGGAACCATAAGTGAAGCCGCTGCGCAGCCAAGGCTTGGCCTTTGAGAACGTTTTTGGTTGGAAACCTCCTTCGATATCGAAGGCAGCAGCCCGCTGCGCCTGAACTCCCCAACGGCCGGTCTGCACTGCACCCCAAAAGAGCAGATCAGCGGTTCCCGCATTGGTCTCGAAAGCGTGCACGGAATGCCCTGCAAAGGTATCAATGCGAATATTGGCCAGATCGGCGCGGCGCGTGCTTAAGAGCCGGTTGTCGGTTTTCAAGATATGCCGGAAGTCGTCATATTCGAAGAAGAACAGCCGGGTGTCCGCCGCATGCCGGTTATGTCCCCACTCGTGCGTGTAGGCGGTATAGGCAAATGCGACGCGGTTCCAGCCCCAGCCATCCACCTGGAAGACGCCGCGCGTGGGTATCGCGCCCACGAATGTGAAGTTATCTCTGGCCGTTCCGTAGGCGTAATGGAGGCCATCGAAACTGCGGCCCACGTCAGTGAATCCAAAGGCGCCGATCAGGCGCTGGGCAATACGATCGCGCTTCAATGCGGCGAGCGTGGCGTTCTTTGGAGTCAATTCGCTTCCGTCCGCGAACTCGAAGCGCCCGATCTGAAGTGTGTGTTCGCGGTTGCCGGCTAACCCGTCCAGCCGTAGATAGAGCTGCTTGGCAAAGATCATCGCTGCGTTCTGCTTGCCGGAATTCGCGGACGCATAGTTTGCGCCAAGTCCCAACGCGCCTTGCTGAGGGCCCGTGCCGGTGGCATTCGAAGGCATGGCAAGAAGGAACGGAAGGGCGAACTCAGCCTTCCAGTCCCAGGTGTCGCGACTTTCGGAAAGGCTGATGCGGAAGACATTGCCTGAATACTGATAATTGTTGTTGCCGGCGGCGGGCTGAAACCAATCCCAGAAATAGAGGCGCGAACGCAAACTGCCGGATACGGTGATGTTACCGATTTTGATGGGATCTGCGGCAGCGGCGCCCGGCGCCTGTGCCTGCAATGCGGATGAGGTAGATGCTACGACGAGCCAGTTGGCGCAGAGCACGAGCCGCAGGCGTACGGAGTTAGGGGAATGCGAGCTGTGCGGCAGCAGCCGCGTGCAGGTGTTCGGCACTTATCTCGCCGGTATCCGTTCCAGCGCGGATTTCGTTTCCAGAAGGCGATGGCGCAGGGCCACGACGTCGCCGATGACAAAAACGGCCGGCGGGTTTACGTCTACTTCACCGGCGGCGACGGCGCCGAGCGTGCTTTCGATGACGCGCTCCCCGGGGGTGGTCGCATTCTCGATGAATGCCACGGGTTGAGCGGCGCTGCGGCCCGAGCGAATCAGGCTTTCGGCGATATATTCGCGATTTTCAACTCCCATGAGGATGACGAGAGTATCGAGCTGCGCATACTGCTGCCAATCGGCCAGCATGAAGTTCTCGCGATGGCCTGCGATTACCGCAAAGGATGCTGCCGTACCGCGACAGGTGAGCGGGACCCCGGCGAGCAATGGCGCGGCGAGTGCGGAGGAAATTCCCGGAACTACTTCGACTTCAATTCCATGATGGAGCAGGTATTCCCACTCTTCGAAACCGCGCGCAAAGATCATGGGATCGCCTGCTTTGAGGCGGACGACGCGCCGGCCATCGCGCGCATATTTCACCAGCAGCCGGTTGATTTCGCGCTGGATTCGTTCCTGTTCGCCGCGGCGTTTGCCGCCATCGATGAGCAAGGCGCCGGGTGCGAGCGCGAGAATGCCAGCGTTGACGAGCCGGTCATGGATTACGACCTCGGCTTGCTGAAGTATGCGGGCAGCTTTCAGGGTGAGAAGATCCGGATCACCCGGCCCTGCCCCAACTAAGAACACTTTGGCCATCTCTTGCGCAGTCACCTCTTTGGACGCTATCTGGCAGCTCCGGGGCTGCAAAGAAACATCCTCTCTTCGAGTTTATTGACGACTGGGAAATCTGCTCAAGCGGTGAGCGGGTGGAGTGAACGGGCTCCGGTAGAAGCTGCTCATGGGCAATGAGAGCTTTTTATAAAGATAACGCCGGGCAAGACGTTTGCAAAGAAGAATTTTTCTATCGCAGGCATAACCGGGCCGCTGGGGGCTAGCGGCTGCCGGAGATATAGCTTTCGAGTTGCTCGATGGTCTGTTCGTGCGATGTGATGGTCCACTTCACGAGATCGCCTAATGAGACGACGCCCGCCACATTGCCATCGCCATCCATTACGGGCAAGTGGCGGATTCGATTGTTGGTCATGATGTGCATGGCATCGTCCACGGTGGTGTCCATATTGATGGTGCGCGCGGGCGAGCTCATGATCTCGCTTACGCGAGTTGTTTTTGAAGAGCGGCCGGTCAGGATGATTTTGCGCGCATAATCGCGTTCGGAGATGACGCCGAGCAGTTTACTGCCCTGCATGACGAGCAGGGCTCCGACGCCTTTATCGGCCATGACTTCGAGCGCTTCGTAGACGGTCGCGGCGGGATCAATAAACCAGATCTGGCCGCCTTTTTCCTTTAAAACCATGCCGACGCTGTCAAGGACTTTCATAGCTTGCCTCGATTTTGGCTAGTATATTCGACTTCAGGCATCCTTTTTCGTTTCCGCACAAAAATATGTCAATGATCACGACACGCCGCTCCATTTTGCAAAGCCTGGGAATGGGAATAGCGGCTGCCGCGGCGAGCAATGTGCTGCCAGCGCAAACGGGCGAATCGGTTATCGGGATGACGTTTGAACCGCGCGATAAAGTCCGCATGGGGCTGATTGGCGCGGGGCTGCGCGGCAATTCGATGCTGAAGACGTTCGTCGCAACGGAAGGCGTACAATTCACGGCCATCTGCGATCCGGTTCGCGATCATGCCCTGGAAGCGCAGCAAACCGTGACCGCGGGCGGCTTCGCTGAACCCACGCTTTATACGGACGGCGATCATGATTTCAAAAACCTGGTGAAGCGGGACGACGTCGATGTGGTCTACATCGCTACTCCATGGGAGTGGCACGTACCGGCCGCGCTGGCGGCGATGAATAACGGCAAACACGCGCTGGTGGAAGTGCCCGCGGCCACCAGCATTGAAGATTGCTGGGCGCTGGTGAACACGTCCGAGCGCACGCGCCGCCACTGCATCATGTGCGAAAACTGCTGCTACGGCGAAAACGAATTGATGGTGCTGAATATGGTTCGGCAGGGGCTGTTCGGGGATCTGCTGCACGGCGAGGGCGCCTATATTCATGACCTGCGCCGGATTCTGAATGAAAACCGAAGTGAGGGACTGTGGCGCCGTTTTCCGCACACGCAGAAGAACGGCAACTTGTATTCGACGCACGGACTCGGGCCGGTGGCGAATTATATGGATATCCAACGCGGCGACCGCTTCGAATATCTGGTTTCGATGAGCTCACGCGAGCGCGGCCTGGACGCGTGGCGCGCCGCCAATGTGCCGCCAGATAGTCCGAAGTGGAAAGAGAAGTATATCTGCGGCGACATGAATTCGTCTTTGATTAAAACCGCGAACGGGCTCACGATTCTGCTGCAAAACGACGTGGTGAATCCGCGGCCTTACGACCGCATTAACCTGATCTCCGGGACCAAAGGAGTTTTTCGCGATTATCCGCCGCGCATCTACTTCGATAATCCAGAGAAGGAAGAATTCACTCCGATCGATCAATATAAGGAGGCGTACCGGCACCCGTTCTGGAAGATGAATGGCGAGCGCGCCAAAACGGAGGGCGATCACGGCGGCATGGATTACATCATGGCTTGCCGGCTGGTGGAGGCGATGCGGCGTGGTCTTGTTCCGGATATGGACGTTTATGATGCGGCGGCGTGGAGCGCTCCCGGGCCGCTGAGCGTGGCGTCGGTGGCCAACGGGAGCATGCCGCAGCAGTTTCCGGATTTTACGCGCGGGCGCTGGAAAGAGAAGCGGCTGAATATGGGGTGAGTGGGAAGGGAGAAGTAGGAAGCGCGTTTCCCTTATAGGTGCGGCTTATGGGTTATGCAGGCGAGCGGATCGTGGGAGAGAATCTGCCTACAATTTTCGCTATCATGCAGGCATGAGAGAGCAGGCGCGTGAGATTCAGTACACGATTCGTGGAGTGCCACGAGAGGTTGACAGGGCGCTGCGCAGGAGGGCCATCCGGCGCAAGGTGAGCTTGAACCGGCTGATTGTAGAGGAACTGACTGCCCTCACGACCGGCGAGAGGAAGCGAGCGGATTTCCGGGATGTTACCGGCCAATGGACTTCTGACCCCGCCTTTGATGAGATTGTGGCGAGTCAAAGACAGATTGATCCGGATAAATGGAAGTGAGAGTTGCGCTTGACAGGAATCGCATCACCGATCTGTTTCGCGGTGATGTGGAACTTGCAGACCAGTTAAGCACGTCCGAAGAGGTCTGGATTCCCCTGTTCGCGCTGGGCGAAATCAAAGCTGGTTTTCAGGGCGGAACGCAGCAGCGGCGGAACGAGGCTCTGCTTAACAGATTGCTAGCCAAACCTACCGTTGGCGTGTTGCTTCCGAGTAGAGAAACGGCGGAACAGTACGCGCGGATCTTCGTTCAACTCAAGCGAGCCGGCACTCCGGTTCCGGACAATGATCTTTGGATTGCCGCGCTCGTCCTTGAACACGACCTTGTACTGATCACGCGAGATGACCATTTCGACCGGATACCTCAAGTAGTTCGCGCATAGCGGGGTGGATACCGCACCGGATAATTCCCGGAGTTCTCCTTGGCTCTTCATTCGCTTGGCCGGGCGCGCAAACCACGATTCTTGTCACATCGGCGGCGTTTGATCCGTCATCGGAAGTATGGAAGTTTCAGGAGCTCTCGTTAATGAGCGAAACAACCATTAAGAAGGAGGGCGGCTGCCGGCCGGGTGGTGAAAAGGCGGTAATGGCGCTTCTCAGCCTCGCCCGATTGGGTTATGCTCAGTGCTTTTTTGGCAACCTTTACGAGGCTCTGGTCAGAATTCCGGACACGCTGGCAAATCAATGCGCCAGCCAAAATGAACAGTTGCATAAATCCATTCTGGGCAAAGGCAGTCCGGTACGGTATTACCTCCCCGCGATTCCGATCGTGGCCGGTGCGACATTGTCAGCGGTAAAAACAGGATGGAAATATCGAGCGTACCGGCCGTTACTTGGAGCAACTGCTGTAAGCTCTTTCACCGTGATCGGAGTAACGGTATACCTGGTCCGCACGGTAAACCTGAAGTTACTCTTTGGCGCTCCAAGCATCCCAAGCCCAATGCGGGAAACGCTATTAAGGAGATGGTATCGCCTCAACAGAGTTCGCCTGCTCGCGTCCGCCACCGCCTGGTGTATCGCCGGACTACTGGTCTCGCGACTGGCAGGCGCGGTAGGAATCTGGGCGGCTAGCCGTCAGTCATCGCAGAAGGTGGGGACTGCCCCAGGAAGCACAGCGGAACGTCGCCTCTAATTCGTGCTAGACTGCTGCCAGTCCGCCGGAAACCGTCGTGATCCCAGAAAGGCCTGCAAAACATGAAGCGTATTGGGAAATCCAGAAAGGTTTTCGTTGGCCTCGCAGTCGTTGCAGTCGCGATATGTACCGCCTTTTTTTTCCTGCACAGCCACAGCGCGCCACACCCGCTTTCGGCCGATAATTGGCCTTCTGCCTCGGAGTACCTGCAATCCCAGCCAATTACATCCACCGAGTCGACAGACAAATCGCAGTATCTTACGATGCGCGACGGGGTCAGGATCGCCGTAACTACGATTCTCCCCGCTAATCTTCGATCGGGGCAAAGGCTGCCCACGCTGCTGCGCTCGGCGCGGTATTGGCGACGCTGGAACATTCCCTGGCCTGCTAGTGCCGTAATGCGCGATAGCAGCGATCCCGGCAACGTAGCGTTACAGCATGGATACGCAATGGTGAACATGGATATCCGCGGCAGTGGAGCATCCTTTGGAACCAGATCCGTCCCTTTCAGCGATAGCGAGGCTCGCGATGGAGACGAGGTTGTCAACTGGATCGCGAAGCAGCCCTGGTCTAACGGCGCTGTCGGAGTTTGGGGGTTGTCCTTTGAATCTGTGAGTGCGCTGCTACTGCTAGCTGAGCACAATGCCGCGATAAAGGCTTGTTTCTTCGACCGCGGGGGGTTCGATGTCTATCAGGATTTTACTCATCCGGGAGGGGTTCCTTCCGTCGCGCCCAGTGCGCTGGCGAAAATGATGAGCTTCTACGACGAGGGTGAACTGCCACCGCAAATGCGGCCACCCTTCTATTTCAGGATGTTCATGCATGGCGTAACACCGGTGGATGGAACTGAGGGCAAGCGTCTTCTCGCTCAAGCGGTGGCTGAACACCGGCGGAATGGCGATATTGGGCAGCTCGCATCGGAAGTAGTTTTTCGTGACGACGACACCTCGCTGGGAATTCCGACGCAGGCGATCGGAGCCAGCTCAAAGGCTGAGCAGATCAGCGCCTCCGGAACACCGCTGCTGATTCTACACGGATGGATGGACGGTGCGGGTGCTGGTTTGAGGGCTTTCAACACGTTAACCAACCCTCGACGCGTGATTATCGGACCTTGGAATCATGGACTCCAAGACGCGAGTCCTTTTACTCAGTGGCATGCAGGCTCCTTCAATCTGGCGGGGGAAGTGCTGCAGTTCTTCGATCACTATCTAAAGGGTGAGCGCAATGGGTACGAGGGGCGCGCGCCGGTTCAGTACTTCACCATGGGCGCGGAGCGGTGGAATTTTGCAAAATCGTGGCCTCCGCCCGCGGCGCAGTCCCGCCGTTTGTATTTCGAGGACGGCGGGCGTTTAAGCCGTCAGTCCCCAGCTTCAGCCGAGGCGTTCGACACGTACACGGCCGATCGCACATTTCGATCGGTCCCCAATCCATCGCTTTTACTGCGCGAAATGAATTTCACGTATGCGGATCGCCGCGCCACGGACGCGAAATCGCTGCATTACACGTCTGAACCGCTTACCTCGAAACTGCTAATCGCTGGCAGCGTGCGGCTGGATCTTTGGGTCGATTCCTCCGCGACAGATGATGAATTCATTGCTTGGCTAGAGGATCAAGATGAACACGGCATTGCGCAGTATGTAACATCGGGCTGTTTGCGCGGCATCCAACGCCGGCCCGCCGCGTCCGCATCAGCAGATGCCCGACTCGTCACTCACACGTTCTTGCGAGCTGATGCCATGCCGCTGAACCCGGGTCAAGCCGCCGAGATTGCCTTTGAACTAGCGCCGACGTCCTACGAGCTGAAAGCCGGGCACCGCATCCGGTTGGTATTAGCGGGATCTGACGTAGGAACGTTCATTCCGCTTTCCGGAGCGGCGTCCGTTTGGAAGGTACATCGCGACATCATCCGCGCTTCCTCAATCAATATTCCGATTGAACGAGACTAGCCGGGTACTCAGGATGTACGCCTCGCTAGTAATTCGGATCACTGGGGAGCTGAAAGCCCCAGCCCGCGATTGCCGGTTTCTACGTATGAATGATCAGCTCTACTCCCGTCAACCCCAGGTGCCTGTCCGTAGACCAACACATTTTCGTCTTGCGCTCGCCCATAATCACAAGACCATGCGCGTCAGCAAGGGTCAGATTCTGGTCGCCGAAGCGTGACAAGATGGGTCGCTGCTTGGCAAGTTCTGCTCGATCAAAAGCCACTACCGTCAACGCCGGAAGCATATCGAGGAAGCTCAAAAACTCTTTGGCTCGACGCGTGTCATAGCGCCTCAAGAACCAGCCGTGCGCCTCGGCAACCACCAGCGCCGAGGTCACCAGGGGAGGTGGTGTCGCGAACGCCCGCCTAAAAATTGCGTGATAGCTGTCGGAACGATCAAGAAACGCTATGAATGCTGAGGTATCCAGGTAAACTTCGCGAGGCGTCCTTGCTTTTCGCGAGGCATGCCTAGTCTTTGGCGCCATAGACGATCTCGTCTATAGACTGGCTGGAACGCCGGTCGCCGCTTTCCACAAAGCCCGCATATTTCATCCAGGGGCCGCCGCCATGCACGGGCAATTGTTCGCGCACAGCCCGCCGTACAAACTCAGCCAGCGAAATGCCAAGGGCTGCCGCCTGCTGCCTCGCGGAATCATACTCCTCTTGGTTAAGGCTGATCTGCGTGCGGATCATGTTATCACGAATCATTTCCATGATAACAGTGGCCCACGATAACAGTGGCCATGATAACCGTGGAACTGAACCTGAACCCACATGGCCTCAGGGCTGTGGCGAATGCGGATCAGTGCCTCGCAAGACGTTTCATCAGGCGGCCGATGAGCGGAACGATATCGGACAGGAGGCGGCCCCCCACGGCGAAGTCGCTCGGCGGGTACGGGTGAAATCGGATGTTGATGCCCTCGAGGCCGGCCGGCGGGACTTCAAAGAGATCCGCCAGTACGGGAGTCAGATGCCGGGCAATGCGCCGCTGCTGCTTCCGAGACATGCTCCAGTCGGAAAGCTCCACGGTCAGATCGATGGCGCCGCGCTCAGCGGGCGTACGCGCTCCGATGAACAGCTCATTTTCCCTGTAAGGCGTGAAATGCACGGTGGTGCGCTCCCGCAGTTCCTCGCGTGTTATGCGGGCGCTCGGATTGAAGAAGAGATCATTAATTTCGAGCGTCAACCGCTCCGCAATTTGCCGCCTCCGCTGATCGGGCATTTCCGGACAAGTGATTCGCAGATAGGGCACGCCGTTTGGATTTTAACCCGCCGGAGTCGTGCTGTGGATCGCGGTGGAAGTCGTGGTTAACTTCCAAGTTCTAGATGGCTAGAAGCGCGCTTTTGGTAACGCCACCCGCCTGTGCGATTCGCTCCTGAAAAGAGCGGTAAACATTGCAAGATTCTTCTCGCCCATTGATACATGCTTCACAGTCGAGGATGTGTTTCTGCAGTTCGTCACAGAGCGCGTCAGCATCGTCGCTTTTCAGGGCGCCGCTTTGTGAGGCCAGAATACCCGCAGCAGCGGCGGGGTCGGCCCGGCGTTTGGTTGTAATTGCCACTATCAAAAGCAGAGCAATTAAACGGCCACATTGAATGAATGTGCGCGCATTAGCCGGAATCGACACATCTGCAACTGTCACAGCCGAAAGAAATCTGCTTCCGGCCAGCCGTAATGCCTTGCCGGCACCGCCGCGCAGGAGGTCAAACGTTATCTGCTTGGATAGCGTTCTCCCGTCTACCGGCCTTCTTTCGTGAATCCAGCGACGCTAATCCGTCCAGCCTTCCCGCATAGCAGCTTGATACCCCAACCGCCGATTCCAAAGGCCGATACTTTTCACGTAACATCCGCGACGGATTTCGCTACAAACACGTTCCAAACAGACGTGCTCGAAAGCTGATCCCCTCTGCTTAAGGTCTACACGATTCGGCGCGGATGGCGTTGGCGATGCGGCTGGTCTAACTAGAACATCCGGTTCGACTAGGCAACCAACAGGTCGGCCCCCGACGTGTTCGCGGCGCGCAAAGAGGCTTGACTGCGGGCATCCAAAGCGACGATTAATTATCAGGGCCGCCCTTGCTTGACGGGGTCTTCGGACAACTTCCGACCAACAAATCTCAACTTACGAGCTGCCTCGCTTTGCGGGCTGGAATTGATGCTGAACACCCATAGCGTCGATCATGCCGCCCAACAATTTAACGGTCTTTTAAACGGCGGAACGCAAACGCTAAAGCAAGAACTAAAGCCCCCCTGGGCAGCAATAAACTCGTCAACGGCTCTGGCGTGCTGAGATTCGAGTAAGAAATACCCAGGTCAGAACTAATCACTGGATTTTCGCTAAGCACGTTCATATTCTGATCGTAAAGAAACACGCCAGCAATCGCTACCGTGTTATAGAAATCTGCCTGCGACGATTTCACACCAGTGGGCCTCCCGGATCCGACACCCGTACCTCCAATGCTCTCTAGCTTGAACCACAACGGAAATGCCTGGCCATAAGTGAATGGAAACACACCCGAGCTAAAAGTTCCTACCACCGTTCCTTGTGAAAAGCCTTGCCACCCGAATGGGAAAATGGGGTTGTTTATACCCAACTTGACACGCCCATAGGGGACCGCATCACCGCCGAAACGACTATTAGTCCCGTGAAGTGTGTATTCCAGAAGCATGTATTCCGTTTGTCCGTTTAGCGGTCCATATGAGACGGTAACGGCGTCAACAAGCTGTTCTAGTGCATCGACCATCACGCCGGAACCGGAAGAGTTCAGCGTATTCGTTGCGACAGTTACTGCCCCCAAGGGAGCCGGCGTGAAAGACACTTAAAGCGGAGTAATTTACCACCTCGCCTGAAGTGCTAACCGTACCGGCGTTGGATATAGCAGTTCCATTTGAACTCGCCTGTAACAAACAAGGGCCCGGAGGATTAGCTATGATACCGAAGCTGCCTACACACGTCGTAATAATTGCTTGGCGGTACGGCGTTATGCTATCCCCACGTGCAGCAGCAAGCGCGGCCAGCACAAGTAAACCCATATGAATCAGCCGTAGCAAAACTCGCCACGCAAACGTAGCCACGCGCGACCCCCCCCTATGCGATCCTTGTGCCCGCTCAAAGCCTATCGGCGTCAGACAATGTCATCGTGATGATTCACTAAGTCTTTGTGATGTCGCCAGCAACTACGGCTAGCTTTCACCTGGAAATATCGTGTTGCAATCTGAAAGCTATTTCGGCTCCAAGCGATATCTCCGCGAGCATTTATCGCCGAGACTCGTAATTCGCGGCATGAGGCGTAACTTGCTTTATTGCCTGCGTTGGCGTTTGCCCGAGTCCCAGCGATGCGAATAGAAAAAGCGGAACAAACAGGTAAAGAACGACTCGACTAAACCATTTGCAGGCCGTTTCAGTCCTGAGCCCTATTCTCCTATCTCCGTACAAAGAGCCTCGAGCCAAATTTGAATCGGCCCTTCACGCATAGAAATCCCATCGCAACAATCCCCTGCCCTAAACTCCCCCACGTACCCGGCTCGGGAGTGGCAGTCGAGATGTTGACGTAGTTGAACGTGGCGTAGGAGCCCGCCGTTCATATGTGGTTCCACTGATCAGAAATTCATTGAACGGGTCAGTTGGATTTTCAAGCGATGCGGTTAAGGCTGTAGCGAAGTTAATGCCATCTGTGCTGTACTGCATCGCGAGAGTGCCGCCGTCGCGCGTGAAAATGTACCAGTAGGTTCCGTCAGCAACGTTGTTGACAAGCGGAGTAACGGGCAAGTCTGCATTCCTGACTTGAGTAGTTGAGTCGATATAGTAAGCGGAAAGCCTGTTCGTGCCATACCCCGCGTCTATTTCCCGGTCCAAATCCGCAAAATTGGGATTCGTGCCCAGGGCGTTGCGGTCGGCCGCGGTAACGGGCGCGAAGCTCACGATAACTTGTGCCTTTGTGCACCGGACGAACCGCCGCCGGAATCTAAATAGTTCAGATGATAGCTTACTTCGGTACTCAATCGCCAATTTGTTCCGGTGAATGGGACTCCTAGCGAAAGCGCTGTGGTGCTCCATACCTGAGGACCGGACAGCGGCCCTTGATTGAAATATTGCAGCTTGCCACCCCCTACCGTGTACGTGCCCTGACCCGTAAGCACCTGCCAAGGCGCGCCTAAGATTGTCTCCGTAAAGTTGTCCGAGAATATCGTACTGTCTGCCAACGCGCTGGTCGATAGGCCAACGGCCCCGAACGACAGCAAAGCCGCGCACGACAAGTTACGCCTCGTTACCGAGGCTTTGCGCCTGCTTAGCGACTTCAATAACTTCACTTCCATGATCTTTCTCCTTTCAGTTGGCCGGTTCAAATGCCCTGTTAGGGCGTCTTTTTCATACGGCCTAGAAAACTTTTACACCAGGATTCGCTTCGCCAATTCTGAGTACTTTTTGAGTTTTTGAATTATCCAGGCAGAAATGGTAAATGTGTGCATTACCAATCACTTTGCGGCCGAAGAGTGCGATTATAATGCCGAATCCAACAAGCCAAAGTAGGCCTGCATTCGGTTCAGGCGCTGCAAATATCGGTACGGAGGTACCGTTCGCATCCAGAATGCTGAAGTTGAAGATCACCGAAGAACCTCCCGTTTCAATATTTCCGGAAGGATTCTCGCTAAAGGCTTGTATATTCAGCGCTTCGGAAAAGCCGAACATCTGGCCCAGCATGAACGTCTGGGACCTAGTCTGGGTGAAGCCGTTAGTTGGCCCGAGGTTGCCCGAGCAAGCGGGTGCCGTGTTTCCTGCAAATCTACAGCTCGCCTGAAGCGATCCAACCTGAACCGAGGCCGTGTTCACGTCTGGCGGATCAGTTCCGCCTTGTAGAGTAATTTCCTCGTCAAACAGGATTTGCCTCTCCCGCACAGGGCCTGTGGTGTAGAAAAGAAAGCTAACGGTATCCGAAGCTGTTGCGTAGCCAAACGTCGACACGCTGAGATCCGCCCCCCGCATCGCCGCAACTTGCGAATTTAAATGCGTAACAACGGAGGTTGTAGAAGCGCCTATTGCAGGAGCACTCACTGCAGCCGAGGTAGTTGAAATTGCCGTGCCGGCGCTGCCGCTTGGAGTGCCGAGGTTTACTTTGCAGCTAGTTGGGTCAGTTTGCATAATGCTCGCGCCATTTCTGATACTGAGTCCGCATGTCGTGTTTGTAACGGTTGCTGGTTCGGCAGAAGCAGCCAACACGAGTGAAGAGCATACATACAAGACAAATGCTCTTACTTTAGACATCTCCTTTAGCCTCCTTTCGAGGCCAATCACCCTCGCTTCTGCTTTTTTGCTCCCGGCTCATCATGGAATACACTTACAGGAAACGCAGGCTTAAAACTTCTGAGCAATTCTGAGTTTTTATATGTCTTTTCTGTTCAACAAATTACTAGAGTTCGGGAACTGCACCTATAACATCAAAACCCGAAAACTGACTCGTACTGGGGTTCACATTCCGCTTCAGCCGAAGGCGACCGCCATCCTGGAGCACGTGATTATCAACCGCGAACGCGCCATCTCCAGAGAGGAATTAACTAAGACCTTCTGGCCCGGAGTGAATGTCACGCCAAACGCAGTTGACTACCAGATCAAACTCATCCGGAAAGCACTCGGCTCATCGGACTCTGGTGATTCCTATATAAAGTCGACTTATGGAACGGGTTGGCAGTTCGTAGCCGAAGTTCGCGAAGTAGAAGTAATCGAACCCACAAAACTGCCCGTTCAGCCTCCACAAGTTTCGCCGAAACCGCCCCTCCCGCCCAAACCTGCAAAGAAGAAGTCCATCGGCTACTGGCTGGCCGGTGCGGCAGCATCCCTCGCCGCCATTACAGCTTTCCACGCCCGGCCGAGCAACGCCAACGTGACTCAGTTTGTCCAGATCACCAACGACGGACAACCCAAATTCGGCCCGATCCTCACAGACGGACGCCGCCTTTTCTTCAGCGAGGGTGCGGGCGCTTTCGCGCGTGCCGTCACAGTCCTGGTAACGGGAGGAAAACCAGTCGCTCTCCCCATGCCATCCGGTTTGCGATTACTAGATATTTCACCAGACGGGCAGAATCTGCTCTTTACGCGGAAACAAGCTCTGGGGATCCGTGCGCGTGGATTCAAACGGCAGATATCGAGTTTTTGTTGTGAGCGCAGCGGGGGGAGCGCCGCAGCAACTCCAGCCGGATGGGCCGGATCAGGGTGTCCCCACCTGGTCGCCGGATGATGCCTACCTCTTATTCGGCGAACGCTTGGATCACCGGCAGCGTTCCGAAATGCGCCTGCATCGCATGGATCTGCGCACAAGGCAAGTCGAAAGCTTGAAAGAAACAAACGGGCTCTGGAGCCCGCGCTGGTCGCCCGACGGAAAAAGTCTTCTGGCGATCACAACAGACAACAGAACGATTCGGATCTCACCTTCCGATGCCTCGTATTGGCGCGATGTGATCTCCATGCATGACGTGGATAACGTCACCTGGTCGTACGATTCCCAATCCATCTACTTTAGTGGAAGAGCATATCTGGAATCGGAGTGGGCGCTCTATCGCATTAATGTCGTCACGGGCGCGTTACAAAAGCTCGTCGATATGAAGGACTTCCCGATTCCCATCGAGAACTGGTGGGGAGTAGCGCCGGATGGAACGTTACTGGGTTCCAAAAACTCCCTCAGCGAAGAAATCTACGAACTCAGGTGCAAGCTGCCCTAACTTAATCTACAGCCACGCCCCTCCATCCTGGCAACAGCTCTACTGGTTCAGATACACCTTCAGATTGTGGGTCGCCGACCCGATGCACGCAAAATCCGGACGGCCATCACCGTTCAGATCCGCAATCGCGCAACCTGCTGCCGACATGCCGCCGGAATCAATTGCTTCACGAGTCCAACTTTCTCCGCGGAACTTATACAAGTTGACGCCGTAAGGCTGCCCACGATAGCCCGCGATAATCTCATCCGAGCCGTCACCATCGAAATCGGCAGTCAGAACCGTGTGCCCATCCAACAGGCTGCTGTCGATCACCTGTCGCTTCCACGCTCCCCTCGATGTAGCTTGCCGGTACACAACCACCTGGTTGCCATGCCAAGGCTCAATCGCGGCCAGAAAGCGCTCTTTCTCTAACTGGCCGGGCGCGATATCGCTCGTTCCGCTTCTCGGCCATGGATTCGGATCGCCGCGCGTGATTTCACTGCGCGCCCACTCGCCATCGCGCGTGTATCTATACAGATGAATCCCGAGAAAACTGCCAATCAGGATCTCGTCTCGCCCGTCGCCATCCCAATCCGTCACATAGATCCCATGAACAATACCTTCTTCCGCATCTCCGATCAGCCGCCGCTTCCAATCGTCCGGGCGGTAATAGACTAGCGGCACACGGCCGCGATAGTCAGGCGCCTGGGCGTGCGCAGCGGCAAGCGGAGCATTGATCAAAACTTTCTTTCCGCTACCGTCAATGTCAGCCCAGCGCAGCCGGTGTGAAGCAGGAAGCCGGTCAATCTCCTCCATCTTCCAGGGCTGCCGCACATCGCCCTCGTGATGCAAAATCGCTACCTTGCCCAGGCTTTCGGCCGGATTCATCGAGAATTCGTACGCGAGTGCAATTTCCGGAATGCCGTCCCCATCAATGTCCCAGGCCGCCAGATTGATCATGTGATGCAGACCGGACGCGATGACATGCCGCTGCCAGCCTGGGTTCTCAAACCAGATCAGCTCGGTCATATTGCTCGCAAGAGCAATCAGGTCGGGCTTGCCATCGTGATTGACATCGCAGGCAACCACCTGGTAGCCACCCGCCAGATCCGTCGCTATCGTCTGCTGCGTAAAATGCGGCATCTGCCCAGCCGCGTTCACGATACTACACAGCACGGCCACCGTAGCCTTTTTCAACCACTGCCTCCCGGGAACGGACTTCGTCGCAAACTGCCCCATCGCAAACTAGAAGATGCGTGCATCCCTTTCGGATCGCGAAACCATGCCTCCACTTAAGCTGATAAATCTGAAATTCATTTGCCCTCTCCTGCTGCTTTTTGCTTGCTCGTCGCGAGCGCAGGAGTCCCGTCACGAAATCGTCAATCGCGCTGCCAATCCGGCCGATGACGCCAAACCCAACAGCTCCAGCGTGCCCGATGTCTACGCCATCACCGGTCACTTCGACCGCATCGTGATTTTACGATTTAAATACGATACGGACCTGCTTGCCGGACTCGAAAAAATGGTCAAGCAGCAAAATATCCGCAACGGCGTCATCCTCTCCGCTGCGGGTTCGGTGCGCGGCTATCAGGTTCATCAGGTCACCAACCGCACCTTTCCTTCTCGCGACACTTTTGAGAAAAATCCCACCGCCCCGGCCGACCTCATCGGCATGAACGGCTATATCATCAACGGCCGCGTCCATGCCCACATGACTTTGGCTAACCCGGACAAAGCCTTCGGCGGTCACCTGGAGCCGGGGACCAACGTCTTCACATTCGCCATCGTCACCATTGGCGTGCTCAACGACAGCGTCAATTTCAACCATCTCGACGACAAGACTTATCGCTAAACCGGTCGCAATCGACATCCACTCTATTTTTGTTCTATGCACAACCTGACAAATAAAACGGTACTGGTCGTGGGCGCCAGCCGCGGCATCGGTCTTGCCATTGCCCGCGCTATTGCCCAGGCTGGCGCGCACACGATTCTGGCAGCTCGCACCCTGAACGCATTGGAAGCCGAAGCCGACGCGCTGCGCAAACAAGGTTTTAGCGCCGGGGCCATGCGCATGGACGTCACTGATCCCGATACCATCAGCAGCCTGCCCGACGTCGATGCCCTGGTCAATGTCGCTGGCACCAACATTCGTAAGCCGTTTGAAAACTATACGCCGGAAGAATTCGACTATCTCTTCCGCTCGAATCTCACTGGTCTCGTGCATCTCACCCAGCGCATCGGCAGCAGAATGATTGAGCGTGGAACCGGCGGCAAAATTATTTTTATCGGAAGCCTCACTTCCTTGCTCGGATTTCCCTACCTGACCGCTTACGGAATGACCAAGAGCGCTCTCGCCGGACTCACGCGTTGCCTCGCAGCCGAATGGGGTCAGTACAACATCCAGGTGAACTGCATCGCTCCGGGCTTCATTCTTACGGACCTGAACCGCCAGATGTGGCAATCCGACGAAATGAAGCAGTGGCTCGCCGCTTCCCAGGCGAACCCGCGCATGGGAGCGCCCGAAGATATCGCTCCTCTGGCGGCCTTCCTATGCAGTCCCGGCGCCGACTACATCACCGGCCAGGTCATCGCCGTCGATGGCGGCTTTACTACAACCGGTATTTGGCCCTTCCAGCCGCAAGGAGAGTAACTGAGTATGTTTCGCCTGTTACTGCCGCTGTTACTAACAATCACTTTCCTTCCTGCTTCTGCCGCCACTTCACCTTTTTTCAACGTGGTTGATTACGGCGCCAGGCGGGACGGCTCCGGGCCCTCCACCGATGCATTTCGCGCCGCCGTTCAAGCCGCAAAAACCGCTGGCGGTGGCACTATTTTTGTCCCCGCTGGCGACTACATCACCGGACCCATCGAGCTGGCAAGCAACACCGTTTTATACGTCGATGCCGGAGCCGTTCTGCGTTTTCCCGCAGCCCATCTGCCCTTCACCGAAGGCCGCGAACAAGGCATCGAGTGCCTCACCCCCGTGCCCCTCATCGGTGGCCGCCGCCTCCACGATGTCGCCATCGCGGGGCAAGGCATTTTGACCACCAGCAACGAAGACTGGCTCAATCTTCTGGGGCGGCCTGAAAAGAACAGCGCCACCGGGCCGGGTTCCGTCTTCGGACCCGATTGGACGCGCCTGCTCGATGCCCTCGAAGTCCACTCGCCCGCCCCGAAAGAGCTGTACGAAAAAGCGGCGCCGCATCTTCGGCCGTCATTCGTGCGCTTCATGGACAGCACCAACGTGCTGGTCCAAGGCGTTCACTTTATCGGTTCGCCCATGTGGACCGTTCACATCCTTTATTCGGAAAAAGTCGTGGTCGACGGGGTCACCATTGACACTTATCCGGGAGTCCACACGGATGGCATCGCCATCGACTCCAGCAAAGACGTGCGCATCTCGAATTCGTTCATCAACACCGGCGATGATGGCATCGTTATCAAATCCGGCAAAGATGCCGACGGGCTGCGTTTGAATCGTCCCACGGAGAACGTCACCATCACGAATTGCAATGTCTATCACGCCCACGGCGCCGTCGTTCTAGGCAGCGAAATTGCCGGCGGAGTCCGCAATCTCGTCGCCAGCAACATCACTTGCCACGGCACGCAAATCGGCGTGCGCATCAAAAGCCGTCGTGGCCGCGGCGGCGCGGTAGAAAACGTCCGATTCGATAACTGGACTATGGAGGACGTCTCCGTCGGCATCAACGTCACGAATTACTACATCATGGAAGGCGAAAAGCGAACAGCCGAAGAGCCCGTCTCAAACCGCACCCCCGTATTTCGCGACATCGCTATCAGCAACATGACCATCACCGGTGCCCAAGTACCCATTGAGATCGAAGGCCTGCCCGAAATGCCGATTTCAGGGCTTCGCATCAGCGGCATCATCGCCTCCGGAAAAACCGGCCTGCAGGCTTACAATACCAGCGGCATGGAACTGCACAGTATCCACATCAATGCCGCGTCCGGCCCAGCCTTTCTGATCCGCGATTCACAACAACTGGAACTGGCGGATGTAACCTCGACCAAGCCCCTGCCGGGCATGCCCGTGGTTAGGCTGGACCGTTGCCCCGGCGCCATCATTCGCGACAGCAGAGCCTTCCCCGGCACCGGTACGTTTCTCTCTGTGCCACCGGGCGAGCTAAGCGCCTTGACTCTTGAATCGAACGTATTGAAAAATGCGAAGGCGCCCCAGACGGAAGTGGCCAAAGATTTCTGGAAAGACTACGGCCCGGCGCCCAACACACAATAGGAAGCACGCATGAGCACCCAAAAGATCGCCTTTCTCGCAGCGCTGTTGTTAAGCGCTTCCGCCGCCGCTGTCGCTCAGGATACTCGCACCGTCGCCGAGCCCTCTATTCCTCCCGCCTGCGCAACGCTCGAAGCCAAGATCAATCGCATGGGCCTTTCCATTTACCCGGACGATGAAAATAAGCTCGACACCGCTCGCATCCAGGCCGCGCTCGATCATTGCCCGGCCGGCCACTCCGTTGTCTTGAAGCGCGCTTCAGAACGCACCGACGCTTTCCTCTCAGGACCTCTGCAGTTGCGTCGCGGCGTTGTACTCGTTGTTGATCGCGGCGCGTATCTCTATGCCTCTCGCAACCCGCGCGACTACGATACGCGCCCCGGCGTCTGCGGAACCATCACCCACTCAGGACCGCGCGGCTGCAAGGCGCTCATTAACGGCGATGGCGTGGACAATTCCGGCGTGATGGGTGACGGCGTCGTCGATGGCCGCGGCGGCGAAACCATCCTGGGCCAAAAAATGACCTGGTGGAACCTGGCCGATCTCGCGCGCAAAGGCGGCGGTCAAAACAATCCCACGCTCATCCGCCTGAACCACTGCAATAATTTCATCCTCTATCGCATTACCCTGCTGAACTCGCCCAACTTCCACGTCGGCTACGAAAACGGCAACGGCTTTACGGTTTGGGGGGTAAAAATCTGGACCCCTGAACGCGCCCGCAACACCGACGGCATCGATCCCGGCAACTCCACCAACGTCACCATCACCAACTCTTTCATCCACACCGGTGACGATCAGATCGCCATCAAAGCACCGGCCGGCGCTCCCACCACCAACATGACGATCCTGCACAACCACTTCTATTCAGGACACGGCATGTCGATCGGCAGCAATACAGACGGAGGCGCCAGCGCCATTCGCGTTTCCGATCTCACGATCGATCAGGCCGATAACGGAATTCGCATCAAATCCAACATCACGCGTGGCGGCCTGGTTCACGATGTGATATTTGAAGACGTCTGCATCCGCAACACGCCCAACCCGATCATGATGGATACCAGCTACACTGCCCACGCGAGTAATGCGGCCAATCTGATTCCGATTTTCCGCGATATCGTGCTGCGCAACGTCTTAATCGAAGGCCCCGGCACTGTCACCCTGGATGGTTACGATCCGACGCACCGCCTCGGCATCCAGTTCGATAACGTCGTCTTCACCGATCCTTCTGCCATCAAGGTCAACGCCAAAAACTCCGATGTCAGGCTCGGCCCCGGCCGTTTCAATATCAAGATCACCGGCCCGAATGTGACCGTAACGGGCACGCCCGGCGAATCGCCGAAGATAAGCTGCGCCGCCCGCTTCGTCGATTTCCCCACCCAGCGCTAATTGCTCAGCTCACGCTCTACCCCACCAGCGACTCTTCCGGCGCCACCACCACCCGCCCGCGTTCCACCCGGCGCCGCTTGCGCCCCGATTGGAACCGATCCAGATACAGGTAAATCACCGGCGTGATGTAAAGCGTTAGTAACTGCGATACCACCAGTCCCCCGACAACCGCGATACCCAGCGGGCGCCGTGCTTCACCCCCCGCCCCGCTTCCGAATGCAATCGGCAATGTGCCCAGCAGCGCCGCCATCGTCGTCATCATGATGGGCCGGAAGCGCTGCATGCAGCCCTCGAAAATCGCTTCTTCCGGCGGCTTGCCTTCTTTCCGTTCTGCCTCGAGCGCGAAATCGATCATCATGATCGCGTTCTTCTTCACAATGCCGATCAGCAGAATGATGCCCACAAACGAGTACAGATTCAAATCCTGCCCGAACAGCAGCAGTGTCAACAGCGCGCCCAGCCCTGCCGCAGGTAGCCCCGACAAAATCGTGATCGGGTGAATGAAGCTCTCATACAGAATCCCCAGCACCAGATAAATCACGACTACCGCAATCAGCAGCAAAATGCCCAAATCGCGAATCGAACTCTGGAACGCTGCCGCCGTACCCGTGTAGTTGAATGTAACCGTATCCGGCATGCCGATCTGCCGCGCCGCTTCATCGACCAGCTTCGTGGCCGCGCTCAGCGAAACGCCAGGCTTCACATTGAACTGAAAATTCACCGCCGGCAGCTGCCCGATATGGCTGATGCTCAGCGGCGCCACCGTTTGCTTCAACTGCACAACCGCACTCAACGGGACCATCTTTCCCTGGTTCGACCGGATATACAGATCCTTGAGCGCCGCCGGGTTGCGCTGATCCTGCGGCGGCACTTCCAAAATCACATCGTATTGATTGGAAGACGTCTGAATCGTCGTGACGCGCCGGTTGCCATAGGCGTCGTAAAGCGTGTTCGCAATCTGATCCGGCGTGACTCCCACCGCGAGCGCCCGGTTGCGGTCGATATCCACATCCAGTCGCGGGCTCGCCAGGTGAAGATCGCTGTAAATACCCTCCAACTGCGGAATCGAGCGCAGCTTCTGCTCCAGCACCGGCGCCCACTTGAATAACTCCGTCGTATTGGCGTCCTGCAATGCGAGCGAGTACTGCGCGCGGTTCTCATTCTGGCCCAGCGGAATCAGCGGAGGAATCTGCAAAAACACCATCAGCCCGGGAATCTGCGACAGCTTCGCTTGCATCTGGCCCAGAATCGCTTGCGCCGGCGGCCGCTTGCCGTTCTTCAGTGCGACGAACAGAAATCCCTGATTCTGCCCGCCGAATCCGCCTGTGCCGGCGCCCCAGTCCTCCACCCACGGATTGCTGCTGATCACCGCAGTCACCTGATGCATCAGCCGCACCATCTCGTCGTAGGAAGCATCTTCCGCGCCTTCCGCTCCGCCGCCGAAAAATCCTTGATCTACCGTCGGCATAAAGCCCTTCGGCATCACCACGAACAGATACAACGTAGCCAGAGTCAACACCACACTCGCTGCCAGCGTCCATCGCTTGTGCCGTAGCACTGCCCTCAACGTCCGCCGGTATGTCTCGTTCAGCCATACAAAAAACGCTTCCGTGTTGCGATAAAACCACCCGGCCGAATGAGTCTCATGCCTCAGGAAGCGGCTGCACAACATCGGTGTCAGCGTGAGTGAGATGACTCCCGAAATGAGCACCGCCACCGCAATCGTGATCGAAAATTCCCGCAGCAGCCGCCCGATAATTCCGCCCAGAAACAGTACCGGAATAAATACCGCGACCAGCGAAACCGTCATCGATACAATCGTGAAGCCCACTTCGCGCGCGCCTTCGAGCGCCGCCTGCATGCGCGTCTTCCCCATCTCCATGTGCCGCACGATGTTTTCGAGCATCACGATGGCGTCATCCACCACGAAGCCCACCGACAACGTCATCGCCATCATCGACAAAATGTCGATGGTAAATCCCAGTAGCCTCATCGCGGCGAACGTGCCGAGTAACGACAGGGGCACTGCCAGGCTCGGAATCGCCGTCGCCGATACGTTACGCAGGAAGAAAAAGATCACCAGAATCACCAGGCAAATCGTCAGCATCAACGTGAACTTCACGTCTGCAATCGACTCCCGGATATTCTGCGACGCATCGAATGCCCGCCCGATCTTTACCCCCGCCGGCATCGATTGCTCCAGCACCGGAACCAGCGCCTTCACCGCATCCGCCACTTCCACCGTGTTCGATCCCGGCTGTTTATTGATCGCCAGAACAATGCTCTGATGCCCGTCCAGCCAGAACACCGAATGTAGATTGGCGATGCTGTCCAGCACGTTGCCCAGTTGCGCCAGCCGCACCGGTGCGCCGTCTTTGTAAGTGACGATTAACTGCGCAAACTGCTCCGCCGACGTCAACTGGCTGTTCGCTTGTACCGAATACGCTTTCGAGTAGCCGTATAACGCGCCTGCGGGCATGTTGAGGCTGCCGGTCGCAAGCGCCGTTCTCACCTGTTCCAGATCGATCTGATGCGCCGCCAGCTTCTCCGGATCTGCTTCCACTCGCACCGCATATTTTTTGGCGCCGTAGACGTTTACCTGCGCAACCCCGCTCACCATCGAAATCCGCCGCGCCATCATGGTCTCGGCATAATCGTCCAGTTGCGAAGGCGACATGGTCTCCGAAGAAACCGCGATGTACATGATCGGGCTCTCGGCCGGATTCACCTTGGCATATGACGGAGGCGCCGGCATGTTCGTAGGCAGGCTGCCTTCGGCGCGCGAAATCGCCGCCTGTACGTCCTGCGCCGCGGCATCAATATTGCGGCTCAAATCGAACTGCAGCGTAATCGAGGTCGAGCCCATCGAGCTCGACGAAGACATGCTGTTAATGCCGGCAATATTCGAAAACTCGGCTTCGAGCGGTGTTGCTACCGAGGAAGCCATCACGTCCGGATTCGCGCCCGGCAGCGATGCCGAAACCTGTATCGTCGGATACTCCACCGTCGGCAGATTGCTTACCGGCAGCGTGAAGTAGCTGAGTAATCCGAAGATCAGGATGCCGCTCATCACCAGCGTTGTGGTGATCGCCCGGCGAATAAAAAAATCAGTAAAATGCATCGGCTGCTTACGACCGCTTATCCACGCCCGCGCTGCTGCTCTCGCCCAATTGTGTTTGCGGTTTCAGCACCTCCACTTTCATCCCCGGCGCCAGCCGCATCTGTCCTTCTGAAATCACCATGTCCCCCGCCGACAAACCTTTGCCGATCACCGCCAGTTCGCGCCCTTTGTCCGGCGTGAAATTGCGCAGCACCTGAACCGGCCTGATCTCCACCGTCTGCGTTCCCTTGTTCATCAGCCACACGTACTTCCCTTGCGGCCCTGTCTGAATCGTTTGCACCGGCACCGTCACGCGATCGTGCTCCACTTCAAGCTGCGTCTCCACGTTCACAAACTGCCCTGGCCATAACATGCGCTCACTATTGGCAAACTCGGCTTTCAGCTTGATGGTTCCGGTGCTCGCATCCACCGTGTTATCGATGAATTTCAATCGTCCTGTAAGCGTGTTCTCGCCATCCGGAGTCGCCCGCACCAAAAGAGGATGTTCCTGGTTGAACTTGCGCACATCCTCGAGTAACTGCTCGGGAAGCCCAAACGAAACATAAATCGGAGACATCTGCAAAATGGTCACCAAAGCTGCATCATTGTCTTTGATCAGATTTCCCGCTTTCACCGCCACCGCTCCCGCTCGCCCGCTAATCGGCGCAGTGATCTTCGTATAACTGAGTTGCAGTTGAGTCTGCGCCAGCCGCGCATGATCGGCCTTATTCGATGCCACCGCGCTCTCTACCGCTGCTTTGTCCGCCGTGAGCGCTGCCTGCGCCTGTTCATTGGTCGAAACTACCTGTTCCGTTTGTTCCTTCGAAAATATCCCTTCACGCGAAAGCTCTAGAGCCCGCCGCGCCGAAGCGCTGGTCTGCTGAATGTTCGCCTCGTCTTTAGTTACGTTGGCGCGCGCCTGCTGTTCGAGCGCAACATCTTTGGCGATGTCCGCCTGAATCTCGGCGATCTGGCGCTCCAGCGGTTCTGGATCGATTTCGAACAGTAACTGTCCTTTTTCGACATTCTGCCCTTCCTGAAAATCGACTCTCAGAATCTGGCCCGCAACGCGCGATTTCACATCCACGCTGGTAATCGCCTCTACCGTCCCCACAGCCGTCACATCCAGCGGCACGTCTTCCGCTACTGCCGATACCGTCCGCACCGGCGCGGCCGGCATCATCATGCCTCCACCCCCGGCAGACGGAGCTTTGCTGCACGAAACCAGTAGCACCATCCCGGCAAGCACGCACAGAGATAGCTGTAATAGATGAGAAAAGCGGTGACTTAAATTCACAAGAGGTGGCGAACGGCGGCTTACTTTCATCCTCGCATATAGTTGTTACGGTCGAAAAGGGCTCTAAGTTCTGTCAACTTCGCACTCTTCTAACGAAATCCCGGTACCCGGCCGGGTCAACCTTATTGGTGAGCACATTGATTACCACAACCTGCCCGTCCTGCCCATCGCCATCCAGAAACGCGTCACAATCCGTTTCACAGCGCGCCCTGATACGTACGTTCACGTATCGAGTGACAAAGCCCCCTCGAGCGATTGGCGGAAGTATGTCCTGGCCGCCATCGAAGCTCTGCAAAGCCACCAGCCTCTGAAGCGCGGCATCGATGCCGCGATCACCAGTGATCTGCCCATGGCGGCAGGCCTTTCTTCCTCTTCCGCGCTGCTCACCGCCGTCACGCTCGCCCTCATGCGCGTGAACGAAATTCAGCTGCCCCTACCTGAATTGACGGCCCTGCTGGCCCAAGGTGAGCAGTTCGTTGGCACCCGCGGCGGCGCCATGGATCACGTCGCCATACTCGCCTCCCGCGCTGGTTTCGCAACCCTGATCCGCTCTTTCGAACCACTCGCAATCGACTATGTCCCGGTGCCTCCCGGCTGGCGCTTTCTCATCGCCCATAGTCTCGTTCAGGCCGAAAAATCCGGCGCTTTGAAATCCGAATACAACCTGCGACGAGAAGCCGGAACACGCGCCCTCGAGCGCCTCGGCTTCGCTTCCTATCGCGAAGCATCGCCCGCCTTTGCCGCCAATCTGAACGACTCTGTCGAACGCGACGCCTTCCTGCACGTCACAACCGAGGCGCACCGCGTCCGAGATGCCGCCGCCGCATTGCGCCAGGCTGACTTACTTACCTTCGGGCGGCTTCTGTCCGAATCTCACGCGAGTCTCCGCGACCGTCTGCATGTCAGCCTGCCGGCCATCGATCGCCTCATCGATTGCGCCCTGGCTGCCGGCGCATTCGGCGCCCGCCTTACCGGGGCCGGATTTGGCGGCTGCATCGTTTGCCTCTGCAGCAGCGAAAACATCGATCAGGTCCGCAGCCGGTTAATGGATGGCTTCTACTCCACCCAACCCGCCTTCGATCCCGGCCAGCATCTCTTCCTCGCGCACCCCTCCGCGGGTGTTCTTAGGAGCTCAGCCCTTCAATCTGTTTGAGATAAGTTTGTGGCTTTGTGGGGCTGGGCTTTCAGCCTGCCGTCAGCTTTCCAGCCGGCGCTTGCCAGGAGGCCCCGAGCCTGCCCCACCCAGCCTGCAGTTCCCCGCTACGAGAAGCTCACCGCCTGCACCGACAGATTGACCTGCGTCCAATCCGGAACTGCCACCACCAGATCATGCTGTGGCGGCAAGGCAACCCCCGAAACGCTCTTGTTCAAAGGCGTATTGGCCGCTTTATCGATCGTGAAGGCCTTCACCTCCACGCTGCGAGCTGCCCCCTGATTTCCCAGGCGAACCAGCGACAAGTCGGGTGCAACAGTCAAATCGACGTCCGCCCCCGGCGCCGCCCCCGCACCCGACACAGCAATGGCCCGCATCGCTGTACCCACCTGCCGGGAGATCGTCAGATTGAACGTCTTTTCCGCCCCTGCCGAAAACCGCACCTGCGTGCCATCGGAGCTTACCGAAATCATGTCCTGCTGCCCCGGAATCGTAGGCACGTTTTCAATCACCAGCGAGCCTTGATCCGGCATGATCGAGTTGAATGTGTAATTGCCGGTTCCATTGCCCACTATGGTGCGGCTCAGCGCCGTGTTCGCAGGCAGCATGTACATGTTCTTCGCCAGATAGCACGGATGGCTGCCCGGAATATCCGCGCGGATCTGCGTTCCGAAAGTCCCGGTCCGGTTTCCGGCATCGTCCACCACCTGCAGATCGGCGGGCGATAGCAGAAAGTCAATGATAAACGTCGTCAACCCCAGCGGGCCGCTAAACGGCAGATCGTGATCGCCCAGCAAATAGTTGCCGTTCGTCCACTCGCCCAGGGTAATTCCGTCTGAAGACGAAAACTCCGGCGTGTTTGAATCCGGCTTGTATTGAAACGTCAGTTGGCCGCCCTGCATGAAAAACTCCAGCCGGCAGTTCTGTGATTCAGGATGGTTGCAGTCCCAAACGAAGAGCTGCACTCCATCCAGGCTGGTCGTCGTCGTGGTTCCGTCGTCGGAAAGCTGTGGCGCGGAATGTCCCGGCGGGTAAACAAAACGATACGGCATCACGCAGTGTGAATCGCTCAGCTTGTCGAAGTAGCCTGAATCCCAGATATCGCCAGAAGGAATAAAGAACAGCAGCGGAGCGCTGTTCCTGTCACACCCTCGCAGGAACGTCGCTTCAATCTCGCGCGCCGTCTGCTCTACCCGCGCGATTCCCTGCCTGCCCTGATCATGAAAATGCAGCAGACTCTGCCGGCTCAGCAGTTTTCCATGCACGCCGGTAAGATGCTTGCGCAAATCATCCGTCAACGTCAATCCGTGAGTGTTCATTTTTCCGGTCCACAGATCGTCCGTCACCTCGCTCGCAAGCGACGTGCAGTATCCCGTGCAAAGCCCGCCATTTCCCTTCCCTTTGAGGAAGTAAACGTAGAAGGCGAAGAATGCGCCGGTCAGAATCGGATGGCCGAAGATCGGATCCAGCAGCTCATGCCAAACCTCCGCCGTTCCGAAGGTGTCTTCGAATGTGCCCCAGTCGGGCGCTCCGTTTGTGAAGCTGGGGAATTGAAGATTGTTGACGCCCCACTGAAACGGGATTTCGAGAATTCTCGGTTTCGATGCCGTCCGTGGATTGCTGGTCCAGCCGTCCGGATTGCGCACCTGCACCGTCACGGTGCCGCCGCCTGAACCCGTGCCCCCGGTACCCGGAACAGTGAAAGCCAGGCTCGTATTGCTGATCACGTTCGCCGGAATGGCCTGTCCGTTGATCAACACCGATGCGCCCGGCTCAAATGCATGTCCCGTCAGCGTGACGGTCGCATTCGGCGCCAGCAGCGCGGTGAACGCATCAAGCTGCGGCTTGATCCACAGCGTCAGTCGATTGCTCTCCGTTCCATCCTGCCGGCGAACGCTGATCGACTTGCTGCCCCCGGTCATCGCAAGCGGAATCGTCATCGAGATGCTTTGGTCCGCATTGACCGTCGGCGTAAACGTCGCGCCGTCCACAACGATGCGGTCCGCTACCGTGAAGGCGCTTCCGAAAATCGTGAGCGTGTCACCGGGCGCCGCGTCGGTAGGCGAAATCTTCGATATCCACGGGCGCGTGAGCAGCTCATCCCAATCCGCCTCAGTAAATTCGAAGA
This sequence comes from Terriglobia bacterium, assembly GCA_021324185.1. Lineage (GTDB taxonomy): Bacteria > Acidobacteriota > Terriglobia > Bryobacterales > Bryobacteraceae > Bog-105. The sequence goes on along the minus strand of JAJPJN010000148.1, from coordinate 6,553 downwards.
ACTCCACTAGGCCATCGCTGCCGGCGCTCTGTCCCGCTGCACCCTGCGGTCCAGGCTGCGCCTGCGCTCCGTTGTGCCCGTCTTTGGCATCGTGACAGGTCTCTCCATTCCCCGCGTGCCCGCCCGCGCCGCCAAAACCTCCCGGTCCTCCAGGTCCGCCCGGTCCCGGCCGGCCGCCCTGATTTTTGAGTAAGAAGCTCTTGCTCGTAACGGTTGATGCCAGCGTGCCTTGCAGAGTGCCGATTGTAATCGCGCCCCCATTGCCGCCATTACCGCCGCGCCCGCCGGGGCCGCCTGGCCCGCCATTGCCGCCGTCTCCTCCATCGCCGCCCTGCGTGTCGCAATGCCAGCCGAAAAGCCACCAGCGGTGCCCCAGCGCGCCATCGGCTCCGTTGCCGCCACTCCCGCCGCGCTGTCCTTGCCCGCCCGGCCTGCCGTCTTCGCCGTTCAGACTGATATTCGGCATCGCCGTCAGTGTCTTCACCCACATCTCAATCGCAGGAGCGTTGCGCCCCCGAGCACCATCAATCCCCGGCGCCCCCGCGCTTCCGCTCTGCCCCGCCAGCCCATCTCGCGAACTGCCGTTCGTCTGAACCCCCGACCAGCCGCGCCCGTTCAAACCCGGATCATCCAGCCGCCCCGGCGTGCTGCCGCCCGGCATCAGCCACGTAATGCTCGCACCCGGCCCGCAGATCACTTCCTCCGCAATGATGTACAGCGTCGTCACGTTCGGATCGATCTGCAATGTCGTTTGCGTCAGATCCAGCGTTTGCGCAATCACCGCCGCGCTGTCCTCCGGAATTGTCTTGGGTGTGATGAAGTTCCACACCGGCGCCGACGTGACCGGCCATTGCGACGGCTTGCTGCTGGTGAATTTATCCAGCACCGTCGTATCCAGCACTTTGAGACCGTTCCCGCTCGCCTCAAAAACATCCGTAATCCGCACCGGCTCGCGAACCGCCAGCCGCGCCGCACCGATGCCGTCGCCCGTCACCGCATGCAATCCCGTCAGTGTCGCAGTATCGTGCGCTACCGGTGTGGTCGCAGTTACGGAACCCGCAGCCGCATGGAGAACCGGATTTTCCAGCACCCCTGTCGCGCCCACAGCAGACACCGGTACTCTCCCCGCCCCGCCGGCTCCACCTGTCCCCGCAGTCGTGTGAATCCCCGCAAGCTGATTCACCACACCCAGGCTGTTCCTGTTCGTGAGGTATTGCGCCAGCCGCGTCCGAACCGTTGCCGCCGATCCGCTCGCCACTTCTGCCGCCACTTGGTTCCACGGCGTCTTCACCGTAAATGGCTTGGGCGCCACCACAATCTTGTTCGGTGTCATGCGCAATGGCGCAGTCAGGCGAAGCGTGCTGATATCTGAGAGCCGCGTCACTCCGGCGGCGTCCAGTATGTCGCGCAGCTTTTGAAGACGCGCCAGGCTCGGATCCGGATCCAGAATCACCGAGATCCTGGATGAGCTCACTTTGTTCTTCACCCCGGCCAGCACCTGTTGCATCGTGGTCTGCCGCGCGGTTAGAACTTCAGGCGTGACCACGCCGTTCACGATCTGCAGATTCAAAATGTTGCCCATGAACGGATAGGTTTTCCCATCGATCCAGCTTCCAATCTTGAATCCCGCCGTGCCCGCGTTCACAATCGGACCCGGCGCCTGCTTCGAGCCCACCTGCGCGCCGTTAATCTGCAGCGTCATCAGTCCCTTCGCATCGCGCGCGAATTGAACGCTGGTCGCTACGCCTTCTTTCACCAGCACCGTGCCGCTGTCAACGCTCTGCCAGCCTTGCGCCGTGTTCACCGACCCCACCAATTTCCCGCTGGCATCGATATACAGAGCAATGCCCGGAGTCTGCGCCTCCGCAATGTCACGCCTGCTCCCGGCAATCGTGGTGGCGTTGATGGTGGCATGGATGGTGAACGATTGCAGATTGTCGAGCGCCGTGTGCCGGGCCAGTTCCACCGCCCCGTTGTTGAAGTGAACACCCGCATCACCGGCCAGCGATGACGCGTTCGTTACATTCAGAACCGATACTCCCCGAGTGGATCCGTCAAACAGCTTGCCTGCATCGGAGTTCAATTGAAAAACAGTTGTTCCTATATTCAAGGCTTTCTCCCTTGGGCAGCGGCATGGCTGCGCGGAGGCAGCAATTCCGCAGACCCGTTTTGTGATTTAGCTTGCGATCCGCTCAGTAACGCGGACCTCGCCACAGAATAGGCAGGCAGATTCAGGGCCAGCCCGGTACATTCAACTGCGGGTGTTTCGCCCGCACATCATCGGCTCACTCCACTAACCGAATGTGCTAAATCTCTTCAGCAAACGGTTAGTCTCTAGCGCCACAGCCGCTTGACCACCCAAATCAACATCGCTCCGCTCACAATCGACACCGCCAGCAGCCCCACCGCATAACCCATGCGCCCATACAAAAAGTTGCCGACCGTGAATAGCGATGCCCAGATCACCGTCGTCCCCATCGCCCATCCCAGCAACGCCAACGGGATGTTGTCCGTCCGCGCCCACTTTGCCGCTTCCGCCGCCGAAACCCCCGCCTCGATCCGAATGCGCCGCCAACCGGGCCCGAACGGCCGCACCTTGTGGTAGAAATCGATCAGCGTCTTGGGGTCCGTCTGCGGCCCCGCATACGCCACAATGACCCAGCAGATCGTCGTTCCGATCACGGTAAACAGCAACTGCATATCGGTCGTCACCACGTGCCCGCGCCGCCCGGCCACAAAAAAAATCACTGAGATCACAAACGAGCTGACCATCGCCGCTATCTCGCACCACGCCGTAATGCGCCACCAGAACCAGCGCAACAGATACAGCAGACCCGTGCCCGCGCCCACCTGCAGGATCAAATAAAAACTTTCCTGCGCCGTCTGCAAAAAAAACACCAGCGCCGACGACAACACAAACAGCAGAATCGTCGCCATGCGCCCCGCGAACACATAATGCTTTTCCGTTTCCTTGGGGCGCAGAAAACGGCGATAAAAGTCATGAACCAGATACGATGCGCCCCAATTCAAATGGCTCAGGATCGTCGATGAATTGGCCGCCACCAGCCCTCCCACCATCAGCCCGATCCAACCCGCCGGCAGAAACTTCAGCATCGCCGGAAATGCAATGTCCGGTCCCAAAAGCGATTTGTCTACGTGCGGAAATGCAATCTGAATATCCTGCACCGTCGGATAAACAATCAGCGACGCCAGTCCCACCAGAATCCAGGGCCATGGCCGCAGCACATAATGCGCAAGGTTGAAAAACAATGTGCCGCCAAGCGAGTCTTTTTCGGATCGTGATGCCAGCATCCGCTGCGCCACATAGCTGCCGCCGCCCGGCTCCGCCCCCGGATACCAGACCGCCCACCACTGCACCGCCAGCGGCATGATAAATACCGCCACCGCCAGGTCCCATGTATTCCGGAAATCCGGCAGCATCGAAAGAAAATTCAATCCGCCCGGACCCGGCGTGTGCGAAAGTTTCGCAACCAGGCCGCTCATGCCGCCTACCTGCGGCAGCTCCACCGCAAAATATGCCGCCGCAATCACCGCCGCCATCTTGATGAAGAACTGAAACATGTCGATGACGAGAACGCCCCACAGCCCTGAATGCGCCGCGAAAACCACGTTCAGTAATCCCACCGCCAGCAGCGTCTCCCAGCGGCTCAGCCCGAACAGCACGCTCGCGATCTTGCACGCCGCAAGATCTACCGTCGCCATGATCATGCAGTTGAACAGCAGCCCCAGATACACCGCGCGAAAACCACGCACCGCGCTTGCCGATCTGCCCGAATAGCGCAGCTCATAAAACTCGAGATCGGTCAGAACCCCCGAACGGCGCCACAGCCGCGCGTAAAAAAATACCGTCGCAACGCCGGTCAGCGTAAACGCCCACCACTGCCAGTTCCCTGCCACGCCCTGCGTGCGCACAATGTTGGCTACCAGATTCGGCGTATCGCTTGAAAACGTGGTCGCCACCAGCGAAATTCCCGCCAGCCACCACGGCACCGAACGCCCCGAGGCGAAGAACTCCGCCGTGTTCTTCCCCGAGCGCCTCCCGAATGCCAGCGCCGGAAGAAAACAGATCAGAATGCAGAGTGCAGCGATGATCCAATCGATCGGATGAAGAACCATGCCAATGGCTGAGCATATCCTATGCTTCGCCGTGCAACTCCCGATGTAGACTCATGGCTAAGATGTTCCGAATTTGCTTCTCAGCCTTCTTGGCCATCCTGCCGCTCGCTACGGCGTTCGCTGGGCAAGCCCCAAGTCCCGTTCCCATCGCACGCAAAGCTCTGGATCTGCTGCTCGCAGATCAGTACCACGAATTGCACGAAATGTTCGACACCGCCATGCAGCAGGCCCTCACCGAAGACAAGCTGCGCATCATGGTCGGCCCCGAGATTAAGGCCTTCGGCAAAGCCGAAAAAATCGGCGAGCCCTCCGTTCAGCCCGGCCAGGTCGTATCCATCGTCACCTTCCCGATTCACTTCACCGCCGGCGATTTCGACGTCATCATCACGGTCGATAACGCGGGAAAGATCTCCGGCCTTCGCCTCGTTCCCGGACACGGCCCTGGCGCCTCCGCAACCCCGTGGTCTCCGCCTGCCTATGTGAATCCCTCTGCGTTCCACGATCGCGAAGTCACCATCGGCCGCGATCCCTGGAAACTTCCTGGAACGCTTTCTATCCCGAACGGCGCGGGACCTTTCCCCGCCGTAGTTCTCGTGCAGGGCTCCGGACCCCAGGACCGCGACGAAACCGTGGGCGCCAACAAGCCGTTCCGTGACATCGCCCAAGGCCTCGCCTCGCGCGGCATTGCCGTACTGCGCTATGAGAAGCGCACCAAAGTCTACGGCCAGCAGATGGCATCCATCAAAAATCTCACCGTAAATGAAGAGACCATTGATGACGCGCTCCTCGCGCTTCAACTCTTGCGCACCCAGCCGGAGATCGATCCCAAACGCGTCTATCTCCTCGGCCACAGTCTCGGCGCATATCTGGCGCCGCGCATCGCCGAGCGTGATCCGCAATTAGCCGGCATCATCATCATGGCGGGCATCACTCGCCCGGTCGAAGACGTGATGCTCGATCAGGCAAACTACCTCGGCGCCCCCGCAGACCAGATTTTGGGAATGAAACAGGAAGCTTCCGAAATCCACAATCTGCAGAACGCCGAAGGCGGCCCGCTACTCAACGCCCCCCGTTCCTATTGGCTCGATCTGAACAAGTACGATCCGAAAGCCGAAGTGCAAAAACTCCACTGCCGCATTCTGGTTCTGCAAGGCGGCCGCGATTACCAGGTCACCCAGCCCGACTACGCCGGCTGGCAAGACGCGCTCAAAGGCCACGCCAACGCTACTTTTCATCTCTATCCGTCGCTGAACCACCTCTTCATCACGGGCCAAGGCAAGAGCCTCCCGGCCGAATACAACGAGCCCGGCCATGTTTCAGAAGAAGTAATCAACGACATCGCAACCTGGATCAAGCAATAGCGGGCTGAGCGACCTTCCCCGCCGCCGGCCTTTTTCCATTTTGGCTGCTGTTGCTATCCGAGACGACTTACGTCTCATCACCGGCAGCGCAATGAACAAAGCGGCCTCCAGCTATTGCCGGCTTCACGCGCTGTCGCTTGCGACTTTTAGTTCCCCTTCTAACCGCGGCATTAACTGCTTTTCGCAGGCATCACTGAGCACGGCCGCACTGTCGTTGTTTCAATCCCCTTCGAGCAGGGGCGTCAGTTACTTTGTGACCGGCATGAACGCTGCTTAGTTTACTATCCGTTTCGGTCCCCTTCGAACAGGGGCATCAGTTACTTCTCGAATCGCTTCAGCATCTGCGGCAACACCAGTACGGTTTCAGTCCCCTTCGAACAGGGGCATCAGTTACTTCTTCTTACGCCGGAAGAATGGTCGGCGGAGCCGGAGAAGTTTCAGTCCCCTTCGAACAGGGGCATCAGTTACTTCTTCGAACAATTCGTTGTTCCCGATGCGGCTCATTTTTGTTTCAGTCCCCTTCGAACAGGGGCATCAGTTACTTCCGGTGGCGCTTGTTCCCGAGACGATTGTGGATGTTACGTTTCAGTCCCCTTCGAACAGGGGCATCAGTTACTTCATACGTTACGTATTTTAGGCCGTCGGCCAACTTTTTTGTTTCAGTCCCCTTCGAACAGGGGCATCAGTTACTTCAACCGGCTTGAAGATCGCCCCAGTTAATAGCGGGAATGTTTCAGTCCCCTTCGAACAGAGGCATCAGTTACTTCGGTGGGCAAGGTGCTCGTCGCAACGCCTGGACCCACGTTTCAGTCCCCTTCGAACAGGGGCATCAGTTACTTCCCACGACAGAATCAACATCGGCATCTGCGATGCTGGTTTCAGTCCCCTTCGAACAGGGGCATCAGTTACTTCCAAAAGGTCCGTACAGCCGTCAAAACAAAGGGGATTAGTGTTCGGCGTCAACTACTTTTCCCGTTCAACGACAACTATTTCTCCCGATCGACGACAACTACAAGCTTTTCCAAAACCAATTTCTCGTCTATCCTGGTGCTGGC
>JAJPJN010000071.1 GCA_021324185.1 Terriglobia bacterium | reverse complement strand
ATAATCTCCGATTCATAGGGAACCAGATTTAGAAATACCTTAGTGCAGTTCGCGCCGGTTGAGCCGCGTACCGGCTTAGCTTCTCCGGTAAACGGATCCCACCATTGGCCGGCCATTCCGGACACGCGAATCGCTGCCTGCGTATTCACCGGCTGATTCGATGTGTTCACGATGAAGTAGATGTCTCCGTCATTCAGCTTGCGGTGGATGAATCCTACTGCGGCGTTCTGGCTTTGTACGGCGAAATCGGGAGTTAGTAGCTGGGTCAAGGTGGCGCCGAGCGTCTGCTCATCGCGAACAAAGTGTGTAAATACGGCCTGGGCCATCTGCTGAACACGCGCGCTTTCCGCTTGTTCCTCCAAACCAGGGGCGAGCGACGGCAAGCGCCGGGTTGCGACGACGATGCCGCCCTGCCGCGCATACTGCTGGATACGCTCTAACGTAGTTAGTGGCATGCGCTCAGCGCCCGGAACGATGAGTATTTTGTATGGAATGCCCACTTTTGCAATGGCGCCATCATCGATGAAGTCAAAGTTAAACCCGGCATCGAGTATCTGCGGAATGAGTGCCGGACCTAATAGCCGGTCCATGCTCCGGTCGATCGAAACTTCGGTGGGCCGGTAATTGCCGCGATTATCGACCCGGGCGGCGGTAAATTGCGCCCAGGCATCATCGGTTGGCAAGTAAATGGCGATATCATTGGCGGACCGGCCTTGGCGCATTAAATAACTTATGCGTTGTAAGTAGCGGGCGATATCGGGCATTACCTGGAACCAGGGATTGTGGTCGTTGAATGCGGCGGAAGCATAGAAGCGCCAGCCGGGCTCTCCGGCAGAAGGCGGAGAATAGGGCCATCCATGTCCGATTAGTTGATTGATGCCTTCGATGAAGTGCAGGTCGGCTTCGGCCTTCATGTCAAGCGGCGTTGCGCGAAAGGAAGGCGCATGTAACCAAGTCCAGGTCTCGGTGGAAGTAACGGGACGGCTATATAAATGACATGCCGACGATGCCCAGCGGGCGGCACTGAAGCCGCGCCATTCGGGTCCATGCTCGCCTTCGGGAAGGTCTACCAGATTATTTGCCGACATTTCAACCGGCGGCTCGCCGTAGGTTTGCGAACGAAAGAGAGTGTGGTGCGCATGGGCCCATTGACGGATAGGAAGGAGATATCGCTCATCCACCAGTTCGGTCAGGGTTTTACCCCAGTCGTGGCGAATGGCTGCGGTTTTTGGCCCCATATCTGCGATCAGGGCGGGCAAATAAAGGATCAAGTCATAGCCGCGGCGCTTCTGAAATTCGGATAGAAAATCGCCGGTCCAATCGGACCCGAACACTTCCAGACTGTCGCTGAAGACGGCATAGGGAGGATTGTCTCCGAATCCCTGCATTAAACGGTCGCCGACAAGTTGCAAATGATGTTCGATGGCGGAACGGTCGAAATGATCAAGGACGAAGCCTTCAGCGCCTACGGCCGGCCGCTTCACCTGCTGTCCGGTACGGCTCGCGATGAAGAACAAGACGCTTCGCGGCGCGTTTATTGATTCAGAAAGGACGGCGCGGCCGTTTTTAAAATCGGTCACGCGTTGGATGTCGCCCTCGGTGAACTGCAGGCCTTCACGGGGCGCCAGAAAGGCCGCAATCAACCGCTCGCCATTTTCCATGGCGGGAATGGCTAAGGAGTGTTCGCCGCTCGCGACGGCGGCTCCGACGATGCGAAGCATTCCGGCAGCCTGAGTTACGGGCGTATGTGGGCCGCCATAGGGCCAGCCGCTTCCGAGCGTGATGTCGACGCGCAGACCCAGGGATTTCGCAGTCGAGGAGGCGAAGCGGATATCGTCGAGAAACTCGTTAGAAAGATATGGCGTGTTGTGAAATCCGGTTTGCGGATCATTCAGCTCCAGCGGATACACCGGCTGAATCTCCACCCCGCCGATATCTGCATCTTTCATGACGCGCAACTCGCGTTCGAGTTCCGGCTTTTCGACAGCAGGGCCGAACCACCACCAGCGCATCATGATGCGGGTGTTATCGGGGGGATTGACGAAACCGTGGTACACATCCTCGAGCGCATTCCGGCTTTGCGAGTTCGCGAAAAGGACAAGCAGCAGGCAGCCGATAAAGGCGGAGAAAAAACGAGTCTTCACTGCGTAGAGCATTATATAGAGGTTAGGAGGGTTGAAAGCGATGCGCCCGATTTTGTTTGCGGCGGCAAGTTTTCTTATTGCAAGTATTGCTGCCGGCCAGCAGCCTCCCAACACCCAGCAGCCTGCCAAAACCCAGCAGCCTCCCAAAACATGGATTGATGCGGATACCGGCCACCGTGTGATTCGCATCAGCGAAGAGCCCAACAGCGCGAGTCTCTATTTCAATGTAAATGCTTATACGCCGGACGGGCGGGAGATGGTGTACAGCACGCCGGATGGCATCTCGGTTGTGGATCTTTCGAACTTTAAGACTCGTTCGGTAGTGACGGGGCGCGTCCGCATTGTTCAGGCGGGCCGCAAGAATCAGACCGTTTATTACATCAAGAACGAGGATCATTCGCTATACGTGACGAATGTGGATAGCGGGGCAACGCGCAAGATCGGCGCTCTTCCCCCGCGCGCGGGCATCGACACGATTAACGCCGACGAAACTTTAGGCGCGGGCGCGTATGTGGTTGGGCAAGGCCTCGATTACGGCAACACGACAGGGCCGCAGATGCATCCGCTCGATCAGCCGGCGAATAAGGGCGAAATGATGGAGCGAACGCTCGCGGCGCACCTGCCGCGCGTGCTCTACATCATGAATCTCGAAACCGGCGAACAGAAGATTATTCTGCACAGCACGGATTGGTTGAATCATCTACTCTTTTCGCCGACAGATCCGACGCTGCTGATGTATTGTCACGAAGGCCCATGGCAGAAGGTAGATCGCATTTGGACGATCCGGACGGACGGCACCCAAAACACGCTGATTCATAAGCGCAGCATGGAAATGGAAATCGCGGGCCATGAATTCTGGAGTCCCAATGGCAAGACGATTTGGTACGACTGGCAGACGCCCAAGGGCGAGGATTTTTGGCTGGCAGGCTACGGAGTCGATAACCACGAGCGGACGGCTTATCACATGCAGCGCAACGAGTGGTCCATTCACTTCAATGTGACGCGGGACGGCACGCTGTTTTGCGGAGATGGCGGCGATCCGGGGCAGGTGGCGCACGCGCCGGACGGCGAGTGGATCTACCTGTTTCATCCGCAACTGATCAAGAACACGGGCATAGAAGATCCGAGTTTCATCCGGCCGGGTGTATTTCATGCGGAAAAGCTAGTCAACATGTCCAAACATCACTACCATCTGGAACCTAACGTGAGCTTCACGCCGGATCAGAAGTGGGTTATTTTCCGCTCAAATATGTTTGGGCCGAGCTACGTTTTTGCGGTGGAAGTGGCGAAAACGCCGGAGACTGCGGATCGTACTTCGCGAGAACGCTAATTGCATCGCGCGAAGGGCGGCCACCAGGGCACGGGAGGCTGTCCGGCAGACGGTTTGTTTTTCAATGCGCAACGTGCAATCCGCATCAGCCGATGGGAAAATGCGCTGATCAGCCGTTTTTGAAGAATTCAAATGTTCGCGCGGATTCTGCATTGCAAAACGGCCGGGCTGTTTAGCTTTTCTTTTGTCACGGCGCTCACTTTGCAATAGTCTGTTTTACAAGTCGTTAGGAATCGCATAAGGGGGCCGAGTAGCCATGTCTTCCTGCAATGATTTCGTGCGCCGGGCGTGCACAATCGGTATTTTCATAGCTGTGGCCGTTTGCGGGGTGTTTGCGCAGACGAACCGGGGCGGAATTACGGGCAACGTTACGGATACGAGCGGGGCCGTGGTTCCGAATGCGTCGGTGACGATTACGAATCTGGGCACAAATGAAACGCGCAAGCTGACGACGAATGACAGAGGCTCGTTCCTGCAGGAAAATCTGGAGCCGGTGACGTACAAGGTGGAGGTGGAAGCGCCTGGATTTAAGAAAGCCGTCGTTTCCAACGTGAAAGTGGACACGTCTTCGGTGACGACGGCCAACGTGGTTCTGGAGCCCGGGAACGTGAGTACGGAAGTAACGGTCAGTGCCGCGCCCCCGCTGGTCAATACGGAGTCGGGCGCGCTCGGGCAGACGATTTCACAGCGCATGCTGACGGATACGCCGCTGCCGAACCGCAGCGTTCTGGACCTTGCCGTCACGGTTCCGAATGTGACAGGCGATGTCGGGACGGAGGACCCGCAATTGGGCAGCAGCGCGCCTCCTTTGCCGGGCTACAACCTCAACGCGAACGGTGGACGGTCCGGCAGCACGGTGATGCTGGCCGATGGCATTAACAACACGGGAGTGGGGTTGGCGCGCGAGTCGGTTGCGTTCTCGCCTGAGAGCGTGCAGGAGATCACGGTACAAACCAACGCGTTTGACGCAGAATACGGCAAAACCGGAGGCGGCGTCATTAGCGTGACGACTAAGTCAGGCAGCAACGATTATCACGGCATGCTGCTTTGGTATTTACGCAATCCGGCGACCAACGCTGCCCCGTTCACGCTGGCGACCGTAAACCGGCCGGTGAACAATCTACGCTGGAACCAATTCGATGGGCAGTTGGGCGGGCCGGTTATCATTCCGAAAATCTACAACGGCCGGAACAAAACCTTTTTCTTCTTTTCAGGCGAGCCGCGTTTTCAAAGCAACAAACAACAGCAACTGGCAGCGGTGCCGACGGATGCCATGCGGAACGGCGATTTCAGCAATCTTATCGCCTTAAACGGGCAGAACATGTGGGTACCCAGGAGTCTTTACACGTCGGGACAGTTTCCGGCGTCGGCATTCTTGCCCAGCACGAACACGACCATTTACGATCACTACACTCAAGTGGGCAATCAATTCGTTTTGAATTCTGCGCCGCCCTCGGGTTCCACCTATCCACCATTTCCGGGCGATGTGATTCCCGCAAGCATGATGGATTCTGTGAGTCTGAAACTGCTGCAATATCTACCGAAAGCGAATACGCCTTACTTTCTGGACAGCAACGGCATTCTGGAAAATTATGTTACTTACCAGTACATAAAGGACGACTCTACGCGCTATAACCTGCGCGTAGACCAGAATTTCGGGGACCGGAATCACCTGACTTTCCGTTGGACCACTGTGCCGGAAGTGGGTACTAGCGCGAATGATCCGAACTATCCCACGAACGGCAACACCGGTACTTATAGCAAGTCCGCGCAATACATGCTGAGCGATACCCAGATCATCTCGCCAACGGTAGTGAACGAGTTGCGTCTTGCGTATACGCGCGCTACATTCAGCGGGCAACTGAGCCCGCAATACGACGTGACTTCCGGACAAAATTTGAGCACGCAGTTGGGGCTTCCTTCGGCGACGCATGGTGGTCTGCCGCTCATCAACGTTTATGACAACGCTGCCAGCGTGGCGAATATCGGATCGCAGATTTCAACGCTCGGCTATAACCTGGAGCAGCAGTACGAAATCGCGGATAACGTGTACATAACGCGCGGCGCGATGACGTGGAAGTTCGGCGTTGACTTAAGCCGTTTGCTCCTAAATACGGAATCTCTGTATGGTGCTGCGGGAGGTAACTATCAATTCCGCTATATTCAAACCGATTCAAACGGCGCTACGTCGGGGCAGGCGTCGCTGGGCGGAAACGCGATAGCCAGTTTTCTGCTTGGCGTACCCCAGCAAGTCACATTTGCGACGACGCTGATTCCTTATTACTACCGGTGGGCGGCGGGCGGTTTCTATGTTCAGAACGATTGGAAAGTGAAGCCGAATCTGACTTTGAATCTGGGCCTGCGCTATTCCTTGCAGTTGCCGCGCACGGAATTGCACAATCTGCAGGGTTTCTTTGATCCCTCGCTGGCCCAAACGGTGAATTTACCTACTCCTTGCCCGCTGCCGGATTGCGCGGCCAGTTCTGCGGCGCTGGGTCTTGGGACGATTACGCAGGCGACCATTCTGCCGTTTGCCTATTCGGGATATGGCGGGCGGTCACGCTATATCACGCCGATTCACTGGCTCGATTTCGAGCCACGCTTCGGGTTTGCTTACACGCCGAGTTTGCCCGGGCTGCATAGCTGGGTGCTTCGCGGCGGCTACGGCATCTCGCATGCTCCGCTAAGTGGGCAGAATCGCAATCCGGTACCGAATCTCGGCGGTACTTACAACATTGGAGAAAATGCGGGCCAGCAGAACACGGCGTATGTTATGCGGCTGGGCGAGAATCCCCCCGCCAATCCGTTTGCGCCACTTGACAACGTTCTGGGGCTCACGAATAACCCAAGCGGCGTTATCTATACGAACGCGATTAACATTCCCGGCTTTGTAGAGACGGGGGAGACGGCGGTTCCATATGTGCAGAACTGGACGCTGTCTATTGAGCGGCAGATCGGCGCGCACGGCCTGCTGGAATTTGCGTATGCTGGCGCCAAGGGTACGCACCTGTTTATGCCAGCCGTAGTAACGAACGATCCATCGCGCGCCTATCTGGCAGCACTGGTGAATTTAAACATCAAGGCGACCAGCAGCGTCACCGATCCTTTGGGCCGTAAGAGTCCAACGGGCGCGACCCTGAGCTTAGTGGAATACAGCCTGGCTTCGCCGTATATGGGTTATGGCAGCGTGACCACTTATTACGATGCTTCCGGCAATAGCACGTTTAATGCCGGAATTGTAAGTTATCGCCATCAGGCCGGGCACCTGACGATGTTCACAAATTTCCGCTGGTCGAAGTCGCTAGACGACGCGTCAGATGCGAGCCCGGATAAATTTGCGCTCTCGACCGGCAGCGTGGGAGGCGGCCAATACAGCTTTGGTGGAACGGCGGCGGGAGACAAAGCGGTATCCACTTACAACATTCCATACGACTGGAACTTAGTGGCGGTTTACGATCTTCCTTATGGGAAAGGGCAGCCGTGGGGAGAGCATGCCTGGCTGCCTCTGCGATTGTTGTTCGGCAACTGGAACGTTTCGGGCGTGGAACGGTTCTACTCCGGATATCCCTTTACTCCAACGATTGCAACGGATCCATTCATCGATGCGACGCATACTCATGAGATCCGGCCGGACATCGTTCCCGGCGTCCCGGTTGTTAACCCCGACTGGACAAGGAGCTGTCCCATTGGGAACAATTGCCCGCCTTACATTAATTACTCGGCGTTTGAGCTGCCGCCGGCCGGCCAGCTAGGCAATGCTCCGCGCACGCTCTCGATGGCAACGGGTCCTATGATTCAGACGCTGGACTTGTCGGTTCAGAAAAACTGGAATATCGGTGAAAAACGGCGCATTCAGCTTCGTGTGGATGCTTTGAACGTGCTGAACCACCCGGTGTTCCGCAACCCGCCAAACGTTGGGGGAGGAACTGACATTTTCCAGACTTATCCAAGCCTGTCCTGGACGGCTGCAACGCTGAAGAGCGCCTATGACTCCTGGCAAGCGGCGAACCCGACGCTGGCGGCTCCATCGAGCACCCCCGCGGGTCTGGCTCAACTGACGGCCTTCCAGAATATGATTCTGAGCCAGCAGAACGCGCGCGGCACATTGCCTGCGAATTTCTACACCACGCCTCTGCCAGCGCACTTCGCCTCTACGCAGGCGAATGCGTTCAACATTCTCGATAGCACCGGCAACGGGTTCAAGTACTACGAAATCCGGCAGAATATCAACGTCGGCGGCCAGTTGACGTGCGGTTGGGGTTGCACTCCGAATGTGCAGCTAAATCAGCAGCGGTACCTGCAGTTCGGGATACGGATTTTCTTCTGAGGAGATTCGGGCTGGGGTGCGGCGGAGGCGCCGCGGGGCGAGCACTGGAGGGTTGAGAGTCGAGCGAGGGCGCCGCATTATGTGCTTGAAAGCATATGAGCCAGAGTACATAATGAAGAGGTGAGTTGGCCGGTCGAGGTCGGCGATGAGTTCGAGATCGAGTTCGATGCTTTTCAGGAGGAGGTCCAGTCGGAGATCCTGGCTTTGTCGCGATTGCTTCAGCGGTTCGGGCCGCACTTGGGCCGGCCGCGTGTCGATACCTTGAAGGGATCGCGCCACGCCAACATGAAGGAGCTGCGGTTCAGCGCAGCCGGCGGGGAATGGCGGCTGGCTTTCGCTTTCGATACGCGGCGGAGGGCGATGCTGCTGGTGGCCGGCGACAAATCCGGTGGAAGTGAAAAGCGTTTCTACCGGGAACTTATCCGCAAGGCCGATGACCGGTTCGACGCGCATCTCGCCCGGGTCAAGAAGGTAAAGAAATAGCCATGTCCGTGAATGTGAATGACAAGATCAGAAGGCTGAGTGCAGGCCGGCGCCGGAAGATCGAAGCTCGGGCGAAAGAGCTGATCGCGGAAGAGATGACCCTGCGCGAACTCCGCAAAGCACGCAAGCTGACGCAGGTGCGCATGGCCCGGAAACTCGGGATCACACAGGACGGTGTTTCCCGCCTCGAAAAGCGCAGCGATTTGCTGCTCTCCACACTGCAGAAGACCGTGCAGGCGATGGGCGGGAATCTGTCACTGGTGGCGGAATTTCCCGACCGTGCGCCAGTTGTGCTCTCCGGGCTCACGGAGGACCCGCCGGTTGGCAAGCACGCGGGCCGCAAACGTTCGGTGGCGTGAGCCGCCTGGGCGCCGACTACGGCTTCGATGCCGCTGCTACGGAACGCGGGCGCAACTGCGCTTCTTCAAGCTGCTTGGTTTCGCGATAGGTAAAGATCATCCGGTGAATCACGGTCACGTTGCCAAGCACGGCGATGACCCACAGGACGGGCGCCATGCGGTCGAAGAGCGCCCCGATGATGAATAGAACGACTCGCTCCGGCCGCTCGAGAAAACCGACCTTACAGGTGGGGATAATGTTTTCGGCCCTCGAGCGCGTGTAGCTGATCATCACAGAGGCCGCCATCACGATGGCGGTCAGGACCACATAGGACGGGCGGTTGATCGTGCCGTAGTAAACGAGCAGACCGACCAGAAGCGCGATATCCGAGTAGCGGTCCAGCACGGAATCAAAGAACCCGCCGAAACGCGTGACCTGGTTCGTCGCGCGCGCCACGCGCCCGTCTACCATGTCAAACACGCCGGCAAAAATGATCACGAATCCGGCCGTGCGGAAATGGCCGAAAGCCAGGAATGTGGCTGCCACCATGTTGATGACCAACCCCAGGAAAGTCAATACGTTGGGGTTGATACGGGAGAGCGCCAGCGCGCGCACAATCAACCTGATAATCTTATTGGCGCCTAAGCCGATTGCGCGCGTGTAAGTCATCCGTACTTCCTTTACGATGCCGCGTCGTGAATCGTCGTCAGACTTAATATTTCCATTTCGCGCGTGCCGTCGGGAATCTGTATTTTCACAGTATCGCCGACTTTTTTGCCTAGCAGGCCGCGTCCGATCGGCGAGCTGGTGGATATCTTCCCGCTGGCTACGTCGGCTTCCTCGCTGGTGACGAGATTGTACGTGTATTGCTCGTCTTTAGTAAGGTCGAGCACCACCACGTGCGATCCCAGGCCGACGCGGTCGCGTGGGATGCGGGACATGTCCACCATACTGACTTCCCGCAAACGGGCCTGCAGTTGACCCAGGCGCGCATTCACCCAGGCCTGCCGCTCTTTAGCCGCGTGATATTCGGCGTTTTCACTGAGATCGCCATGCGCGCGGGCCTTCAGGATCTCTTTCGGAAGCTCATTGCGAAGCTCGTATTCGAGCGCCGTGATCTCCTCCTGCAGTTTCTTCTTTAGATCCTCCATGGATAACTCATTTCATTATAAAGAGAGCGATTAGCTGTCAGCCGTCAGCTTAGCGCTGGCTGCTGATGGCTAACAATGATATTCTGAACCTTTAACCTGTCTCCGCTAGGAGTGAGATGGCCGCTTCCGCAGCGCCCAAGCAATTCCATCTGGTCCTCATCAAACCGTCCCATTACGATGACGACGGCTATGTCATTCAGTGGTTCCGGTCCGCGATTCCTTCGAATACGCTGGCGGTTCTGAACGGCCTGGCGCTCGATTGCCAGGCCCGGCGCATTTTAGGATCGGACGTCGACATCGTCATCTCGGCCATCGATGAGACGAACACGCGGGTTCACGTCGACCGGCTCATACGCCAACTTAAGGGCAACCGTGCCTTGATTGCGATGGTGGGGGTGCAATCGAATCAATTCCCGCGGGCGATGGATATTGCCCGGCCATTCCGTGCCGCCGGTATTCCGGTGTGCATCGGCGGCTTTCATGTCTCGGGCGTGCTCGCCATGCTGCCGGATATCACGCCAGAACTCCGGGAGGCCATGGATCTGGGCATCTCCTTATTTGCCGGTGAGGCCGAGGGGCGCTTTGAGGAAGTGCTGCAAGATGCCTGGCGCGGCACCTTGAAGCCGCTTTATAACTACATGGCGGATCTGCCCTCGCTGAGCGGTGTTCCGCTGCCGATTCTGCCTTCAACGCGAGTTAAACGAACGGCGGGGAAACTCACCAGCTTCGATGCCGGACGCGGCTGCCCCTTTCAGTGCTCCTTTTGCACGATCATCAACGTGCAGGGCCGTAAGTCGCGGCGCCGGTCGGCCGACGATGTGGAGCAGATTGTTCGTGAAAATCTCAAGCAGGGAATTAACCGCTTCTTTATCACGGATGACAATTTTGCCCGCAACCGCGATTGGGAGAGCATTTTCGACCGCCTGATCATGATGCGGGAGCAGGAAAAGCTGAACATCAAATTTGTGATTCAGGTAGACACTATGTGCCACCGCCTGCCCCGATTTATTGAAAAGGCAGGGCGGGCCGGGGTCGCGCGTGTCTTTATCGGGCTCGAAAGCATCCATCCCGACAGCCTGCTGGGAGCGCGCAAAAAGCAAAACAAGGTGGCCGAGTACCGTAAGATGCTGCTTGAATGGAAACGCGCCGGCGCAACCGTTTTTGCGGGCTATATCGTCGGGTTTCCGGGCGATACACGGGATTCGGTTCTGCGTGACATCCAGACCATCCAGCGCGAGCTGCCAATCGACTTTTTGGAGCCGCATTGCCTGACCCCGCTGCCCGGCTCGGAAGATCATTTAAAGCTATACAAAGCCGGGGCGTTTCTTGATCCCGATCTCAACAAGTACGATCTCGAGCACGTTACGACAACTCACAGCAGCATGTCGATAGCGGAATGGGAAAAGCTTTACAAGGATGCCTGGAGTTCGTATTACTCGCTCGAACACATGGAAACGGTGATGCGCCGGGCGCACGCGACGGGCAGCAATCCGGCGAACATGTTATTTCTGTTGCTTTGGTTCTACACCTGCATCCGGCTGGAGAATGTGGACCCGCTGCAGGGCGGTTATTTGCGGCGCAAGTATCGCAAAGACCGGCGGCCGGGATTGCCGGTAGAGAACCCGCTGGTGTTTTATCCGCGCTATCTTGGCAACCTGCTTTCCAAACACTTCACGCTGGCGCGGCTGATTGTGAAATACGCGCTGCTTCGGGCCCGTCTCAAGAGAGACCCGAATGCACGCCACTATATGGACGAGGCGCTCACTCCCGTGCCGGATGATGCCGTGGAATCGATAACCAAACCGCAGGCACCTGCAGCGGGAATTGTGAGCATTTCGAATGTGCAGCCGGAATCCGCGGTGAGCAGGTAGGCGGGACTCAAAAAAGGGACCGGCGGCCTCCGAGTGCCACCGGTCGTCAACATCACCGAAAGGGCCGGCTCCACGAACAAACGTAAGCGGGAACTCCGGCCCTACGATCGCCTCTATTTTGTAACGCAAGAATTAGCGGCAAAGTGGGGCAGGTAAAACTACTAAAGCTGGTACCGCAACGGGTGTTTGGTCACAGTTTCCGCGGTATCGGGGTCCATAAGAGCGTGGAGGACGCTGCCGCCTTCGAGCTGCGCAAGAAGAGGGGAAGCGCGGGCACCCCGGACGGCGGGCCCGTTTTGCGCGGGGGTGGTGGCGGCAAGGCGGCGGTGGATGCCGCGGTCCCCGCTCTCTACCAGGAGTTGCGCAAGCTGGCTCGGGATTATCTCTCGGCTGAGCGCCCCGATCACACCCTGCAGCCCACAGCGTTGGTGCACGAAGCCTATCTGCGCTTGATCGAGCAGCAGAAAATTGACTGGACTTCGCGTGAACAGGTGCTGGGCATCGCGGCGCGCATGATGCGGCGCATTCTGGTGAATTACGCGGTCGCGCGAAAAGCCCAGAAGCGGGGAGCGGCGTTGCTGGTCACCACGACCATGCCGGATTTCGCGGATGCCCGCGCGCTAGAGATGCAGGATCTGGATAATGCGCTTAACCGGCTGGAGGAAATCGATCCCAGGCAGGCGCAGATTGTCGAGTTGCGTTTCTTCAGCGGCCTCACCGTGGAAGAAACGGCGAAGATTCTCGAAATCTCGCCGGATACTGTGAAGCGCGAATGGCGAACGGCGCGCCTGTGGCTCGCCCGGGAGTTGGCGCCGTGATCAACGAGAGAACTCCCTATTTAGTTCGCGTTGGCGGCGCGGGGGCGCGTCCGGAGGAACCGCCGCGCAAGCGATCGGATGCGGCGCGGTGGCAGCAGGTCAAGCAAATTCTGGACCAAGCGCTCGAAACGCCAGTCGACCGGCGCCGCGAAGTAGTCGAGCAGCTTTGCGCGGGGGATTCCAGCCTGCTCGAAGAAGTGAGCGAGTATCTCACGTACACGGATCAGGCGGAGAATCTGCTCGGGGATGAAAGTCTGGAAGAGGTATTAAGCGAAGACACAGTTCCCCAAACGCTGCCATCGCATATCGGGCCATATCGCATTGAACGCGAGATCGGTCGGGGCGGCATGGGCATTGTGTGTCTGGCCAAGCGCGACGACGGTGAATATGAGCGAGTGGTGGCTCTGAAGCTGATCAAGAGCCCGGCGCGGCGTGGCGGGAAGTTCGCGCGGCTGTTTTGGCGGGAGCGGCAAATCCTCGCGCGTCTGGATCATCCCAACATCGCCCGCCTTCTGGATGGCGGGACGACCGACACCGGTCTGGCCTACTACGCCATGGAGTTCGTCGATGGCGAGCCGCTGGACCGCTACCGCCAGCGGCATCAGCTCAGTTTGCGCGAAAAGCTTCGCCTGTTTCTTTGCATCTGTTCGGCGGTGAGCTATGCGCACCGCAATCTGATCATCCATGGTGACCTGAAGCCGAAAAACGTGCTGGTGACGCAGGATGGAACCCCGAAGCTGCTCGATTTCGGCGTAGCGCGCATTCTTGCCGGCGGCAGTCTTCAGACGGAAGCCACCACGCGCATGCCGTTCACCCCCACGTATGCGAGCCCAGAGCAGATCCGGGGGGAAACCCTGACCGTTGCCACCGACGTGTACTCGCTGGGTGTTTTGCTGTACGAATTTCTGAGCGGCCACTATCCATACGGCGGGCGGCAAAATTCGGCAGCCGCCATGCGCGCTTTCCTCGAAGAGAGCCCTATCCCGCTGCGGCGCCATAATCGCGACATTCCCCCGGATCTTGAAAACATCGTGATGATGGCGCTGCGCAAGGAGCCGGAGCGCCGCTACGCGACCGTAGACGCGCTTTGCCGGGACATCGAGGCTTTCCTCGATGGGTTCCCGGTGCAAGCGGCCCCGGATACCTTTGTTTACCGCTTTGGAAAATTCTGCAAGCGCAACCGCTGGGCGGTAATGGTGGCGATGTTCGCGCTGGCGGCGATTGCTGTCTCGGGAATGGTGATCTGGCGGGAAAAAAGCCAGGCGGAGATGCGTTTCCAGCAGTTACGGCAGCTTGCGCATTCAGTCGTTTTCGAGCTGGATGACGCGATTCTGGATCTGCCCGGCTCCAGTCATGCCCGGGAGCTTCTGATCTCGCGCGGGCTGCAGTATCTGAACGGACTTTCGGCCAGCCACAACAAAGATGCCGGACTGACCTTTGAGTTGGCGCAGGCATACATGAAGATTGCGGCCGCGCAGGGCGATCTACAGCAATCAAATGTAGGCGACGAAGCCGGCGCTTATGCCAGCTACACGAAAGCGCGGCAGTTGTTAGTCGGGCTGCGGCAGCGCCGGCCGGAAAACAGGCAAGTGGAGCTGTTTCTGGCCAGGGTGGATGCCGACATCGCCTCACTTGCGCCGCGCACCGGGCACGGCAGCGGAGAGGAATTGCGGCGGGAATCGGTGGCGCTGTTTGAAGACGTAGCCCGCTCCGATACGGGACCGGACAGATTGAAAGATCTCGCTCTTGCGCACTTCTATCTGGCCCTCGCGAAAACAGATGAGGCGAAGTACAGCGATGCTCTTCCGCTGTGGCAGCAGGCTTTGACCGATTACCAGCGCCTTGCGGCGCAGGACCGGAACTCTGCGGAAGATGACCGCAACGTGGGACTGGCGGAAAAGCACATCGCCAGCGTGTACTACTCTTTGGGAGATTACCAGCGCTCGCTAGAATACGACCGCAAAGCGGTCGCGTTGGATGAGCAGCGCGTGCGGCAGGAGCCGCAGAATCCCACCGCACGGATGGATCTGTCTTTCGATCTTGTGGAACTCGGCTGGTGTCTGCACGCAGTGCAGCAAAATCACGATGCGGATGCGGCGCTGGCGCGCGCCATCCAACTGCGCCGCCAGGTTGCGGAAGAAGATCCCAACGATTTTCATGCCCGCTCGGAGCTTGAATCTGCGCTCCGAATTGCCGGTATGGCAAAATTCCAGGCGGGAAACATTCCCGAGGCGATTCCATTCCTGCAGGAAGCGGCCGCGACCGGGCGCGCGCTGCACCAGCGCGACCCGCGCAATCTCGACGAGACTGTCAACGCTTCGCTCGACTATTACGAATTGGGAGAAGTGCTTTGCAAACGGGCCTCCGAGCAGCGTAACGACAAGCAGGATTGGCAGGCTGCGCTGGTTGCTTTTACGCAATCCCAGGCGCTTCTGGATCAGGTTCCGTCAGGGGCTATTTACGACCCGAGTGACCGCGACAAACTGGCTAAATTGCCGGAGCGCATTCGCGAATCCTCTGAGCACGCGAAGATATAACTTCGCGCTCGTGACACAATCCGCCAGCCTGCAAAAACTGTTCCGTCACTTCCGTTCAGCGCGGATGGCGCGGTTTGAGCGCACATTCGCCATTACCGCGCGAACCACGGTGCTGGATGTAGGCGGCTCTGAATTGATCTGGCAATTTGCAAAAGTCCGTCCCAAGTTGACGTTCCTCAATTTGCTACCGGCCGTCGACAGAAATCAGAGAGGCGCCGCGCTGGTTGCGGGAGATGGCCGGATGCTGCCGTTCGAAGATAACGCGTTCGATATCGTCTTCAGCAACTCCACCATCGAGCATGTCGGCACGTTTTCAGATCAGCAGCAATTTGCCTCTGAGATAGCACGGGTCGGTAAGAGGTATTGGGTGCAAACTCCGGACCGGCGCTTTCCCTTCGAAATGCACGTGATGTTGCCGTTTGTCCATTACCTGCCGCCGAAGTGGCAGCGCGCCATTGTGACGCGCTTTACCGGCTGGGAGATGCTGGTTCCGCACACGCAAGACATACGGCGCGATTATTTAAAACATTTCCTGCACGAACTCCGGCTGTTGGATGCGAAAGAACTGCAGGCGCTCTTTCCGTCGGCGCAGATAGGGCGCGAACGGTTTTTGGGCCTGCCAAAATCGCTGATCGCGTTTAAGGTTTAGTGCCGCTCGCCTTTCCTGTATTCCATGACGGCTTTCTCGTGTTCTTCGATCGTGGTTGAGAACTGGTGCGCGCCGGAGCCGTCCGGCTTGGCGACGAAATACAAGTAACTGACATTTGCCGGCTGAAGCGCGGCCTTCAATGAGGAGAGGCCCGGGTTGGCGATGGGCCCAGGCGGGAGTCCGGCATGTGTGTATGTGTTGTAGGGATTCGTGCTGGCCAGATCCGATTTGTAAATGGCGCCGCGATAGTGATTTTCGAGCAGCGCTGCATAGACGGTTGTGGGATCGCACTGCAGCGGCATGTTGGCCGAGAGCCGGTTATAGAAAACCGCGGCGACCAAAGGACGCTCCTGCGGAATCGCAGTCTCCTTTTCGACTAGTGATGCAACAATCACGATGCGGTGAATATCCGATTTATGAGCTTCGCCGCCCAGCGCCTGCCATTGTTTGCGAAACTCGCTCACCATCGCCTGGCAGAGTTGCTGTGCGGTGGTGTGATGCGTGACGCGATATGTGGAAGGAAACAGGTAGCCCTCCAGATTCGGCGCCAGCGGGTCGAGTTCTCGAATCAATGAGGGGTCGGCGGCTGCTTTGAGAAAATCGGCGGATTTTACGGTATCGCCCTGCTCGAGGATTGACGCTATATCGAAAATGTTGCTGCCTTCCGGAATTGTCAGCTCTTCGTAGAAAATTTCGCCTTTGCGGATCTCTTGGAAGACTTGCCAGGGGGTTTGCGCGGAGCCAAAGCGGTACTCGCCTGCCTGCAGTGGCGCGCGCGAATTTAGCATGCGAAGAAACAGGAATGCCCAGCGCGAGCGCACGACACCGTGGCGCTCGAGGGCGCTTGCAATCTGGCGCGAAGACATTCCGTGCTCGATTTCGACGAATGTCTCCGTTCCGAAGCCACGATAAGGACCGAAATACCAGTAGCCCGCGAAAAATGCCACCGCGATGAGGGCGACGATCGCGAGCGCCGCGGCAAACATCAAGAAACGCTGCAGCGGGGTGCGGTGTTTAGCCAAGTTCGCCCTCGCGCGCCGCGGCCAGGCGCTGGCTTTCCAGGTAACTTTCGAGCAGCAGCACGGCCGCGAGCCGGTCGACTGATCTTTTCTTTGCGCCCAGTGACGCGCCACCTTCGCGCAGGACGCGCTCTGCCTCAGCCGAGGTGAGCCGTTCATCCCACCACACGACCGGCAGGGCGAGCTGTTCCTGTAAGCGTTCGGCAAACGCTCGGGTGTATTCGCTCTGGAGGCTTTCGGCGCCGCTCATGTGCAAGGGGCGGCCGATCAGCAGCAGGCGCGCGTCCCAGGTTTGCGCGATTTCCTTCAAGGCCGCGATGTCCTCGCGAATCCGCGTTCGCCTGAATGTCTCGAGCCCCTGGGCCGTGATCCCCAGCTCATCGCTCACGGCCAATCCGATCCGCTTTCGCCCCACATCCAGGGCGAGAACTCTTCCTTTTTGCCGTGGCGTCAACTTGGATTATAAGCATCGGTAGTGGCGAATTTCGTGATATCGTACAGATACTGAGGCCGCACTCCCGCATTGGCACTATTCAGTCCCCCGCAGCCAACGCATCGGACAGTTCCCGTCGCGGCATCGCTGATCGCATTGGCTGCCTTGGTCGCGTTGCTCTACTATGGTCGTGACTTTTTTGTAACGCTGATCGTTTCGGCCGTATTCGCCTTCATTCTGGATCCTGCGGTGCTTCTGGTGATGAAGCTGCGCATCCCGCGCCCGGCCGCGACCGCCATCGTGTTGGGGATTGCGCTGGTAGGGCTGTATTTGTTGGGCGCGATGTTATGGTCACAGTTCTCAACATTCTCTGAAGATCTCCCAAGTTATACTTCGCGCGTCAGCGAGCTTTGGGCAAAGGCCAACGAGCGTATCGATCAATTTGAGCAGCGCGGTATTGACTTGCTGGTCCCGCAGAGTTTCCGGCAGCAAACGCAGCAGGGACAAAGAACGCAGGATACGAGCAAAAAACGGCGGCGGGGCGCAGCGGCAAATCCCGCTACCTCCAACGCGCCGCCGCCCATTCAGGAAGTACGCATCCATAAAGATCCGACGCCAGCCATCAGCGCCATCTACAACTACGTCTCCGGTTATTTCCACGTCCTGGTGATGGCATCGTTTGTCCCGTTTCTGGTGTATTTCATGCTGAGCTGGCGCGACCATCTCAACAGAAGCGTGCTGCAGCTTTTTCATGGGGAAGAGCGTTACCAAGTGCGCCGCACCTGGGCTGGTATCGGAGAGTCCACGCGCGCTTACGTGCTGGGAAACTTCCTTCTTTGGGTGTTTCTGAGCAGCATCAGCGCTGTCGCGTTTTTTCTGTTGGGAGTGCCGTACTGGCCGCTGGTCGGGCCGCTCAGCGCATTTTTCAGTCTGGTGCCTTATGTGGGCCTGCCGCTCTCGATCGCGCCTCCTCTGCTTGCGGCGATTGCTATTCCGAACCGGCTGCAGGTGATTCTCGGTATTGCCGCGGTGACAGCAGCGTTCCATCTAATCGCGATGAACTTCCTGTATGCCAAGATTATCGGGCGCCGCGTGCGTTTGAACCCGCTGATTGTCACCATTGCCCTGATGTTTTGGGGCGTAGTATGGGGCGGCATCGGCCTGTTGCTTGCCGTCCCGATCACTGCCGCAGTCAAGGCAGTTTGCGATAACATTGAATCCCTGGAACCCTACGCGAAGTTACTGGGGGATTAACATGAGTACCGCTCCCACGCCGGTGAGGAGTCTCGCAGGCAGGCCTAAGATCATACTGGCCGACGACCATGGCCTAATTCTCGAAGGCCTCAAAGGCTTGCTCGAAAAGGATTTCGATGTAATCGCGACGGCCACCAACGGCCGCGATCTGATCACTGAAGCGGAGCTGCTCAAACCGGATGCAGTGCTGCTCGACGTTTCCATGCCCGTTCTCAATGGAATGGAAGCAGCGCGGCAGATCAAGAATCGGGAGCCGCGTATCAAAATTCTGTTCATCACGCAGAAAGCCGATCGTGAATATGTGCAGACGGCGCTGCGGTTTGGAGCTTCGGGCTACATTTTGAAGCAAGCGGCGGTCAATGAGGTCGGGCCGGCGCTACGCGAGGTGCTTTCGGGCCGGTATTACGTCAGCCCGGTTTTGCGCAAGGGCATACCGGATGCGTTATACGATCCCACCAGGAATCCAAGCGAGTTGTTCGGCCAAAAATTAACGCCGCGGCAGCGCCAGGTGCTGCAGCTCCTGGCTGAAGGTAAATCCAACAAAGAGATTGCCGGGATTCTGAACGTTTCCGTGAAAACGGTCGATTTTCATAAGGCGGGCATTATGGAAGAGCTGGGGCTGCGTAGCACAGCGGAACTGACGCGTTACGCAATCGAGCACGGGATCGTGGGCGAGTAGACCGCCGGGCCCCGTCGCCATTACCACGCGCGGTAAATTCCGCCGCTGCAGGCAACCTCCAGAGGAACTCCGAAAAGCGCCGAAAGCGAGCGGGGAGTCAAGACTTCGGTTTTTGGCCCGTCGGCGAAAACAGCGCCTTGTTTGAGCAGCACTACTCGCTCAATCTCCGGAATGATCTCTTCGAGATGATGCGTCACGAGCAGCAATGTCAAACCGCTCTGGGCTAAGGCGCGTAGTGCCTCGCGAAGCTCCCGTTGGGCGGCCAGATCGAGGCTCGTGCCCGGCTCATCGAGTAACAGAGTGGAAGGGGCGTGAATCAGGGCCCGCGCAATCAGCAGCCGCCGCGCTTCGCCCGATGAGAGTTCATCCAGCCAGCGGCCGGCGAGATGGGCAACCTCCAGGCGGGTCATGGCTGCCTGGGCGGCCATTTCCATTTCAGGCGTGACGCGATGATTCGGCCATATGCCGATGGATCCAAAAAAGCCGGACAGCACCAGTTCTAACCCGGTAATCTCGCGCGTGCACCGCGCCATCAGATCGTTACTGACAATCCCCAGATGCGAGCGCAAATCGAAGATATTCCATTGCGAACGGCCGAAAAGCTGGAAGCTGGAACTCGCACCGGCTACGGGATAGCATTCGCGCGTGATTAGCTTGATCAACGTCGATTTGCCGCTGCCGTTCGGCCCGAGGATGGCGAGGTGCTCGCCTTGTTCAATCCTCAGGTCTATAGAATTCAGCGCCAGCGTATTGCCGCGCTGCACTGACACGTTGCGCAAATCGAGTAGCGGAGCCGTCAAAATAGAATTAGAGCGCACCGGGTGATTAGCTCCCGCTCTGTGCGGAAAATAACCCAGTGATTACGGCCGAACAGGTGAAAGCACTTGCCGGCGAATGCGGCTTCGAATTGGCCGGCATCGCCGCGGCTCTGCCGCTCGGCGACTTCGCTCGTTTTGAAAGCTGGCGCGCAGCCGGTATGGCCGGCGAAATGCAATACCTTACCGACAGGCGCGGCGATATGCGTAACGATCCCCGCAATTTGTTGGATTCGGCACAAAGCATCATTTGTGTGGGCAAGCTCTATAACACGCCCTACCCGTACTCCACTCAATTCAAAGAGCCGGGCCGGGGTTGGATTTCGCGTTATGCGTGGGGTGACGATTATCATGACGTGCTGCGCGATGGATTAGAAAAGCTGGTCAGCAAGATTGCGCAGGTGCACAAGCAACCGTTCGAGTGGAAGATCTGCGTTGATACGGCGCCTTTACTGGAGCGATCTTATGCAGGCGCCGCCGGCCTGGGGTGGATCGGCAAAAACACGTGCCTGATTCACGAGCGGCAAGGCTCGTGGTTCTTTCTTGGGGAGCTTCTGCTTTCCATTCCGTTCGCGCCCGATCGGCCGTCCCCCGACCGTTGCGGCACTTGCACCCGCTGCATTGACGCCTGTCCCACTGCCGCCATTGTCCCGGCGCCCGAGGGTGGCTGGAACATTGACGCGCGCGCGTGCATCTCATACCTGACCATCGAGAAGCGGGGGTCGATTCCCCCGGAGTTAGAAGCGCCCGTGGGCAACCATGTCTTCGGCTGCGACATCTGCCAGGATGTGTGCCCCTGGAATCGCCGGGCGCCTGTAGTTGATGAAGGTGTTTTTGAGCCGCGCGCGTTTGCTCCGAGTCTCGAAGAACTTTCGACCCTCGGCGAAGAGGGGTTCGGCGGCCGCTTCCGCCGGTCGCCCGTAAAGCGAGCCAAGTACACCGGTTTCCGTCGTAATGTCATGAATGCCTTAAGAAATTCGCTTGGACTGCTGGGCGTTTTGTGCCTGCTGGCAGGGCTGGGCAAGGCGGCAGATTTTAGATCCCAAGATCCGCTTCAGAACCCCGGGTTTGTCTATTTCTACAACAACCAGTTCGACGAGGCGCTGCACTCTTTCGAAGAGCAGGTCAAAGCGCACCCGGACGAGCCCGATGGATACAACCACGTTGCCCAGGCGATCCTCTACCGCGAAATGTTTCGGGACGGCGCGCTCGAAAGCGAGTTGGTGAGCGGCACGAATCCATTTCTGCGCCGCCCGAAAATGGAAATTTCGGAGCAAGACAAGCAGCGCTTTGCCGCGGCCATCACGCAAGCCAAAAAAATCTGCACGGAGCGGCTGCGAAACGACCCGAAAGATGTAGGCGCGCTATACGCACTCGGCGTTGCGCACGGCCTGGAAGCAAACTACCTGTTCTTAGTCGAGAAAGCCTGGACCGCCGCGCTGCGCGAAGCGACCGCCGCGCGGAAAGCCGATGAGCGGATCGTGCAGATTGATCCGTGTTTCGTGGATGCGCGGCTGATCCTTGGGCTGAATGAATATGTGGTGGGCAGTCTTCCGTTCTACATGCGCGCGCTCGGTTTTCTGGGCGGTTTCCATGGTGATAAAGAGGGCGGCATCCGGCAACTTGAAGATGTGGCCGGTCACGGCATCGTGAACAAATACGATGCCGAAGTGTTGCTGGCCGCGATCTACCGGCGGGAGCATCGGGCAAGACAGGCCATTAGCTTACTGGAAGACCTGTGCAAGCGTTTTCCGGCCAATTACCTGCTGCGATTCGAAATGGTACAGATGTACAGCGATCTGGGAGATAAGAGCGCGGCATTGAAGGTTCTTGCGCAGGTGCAGCGGTGGAGGGATGAAGGCGCGACGGGGTATAAAGATTTGCCGCCGGGGAAGATCGAATATTTGAGGGGAAACCTGCTGTTTTGGTACGGCGATCTGGATGCCGCGCTGGGGGATCTAAAGCAAGTTACGCAATCCGCCGATGAGCTTGATTTGAATACCACTGTTATGACGTGGCTAAGGCTGGGGCAGGTTTATGACCTGAAAGGTAACCACCGCGAGGCCGTGGACGCCTATGGCGAAGCAGAGAAAGCGGCTCCGAATTCTGCCGCTGCGCTGGAAGCTAGGAGCTACATAGCCAGTCCTTACAAACGGAAGAGAGCAAATGCATGAAAACTTTAGAGCGCGTTGAGCCGGCCCAGCCGAAAACCGCTTTTTATCAAAGGATTTGCGAGCAGCTACAGGAGCTGATCGGCGAAGAGGCGAATTTCGTGGCTAATGCGGCAAATACAGCCGCGTTGCTGTTTCATACCTTGCCGGATGTGAACTGGGTGGGATTTTACATTGCCCAAGGCGAGGAACTGGTCCTGGGTCCCTTCCAAGGGCGGCCTGCCTGCGTGCGCATCCCGCTCGGGAAAGGCGCTTGTGGCACTGCCGCCGAGCAGGAGAAAACGCTGATCGTTCCGGACGTCGACCGTTTTCCCGGCCATATCGCCTGCGACACCGCCTCGCGTTCGGAAATCGTTGTTCCCCTGCTGAACTGGGGGAGAGTGCTTGGCGTGCTCGACATCGACAGCCCCAGCCTGAACCGTTTTGATGAAGAGGATCAGGAGGGACTCGAATCGGTGATATCTGTTTTCCTCCATTCGCAGACTACGAATGATCTGCCCGACCTGAGCGAGGGCGCCGCCGATAGCTAACCGTAAACTGGAGTTTGGCAGTAACCCAGGAAATCCACGATCTCGCCAGCCGCGCCCGGCAATTGCGCGCCATCGGCCAACTTCATGCCGCCCGCGAGCACTGGATAGCGATTTCGAACCTTCTTCCGTCCGACGCTCCCGAGCGCGCCGCCGTTCAGCGCGAAATCGCCAGCATCGACGCCCAGCTAGCCCCCAAGCCGGAGACCAACTGGAAAAAGCGTCTGGGGCCCATTGGTGTCGTTCTGGCCGCCATCGTGAAGTACGGCTCCATCATCCTCACGAAGGGCAAGTTCCTCATCAGCATACTCGCCTTTGTGGGTGTCTATTGGAGCCTGTTTGGTTGGTGGTTTGCCATTGGCCTGACCGGTTCCGTGCTGCTGCACGAAATGGGGCATTATCTGGCTGTCCGCCGCTTCGGCTTCGCCGCCGAATTACCGATGTTCCTCCCCGGCTTCGGCGCCTTTGTGAAATGGCGCGGCGCAAACGTCGACCCCTCCGTTCGCGCCCAGATCGCTCTTGCCGGCCCGCTGTTCGGATTGCTTTCCGGGCTTATCTCTTACGGCATTTTTCTGGCCACGGGCCAGGGAGTATGGCTGGCGTTGGCGCACTTTGCCGGTTGGATCAACCTGTTGAATCTCATTCCGGTATTTATTTTCGATGGCGCTCCGGCCATGTCCGCGCTTGGAGCACAGGCGCGCTGGGCCGTGCTGCTGGTGAGCGTGGTACTGTTTTTCACGCTGAAGGAAATGCTGTTTATTCTGGTGGCGATCGGCGTTGCCTACCGCCTGTGGAAGCGCGACTTCCCGGCGCAAGCTCGCGAAGCAATCGGCTACTATTTCATCGCGATGGTCATCGGGAACGGCTTCTTAAGCTGGTTCGCGCTCAATAAAGCCAGAATGCTCTTCCTGCTGCATTAGCGATCCTCTTTCCAGAACAGCTCGGCATCCGATCGCCGCACGTAGTTGGCATCGAGCACCGCAGGGTCGCTCCACTCCGAATTTTCGGCCACTTGGGCTACGGCGGCGGCCAGATCGCGAGGCGGTTGAAACGCGCCACGATCGAGCCCTATGAACTCGTATTCGCCTTCCGGCAGGCTCTGCAGCCACTCCGAAAGGTTCCCAACAGATTCCGGAACCACGGCGTTCAGACCGGCATCGTAAACCGCTACATACGCTTGGTTTCTGCGTGCATCCAGAATAGTGGCGCGCCATGCGCGGGCACCGAATGTTGCGAGGGCCTTCAGGTTCGAAACAGCCACCGCCGGCTTTCCCGTTGCCGCGGCCAGTCCCTTCACTGCCGACAATCCGACGCGCACTCCCGTGAATGATCCGGGGCCACTCGCGGCCGCAAAGCAGTCGACCTCTTCCAAACGCAAATGCGCTTCGCCTAAGGCTCGTTCGATTGCGGGAAAAAGCACATGCGCGAAGCCGTCCGGAGCCTCGAGTGAAATCGCAGCGACTGTTTTGCCATGGCTTCGAATCGCAACGCCGCCTGTCCGGGAAGTCGTATCGAGAGCAAGGATGGTCACGGGGTGAGCTGATACACCTTATCGATCTCATACGCTTTGCCGTTCGCGTTGATCGCCTGGACACGCAAACTGAGCGTCTGGCCGGGCTCTTTGATCAAATCGCCGGGAATCGCAAAAGTGCCATTTGGCCCTACTCCCAGCAGGCGTGCGCCCGCGCCGTTGGCGACTACTTCGCCCCACCAAATGTATTGCATGGTGCGGCTGGCGCGATTGGAGCGCGTGAGTTTGATTCGGAACGGAACCGGCTGCTGCGTGTTGATTTGATCTCCGGCCGGTTCCACAACATCAAAGGGAATCTTGGCCGTGTCGGTCTCCACTTCCTGCACCGGCGGGTCGATGGATTCGAAGCGGACGGAACGCAGCATGGATTCTTTGTGCCCTTCGCGCTCAATATCCAAGATCCAATCATGCGAGTTGTCCGGCGTCGGCCGGCTGAAGACCTCTCCGCGCCAGTTCTTCTCAACAATTTCTTCGCCGGTTGCCGGATTGATCCAGATGGGCGTGTACTTATGCCTGTCGAAGTTGATTTCCACAATGCCTGGATTCTGGGCATACGCGATGTAGCCGATCTCCGCCAATCCGACGGCGCGTGCTCCATCGACATCAAAGTAGGGTTCAAATTCCCAATGTCGCGTGTCGGACACAACTTTCACCCAGGTCTGCACCGCACGCACATTGGCTTCGTTTCGTAGTGACTCATAGGAGACGCTGGGGTACTCGCCGTTTGTAGTACTACTCCAGAGCTGATGGCGGAAGGATTCCGGATCCGTCGCGTTGATGATATGTATTTCCGGCTGCTCGGTGAACTGATGCTCGACCGCGCCGAATTGCGGATTTTCTACCGCCTCGATCATGTAATTCATCCAGCCATCGGAAACCAATGGCGATGAAGATGTCCGTGCGTCGGTGGAGCGCGGATGCCGGAACGAGTCGTATTTCTGCAATGACGCATTCAGATCTTTGAGGAGCGCGCGGCCGCCGGGAATGTCCTCGTAGTGCTCGATGCCTTGCCATGTGACGTTCAGACCGCCGTAGCGCGCCACCAAATAACGAACGAGCGCATCGCGTTGCTCCCAGGATCCGAATGCGCCGGAGTGAATGAATCCATCGCCGGCAAGCAACAGATCGAGGGCAAATCCGCGCACATCGGCTGCCAGGAGGCGGTCATCGAGCGCGTCGAAATAGGCCATGTCCGGCAGCGCGCCGGAGGTGAGTGGTTTGGAGCTTGCGCCGAGCGTCAGGAGTGTCGCGCGGATGTGCGTGAAACCGTCGTGTTTGCGCGCATCGAGCCAGTTCTCGAAGCCTGATTGATCCAACTGCAATAGCGGCGCAGCGGCCGCAAGCCAAAGATGCGGCTGCTTGTTTGTTGTCCACCAGTGGCGCAAGTTCGCCACCCCCACAAAGCCCGGCAGGCCGCTATCTGAAACGTTGAACGTGGCCTCCTGATTATCGAATCGCTTCAGAGCGCTGGTGATCCGGTAGGTCCACTGGCCGGCTTCGGTGGGGCTGAATCGCACCTTGAGCGATTGCCCGCCGGGCCAGAAGGCATGCATGAGATAAGTCACATGATTGGGCGAACGGAACTCGACGTTCAACAATTCGTCCTTGTAGGGTGATGCGTTCGGGGGAAGCTCGGCTGGTTGCCAAGAGAACGTCAACTCGCAAGGCAGGAATGTTTTTGCATTGTTGGAACAGGCAGGCAGCGTAGCTGCAAAAGCCGGAAATATTGCCGATACGAACGACAGGGCCACAATTCGGCCCAACACTTGCATATGTGTCTTCAGGATAACTTGAGGGCCATTGAGGCGACCGCTAGCAGTTGTATGGGTCCGCTGCTAAAAGGTGAAGATAATTTAAAACATTTTCACTGAATTTCGTACTTAGTACTAGAAGACGTGCTTGAGCAACTTGAAGTTAGCGAATAACGTCTTTACAATTGAGAGTCAATAGCGCGGCCTTGCCAAGCCATCGCGCAATGCAGTGCCGGGCTGGTTAGAGGTACTCGACCGGGTTGTCGAAGAGCAATCGATACGACTGGATCCGAGGTTGGTATGGACATCATTGGCGATAGAAGGTTTGTTGAGGTACCGGGAGGGCGAACGCACGATCTCCCGCCGCTCCTGGTGAAAACCGTTCCGGAGGTAAAGCGGCTCGACAAAATGATGTGCATCGCAAGCGAAATCATCGAGCAGGAAGACATGGTCCCGCCCGTTGCGGCCGACAAGCTGGTGGACGAAGAGTCGATTGAACGGCGCAAAATGGATTTGGCGTTGAACCTGGTCGATCAATATCTCGGGCTGTTGAGCCACTGGCACTGGGGCGACGCGGTTATCGAATGGATACGGCAGTGCGAAATTACGTTTGGCACGCGCGTTGAGCTGCGCAACTTGCTTAAGAGCGATATCTGGCCGCATGCGGGCCGCAGCAGTTTCGTTACGCTGCTCGAGGACAAGGCCGTTCCGACGGAAGGCGTCGAACTCGAAAAAGCCGTGGGATTGCGGCTGGCATTCCGCCAGATGCCGCCGATTCGCTGCTGTACCGACCAGTTTCTGTTTTATCTAAATAATTCCGTCGCGCACACGGCTTTCCGCACCTGGCAGGACATGACGCCCAGCCCGATCTCCAGCCTTCCGCCGGAGCGCTTTCAGTTCGAAATCGTGAACATGTCGCTTGATCTGCACTGAGGCGCTGGCTTTCCAGGCGGCGCTTCCTGCTTCGAGCGCCCAGCGATCGTTCCGGCCGAATCAAAGCCAGGCAGTAGCAAAACGAAACAGATAACAGTAGGCAACAGCGGCGGTGCAGAACAAAGTTTGTAGGAGCATCCGCTGCTGAGGTCCGAGCAGGTTTTGTTTTTCCCAAAAGAAGCGAGTGATCGGCTCCAGCGCGCGTGCTTGAAGTGCGTGCGGTCGAGTATCCCGCCGAAGCGACACTGCGGAAGATGTTGCTTCTACCGGTGCAAAGCCGACATGCCCGCATAACACGTGGCAAGGTATTTCGGCTGCATCGTTCGCTTCGTCGCGGCAGAGAGGCGTTTCGTGTTCAATTGCGATCAGCTCTTCTGCTCTGCCTGTCATCATGCCAGTTCTAGAGCAATTCGGTTGCCGTAGACGCTGGTTGTGTTTCGCTAGCTCTCGCCTGGCTTTGTCTCCGAGGCTGGCTCGGAACCGATTTTTTGCTTCTGTCCCTCGTGGCTCTTCACAAATTCGAGAATGTCGAAGCGCTTGATCTCGCGCTCGGGGAAAAAGCTGTTGATCGCCGACTGCTCGTCGTCATAAATTTCAAACACGGTCGATAGCTTCGTCAATATCAGGAGCTGCGCGCTGCGTTTGGAAAGATGCAGAAGCTTCATGGCGCCGCCTGAATCGGCTGCAGCCGAGTGCCCGATCACCAATGTTCCCAGGCCGGTGCTATCGATGTACTCAACATGTTTCAGGTTCAGGACAATTCTGTTCCTGCCCTGCGCTTGCAGGTGGTCGAAAACACGACGCATATCGGCAGCATCCGGACCAGCCACCAGGCGGCCCGCCAGATCGAGAACGACGATGTTTTCAATCTCCCGCTGCTCGACTGCTAAAGGCATAATAGGTATCTAAACACAGCGGGCAGCTTGCAATCCGCGGGCCAGTAAAATTGCTGCTGTGTTGCCCGCAGTTGCGTCGTAAAGTGGAAAGTTGCCTCATTTGTTTCGGCGTCGAGAGGGGGTAAGACGAACTTGTTCGCGCACGCGCTGAACGCGTATCTTCAAGTACAAGTTCCGGGTGTCGCAGAGCGGCGCATTACCGACATCTTCAAGCCGATGGGTACGCCCGGCTATGCGGAGCGCGAAGCGGCGCTTTTCACAATCGGCGTCACGGCGGTCATTTTTGTGGTGGTCGCCGGGCTGATCGTGTATACAGTGTGGCGCTTTCGCCGGCGGCCAAGTGACGACAGCGCGCAAGAGCCGCCTCAGGTGTATGGCAGCAACCAGATTGAAGCGGCCTGGACAATTATTCCCATACTGATCGTTTTCGTTCTGATCGGCGTTTCAGCCCGTGTGATTGCGGGCGTTGAAAATGCAAGTCCACCGCCAAAGGCTCTCAAGGTGAGGCTGATCGGACATCAATGGTGGTGGGAAGTGCAGTATCCGGACTATGGAATTGTCACGGCAAACGAAATACACGTTCCGGCGACGCCAGATGGCCAGCGAGCCACTTATTTGGAACTGACCAGTGTCGATGTGATCCACAGTTTTTGGATACCGGAACTGGCGGGCAAGACGGATCTGATTCCGAATCGCGTGAACTACGCGTGGATTGACCCTCGAGTGCCGGGCGTTTATGTGGGCAACTGCGCCGAATATTGCGGTACGCAGCACGCGCAGATGCTTTTACGCGTGATCGCCGACACGCCGGAGAATTTCAAGACATGGACGGAACAGCAGCAAAGGCCGGCTGAGAATGATCCGCAAGTGAGCGACGCCAGGAATGTTTTCGGTTCTCTGGCATGTGTGAATTGTCACGACATCCGGGGCACGCCCTCGGTGGGGAAGTTCGGTCCCGATCTCACGCACCTGATGAGCCGACGGACTCTGGCCGCTGGCGTACTCGTCAACGACACCAAGAATCTACGCGCCTGGGTCGATGATCCGCAAAAGGCCAAGCCGGGATGTCTCATGCCCAGTATGAAATTGAATGACCAGCAACTCGAGCAGGTTGTATCTTATCTGCAGTCATTGAAGTAACCAAGATGGCGAGCATCGATTATCCACTCGAACACCCGAAAGCCGAAGCACTCACGCCTGAGTTTTCGTTTTCGGAGTCGCTTTACAAGTGGGTTGCCACTGTCGACCACAAGCGTCTGGGGCTGATGTACGTTGTTTCGGCATTGGTTTTCCTGGTGATTGCCGGCATCATGGCTTCCGTCATTCGCATGCAACTGGCCTTTCCGCTGAATCATGTGGTGGGGCCGGATACTTTTAACCGCCTGTTCACAATGCACGGGACCACGATGGTGTTTTTGGTCGGCATGCCGATGGTGGCTGGTTTCTCCGTTTACTTGATTCCGCTCATGATCGGAACGCGCGATATGGCCTTTCCACGCCTGAACGCGTTTGGCTTTTGGATTTTTTTGTTAGGCGGATGTCTGCTTTACTTCAGTTACATCGGAGGAGGCGGGCTTTCCGGGGACGGCTCGGCGCCCGACGTGGGTTGGTTTGCCTATGCACCGCTTACGGAAAAAGCCTTTTCGCGCGGAGCTGCAACCGACTATTGGGCATTGGGCGTTCTGCTTTCCGGGGTTGGCAGCATTGTGACCGCCCTCAATGTGATCGCTACGACCTTCTGCATGCGCTGTCCGGGCATGACGCTCAGCCGGATGCCGATGTTTGTATGGGTGATGTTAATAGACGCCTGGCTAGTCCTTGTCGCTCTGCCGCCGCTTTCCGCCGCGCAAATCATGCTGGAGCTGGACAGGCATCTGGGCGCGAATTTTTTCGATACGCAGGCCGGCGGGTCTGCCGTTCTGTGGCAGCATCTGTTTTGGATCTTCGGGCACCCCGAAGTCTATATTCTGATCTTTCCCGCGTTCGCGATTTTATCCGAGGTCATTCCCGTCTTCTCACGGAAACCATTGTTCGGCAGGCCGGCGATGGTCGGCGCGGTCACGGCGATCGGCTTCATCAGCTTGGGAGTGTGGGCACATCACATGTTTGCTATCGGGATGACGTCGTGGTCGAACACATTCTTTGCGGCATCGAGCATGCTGGTGGGCGTACCTACCGGCATCAAGATCTTCAACTGGACCGCGACCATGTACGGCGGTAAGTTGCGAATGCAAACGCCGCTATTATTCTGTATCGCCTTCTTACTGCAATTCCTGGTTGCAGGCCTCACAGGAATCATGCTGGCTGTCGCGCCATTCGACTGGCAGTTACATGATTCGTATTTTGTGGTGGCGCATTTTCACTTTACGCTAGTCGGCGGCCTGGTGTTCGGGTTATTCGCGGGTATGTATTATTGGTTTCCTAAGGTCAGCGGGAAAATGCTGGACGAGAAACTCGGCAAATGGCACTTCTGGCTGTTTTGCATCGGTTTCAATATGACGTTCCTGACG
The DNA here is from genome assembly GCA_021324185.1 of Terriglobia bacterium. Lineage (GTDB taxonomy): Bacteria > Acidobacteriota > Terriglobia > Bryobacterales > Bryobacteraceae > Bog-105. Next base: position 17,448 of record JAJPJN010000071.1, on the reverse strand, counting down.
CTGCATTTTGCCGGGTTTTTAGGAATGCCACGCCGGATCTACACGTACTATCCGGGCCGTGGCTGGGATGCAATAAACCTGATTGCTTCGCTAGGAGTTATTCCGCAAGCGGCAGGGATACTGTGCTTTGTCTGGAATATTATTAGGTCCTCGCTGAGAGGAATACCGGCGGGCGATGACCCCTGGGATGCATGGACGCTCGAATGGGCCACCACCTCGCCCCCGCCGGAATATAACTTTGAAAAGTTGCCCGTTGTCCGCAGCAGCCGGCCGCTGTGGGATCTGAAGCATCCGCAGGACCCCGACTGGAAGTACGAATAAGCAGAAATGGCACAAGATAACGTCATCGCTGCCGATGCGCTTCAGATGGAGCGCGAGTGGAAATTGCCGGATCGCGGGACAATCGGCGTTATTTTCCTGATCATCACCGAAACGGCGCTGTTCACTATGTTTGTGGCAGCGGATCTCATTTACATCGGCAAGAGCTTGACAGGGCCGTATCCGAAAGATGTGTTGGAGATGCCGATCATCGCCACCGTCTGTCTTCTGTCCAGCAGCGGAACCATTGTTTTTGCCGAACATGCACTCAGGAGAAACGATTTAGGCAAATTCAAGATCTGGTGGCTCGTCACTATTCTCCTCGGACTTTACTTTCTGTATGCGACCGGGGCAGAGTGGCACAAGCTGATCTATGAAGATCATTTGACGATTGCGACTAACTTATTCGGCACGACCTTCTATTCGCTCGTTGGGCTGCATGCGAGTCACGTGGTTGTAGGTATGACATTCCTGCTGATCGTATTTATAACCACGATATTCGGGTTTCCCATTCAGACACAGGAACGTCGAGTGAAGTTTCTCTCCTGGTACTGGCACTTCTTCGATTGGGTGTGGGTAATTGTTTTCACGGTAGTGTATATCCTGCCGCTGAAGGTCTTCTGAGGAACAAGGCCGATGACACATGAAGAGCATCACGGCGAGGCGGGCGAGAGGAGTCAGGAAGCCGCTATCGTACTGCCTGGGCCGACGTTCTGGCCGCTTGTGATCGCATTTGGCATCACGCTGCTTCTTGCCGGGATAGTGACGCATTGGGCTGTCGGCGTGGTGGGACTGATCGTCACGTTTCGCGCGGCCGTGGGTTGGTGGCACAATGTGATTCCAATCGAAGAGCACGAAGAGGTGCCCATCGATCCTGAGCTGCGCCCGGCGCCCATTCAAGTAGAACAGCGCTCCGTGGTGAGGTTGAGAGCCGGTGAATCGGGCCACCGTGTTCGCATCCCGGAACGGATTCATCCATATTCTTCCGGATTATGGGGCGGCTTGGCCGGCGGCGTAGCGATGGCTGCTATCGCGTGCCTCTACGGGCTGGTCGCGCAGCACAGCATTTGGTATCCCATTAACTTGCTGGCCGGCGTAGTCATTCCGGGGATGGGCGATCAGACGGTCGAACAGTTACGGCACTTTCAGATGCTGCCGTTTTTTGCGGCACTCATCGGCCACGGGATCATATCCATTTTGGTGGGTATCGTCTATGCTGTGATCCTGCCGATGTTTCCGAAGTACGCGCCCTTTTGGGCCGGCATCCTGATGCCGCTCTTCTGGAGCGGCTTAGTGGCGACAACTCTAAGCGTCATCAATCCCGTGATGAACGAGCGCATCAATTGGCCTTGGTTCGTCGTGGCGCAACTCGGGTTCGGCCTGGTCGGCGGTTATTTCATTGCCAGGAGCACCAGCATTCGTACCATGCAAACCTGGACCCTTGCGGAACGCGCGTTTGTGGAGGCGCCGGGACTGCATCAGCCAGATGAGGGAAAGCACGGATGATTCTCCGGCACAGCGGGCTGATAGCCGGTGCGTGCATTCTCCTGCTCGCCACCGGTTGCGAACCGCCCGGCAAGCCGAAGCAGCAAGAGGTCAACAGACGCGACATCATGGATTTCGGGACTTTATATAGAGAGAACTGTCAAGGATGCCACGGGCCTGACGGTAAGAATGGACCTGGCAGGCCGTTGAACGATCCGCTCTATCTCGCCATCGTGCCGAAGGCGGAGCTGCAGAAAGTGATTACGAACGGGCGCCCCGGAACAGCCATGCCCGCCTGGGCGCTGAGCCAGGGTGGGCCGCTCACGGACAAGCAGGTTGCAGCCTTGGTGGATGGGATCGAAAGCCACTGGGCAAAGCCGGTGAATTTCAACGGAGCGCCGGTCCCTTCCTATTACGCGAGCGCAACCGGCGATCCCGATCGCGGCAGGAAATTGTTCGTGAAAGATTGCTTTGCTTGCCACGGCCAGGGAGCCGCTATCGGGCCGGTAACCGACGCAGCATTTCTTACGCTTGTCGACGATCAGCTCTTGAGAACTGCAATCATCCAGGGGCGGCCCGATCTCGGAATGCCTGACTTTCGAATGCTCAACGCGGGCCATCCATTAACGGATCAGGACATCTCAGACTTGGTCGCATTTCTTGCATCGAAAAGGCCGGTTACTCCCAACGTGCAGAACGCAAATGTGAACGCGAGCGGCGCCGCTCAATCGGACCCCATGGTCAAGGGCAACGAAGGGAGCGGGAACGGTCCGGGGAGCCCGCGATTTCAAAAGAACGAAGGTAATAAGGGCGGCAGCAGCCAGCGAGGCGTGAAATGACAGCAAGCGGCAGGGAAGAAGACAAAGGGAAAGATAAAACGCTGAACCCATCGCGCCGCGATTGGCTATTTACTGCGGGCGTGGCTCTTAATGTCGCCGCCGGCCTCTTGCTTGCAGTTCCACTGATCGGGTTTGTCTTTTCGAGCTTCGTGGAACGAAAGGACCCGCGCAGTTGGATATCGCTGGGGCCACTCGACGGCTTTCCCGAAAACGCCACGCGCATCGCCAGTTATCGCAATCCTTTTACACGCCCCTGGGACGGACAGACCGCCGACATTCCGTGCTGGGTGCGGCGGCTGAAGGGAAATCAATTTCAAGTGTTTGCGATCAACTGCACCCATCTTGGGTGCCCGGTGCGCTGGTTCCCGGAATCCGGCCTGTTTTTGTGCCCTTGCCATGGCGGCGCCTATTACGAAGACGGCGCACGCGCCGCCGGACCACCACCGCGCGGGCTGTTCCAGTATGACTACAAAGTGGAAAATGGCCAGCTTTGGGTAAAAGGCGGCGAGATGCCGACGCTCTCCAATCCCGTATAGCGAAGATCGACCAAATGAACTGGTTACGAAAATGCGCGGTTTGGCTGGATGACAGGCTGCACCTGACCGCGCTCTATGCATCGACGGCTGGACATGAAGTGCCTGCCAGCGCCGGCAGTTGGTTCTACGTATTCGGAAGTGCCACGCTGCTGTGCTTCATTATTCAGATCATTTCGGGCGCGTGTCTGGCGTTTGTTTATATCCCCTCTACGAATGAAGCATTCACGAGCTTGCAATACCTGAACCACGCGCAGTTCTGGGGCTGGTACCTCCGCGCCGTTCATTATTGGGGATCGAACTTCATGGTGGCGATTATGACAGCGCACATGATTCAGGTGTTTCTGTTCGGCGCTTACAAATATCCGCGCGAGTTGACCTGGATCAGCGGTGTTTTTCTGCTGCTGTGCACGCTGGCTATGGCGTTTACCGGGCAGGTGATGCGTTTCGATCAAGACGCGTACTGGGGTTTGACTATTGGCGCCGAAATCACCGGGCGCGTGCCGCTGATCGGGGCGCAGCTTGTGCATGTTCTGCTGGCGGGGCCTATTATTGCCGGCGAAACATTATCGCGGTTTTTCACGCTGCACGTCTTCATCATTCCTGGACTGATTATTGCCATTGTCAGCATGCATTTGCGTCTGGTGCTTACCAAGGGCATTAATGAATACCCGCGCCCCGGCCATCCCGTGCACAAATCCACTTACGATGCCGAGTACGCCGACATCCTTCGCAAAGAAGGTGTACCCTTTGTGCCCCATGCAATCGGTAAGGACCTTATTTTTGCCGCCCTCGTCATCATCGGAATTTTGGGCTGCGCGTTGATCTTCGGTCCCAAAGGGCCCGTGGGGGTTCCCAATCCGACTTTGGTCGATACAAACCCGCGCCCCGACTTTTATTTCCTTGCGATTTTCGCGGCTTTTGCTCTGCTGCCCGATTGGATGGAAGTCATCGTTCTGTTTGCGGCGCCCACGCTGATCATACTTTTTCTGCTGGTCCTGCCGTTTATTTCCGGCACCGGAGAAAAGAGCGCGCGCAGAAGACCAGTGGCGGTACTGTCCGTTGTTCTGATTCTGTTGGTGGTTGGCGTTTTAGCTTATATGGGCGAAACATCGCCGTGGTCGCCGAAGATGGACGCCTGGAGCAGTGATCCTATTCCGGCGCAGTTTCTGAAGGGAAGAACCCCGCTCGAGCTGCATGGCGCGATCGTGTTTCAGAACAAACAGTGCCGCAACTGTCACGCCCTTGGCGGGCTGGGCGGTGAGCGCGGCCCGGCCTTGGATTCGGTGGCGACGCGATTGACCAGACCGGAATTGATCCGCCAGGTGATCCAAGGCGGCGGTAACATGCCGGCATATGGTGAAAAGCTGAGCCCCGCAGAAGTGGAGGCATTGGTGTCATTCTTACAGACACTTACTCCGAAGAGCAAGAAGCCGGCGGTGCCGTCGGATAAGCGCGAAAACAAACTACCGCGGGATTTGGCTGTGGTCATGCCGCCGGCAACGGGCACCCCAGTACGCACTTCCCCGGCCATTTTCTACGAGTAACCGTGTAATCGATGAACTTGCGACGCTACTCGGAAGGATAGTTTGAAATCATAAACACTCCACAGTGGCAGCAAATTTGGGTTGAGTGCTTATGTGATCGGCCCGGATTTAATACATAGTTACTTCGTGTTGAATCAATGTGAAACTGAAGCAATAGACCAGTGGAGTCATTCGGGGCCGCAGCGCTCACATCCTGGGACATCCGCCCATTTTCGCTAGCCTTGTTGCTGGCGGCAGCGGCCGTGTACATACGTGGCTGGCTGCGCGGCCGGAAAATTGTCCGCGGTGAGCACGATGGAGAGCGCCTCACTGCGTTTCTTTCCGGGCTCCTTCTGCTGTTCATCGCAACTGAATCTCCGCTGGACGCCTTCGATCACTTCTTTTTGGCAGCGCATATGGCGCAGCACTTGCTGCTGATGATGCTGGTGCCGCCGTTGCTGCTGCTGGGCCATCCCACGCTTCCTTTGCTGCGAGGTCTGCCGAAACATTTTGTCAGGGGAGGCCTGGGCCCGTTTTTGAGCTGGCCTACGCTTCGGCGCTTGTTCCGTTTTCTCATCGCGCCGCCGGTAGCTTTCGTTTTATTCGCCTTCAGCACGATTTTCTGGCATCTGCCGCCGTTCTACGAAGCTGCGCTGCGCTCAAGCTGGGTTCACGGTTTGCAGCATGCGAGCTTTTTCTGGACCGGCATTTTCTTCTGGTGGGCGGTCGTGCGCCCGATGCCTGCCAAATCGCTCTGGCCGGAATGGGCCGTCATTCCTTATTTGCTGGCTGCGGATCTGCTAAACACAGGCCTTTCGGCTGCATTTGTGTTTTCCGGCCGCGTGCTCTATCCGAGTTATGAAGCCCTTCACGCGAGCAGCATGAGCGCACAAGACGATCAGACGCTCGCCGGTCTGATTATGTGGGTACCAGGCTCCCTGGTCTATTTGATTCCCGCATTCGTCTTCGCCATGCGCCTGCTGGCCGGACCGAAGCTGCGCAAACCGGCCGAGAAGATGGTGCGGGTGCGGCTGCGGCCCGTGGTGCCTGCACCAGCAAAAACGGCCTGGCTGCCTCGCCTTCGCAGACCCGCGCAGGTCCTGATGCTGAGTGTGGCAGTTGCCGTGATGGCGGACGGATTCTTCGGTACGCAAATCGCCCCTTTGAATCTCGCTGGCGTACTGCCTTGGATCTATTGGCGCTTTTTGTCTGTTGTGGCGCTGCTTACTATCGGAAATCTGTTTTGCATGGCGTGCCCGTTCATGCTGGTTCGCGATCTGGGCCGAAAAGTTTTCCCCGCCAAGCTGCGTTGGCCCGCTGCGCTCCGCAATAAATGGGTGCCCGCGGCACTCCTCGTGCTGTATTTATGGCTCTACGAAGCGTTCGCATTATGGAACAGCCCCTGGCTGACGGCGTGGATTATCGCCGGATACTTTATTGCGGCGTTGATCGTTGATGGTGTTTTTCGCGGTGCGAGCTTCTGCAAATATGTTTGTCCTATCGGGCAGTTTCATTTCATCACTTCGCTGCTTTCGCCGCGCGAAGTGCGCGTGCGGAATCCCCGGGTTTGCAAAAGCTGCGCGAGCTACGATTGCATCCGCGGCAACGAGCATGCACGCGGCTGCGAGTTGTATCTGTTTCAGCCGAAAAAAGAGGGCAATCTCGATTGCACCTTCTGCCTCGATTGCGTGAAGGCGTGTCCTACTGGCAATGTGGCAGTGTTTCCGGTGATCCCCGCCGCGACTATTTTGAAGGATCCGTACCGCTCATCGATCGGAAGGCTGTCGAAGCGGACTGATTGGGCGGTGCTGGCACTCGTCATCGTATTCGGCGCATTTGTCAACGCCGCTGCCATGGTCCATCCCATCATGATGTGGAACTTGTGGAGGATGGCCGCTTTCATCCTGGCCGGCGCCGCATTGCTCCCGCTGCTGGTCTTTACCGCGTTGCGGGTTTTGAGCAGCAGTGAGCTGGCCCATCGCTTTGCGTTTACGCTCGTGCCACTCGGATCTGCCATGTGGCTGGCTCATCTTCTGTTCCACGCTGCAGGGCCTCAGATTTCAGTGCAACTGCTGATACTCGGATGCGGGCTTTTGTTCACGTTGTATCTCGCGTGGCGAATCGCGCAGAAGTGGACCACTCTGCTGCCCTCGGCGGTGGTTGCGTGTGGATTGTACGCTGCGGGAGTTTGGATTTTGTTTCAACCGATGCAGATGCGGGGACTGATGTGATGCTACTCTGGCCTGTCATTGTTGCGGCACTGTTCGCATTGCCTGCATTCGGCGATGGATCCGTCGTACTGTTGCATCAGCGCGCAGATCCGTTTGATGTGACAGTGTTCGCAGATCACGCGCCCCTGACGGTCGGGCAATCGAATCTGAGCGTTATGGTTCAGAAAGCGGCCGGCCACAGCAATGTTCCAGACGCCCACGTGATGCTCCGGTTCGAAAAAGACGAGGGCGGCAGGATTACAGAAGTGGTTGCGCCTGCCACGCACGCCAAGGCTACGAACAAACTTCTTTATGGCGCTGCGATTACGGTTCCAAGTGAGGGAAATTGGAAGTTCACGACCGATATCGATGCGCAAAATGCACACATCACCGTTTTGGCGCAGCTTGCGGTCGGGCCTGCGGCGCCGCCCATGAAAGAAAAATGGCCCCTAATCGTGTTTGTGCCGGTTGCGATTGTGTTGTTTATCATCAATCGGCGGCTGAAGCGGCGTTGGCGTCCAACATATCCGCCAGCACGGCCATAGCGGCGTTGCGGCCATTTATGGCGATCACGCTGCCGCCGGGGTGCGTACACGCGCCGCAAAGATAGACGCCAGGCATGGGCGTGCGCGCTCTCAGGCGATTGCTCCACATATACGCGGGCAGACATTCGCCCTGAAAGATGTGGCCCCCGGTGAGGCCGACATGGTTTTCAATATCGGGCGGCCCGAGCGCTTCGGCGTTAATGACTGCATCTGGGATGTTGCTGCAGAAGCGAGCGAGTGAATTGAGCGCAAGTTCTCTTGCAGCCTCGCGGCGATCATCCCAATTTTCTCCGCCGGCAAATTGATATGGCACGTATTGAGAAAACAGCGACATGGTGTGCGTGCCCGGCGGAGCGACGGAAGAGTCGTGCACGCTTTGAAAATAAAGCTCCGTCCAGAGGCGGTCCGGCAAGCGGCCGGAGCGAGCTGCGTGATAGCCTGCCTTCCACTCGTCTTTCGTCAGCGGTGTATTGATCTGGGCGAAGTGATGCGGCTCCCGGATACCGGGGCGCGCGCGAAAATTCGGCAGCTCGCGCAGCCATACATTCAGCTTCAATGTGCAGCCCTCGATCGGAATCGATTCCACTTTTTGACGCCACGCAGGATCTGCCGCGCTGCCGAGCAGGTTCAGCGTGGTCCTCGGATCAGCGTTCGAAATGACTACGCGGGCGCCGATCTTTTCACCACCTTCGAGCACAACGCCTTCACGCGGCACGATCTGCCCCACCGGCATTCCCGACGCAATCACAGCCCCCGCTTCCCGCGCTGCATCCGCAATCAGGAACGAAACCATACCCATACCGCCCTTCACGTAGCCCCACAATCCCGGCAATCCGTCCATGCGGCCGCACGAATGGTGAAAGTGAATGAAAGCAGTGCCTGGATCAAACGGGCTGGCATTTGTCCCGATAACGCCTTGGCCCAAGTACGCGATCTGCAGCCGCTCATCGGAGAGATAGCGCCCGGCAAACTCGGCCATGGACCAATCGAACAGAAGGTGGCGCGCTTCCTCATCGTTGCCGATCCGTTCTTCCAGTTGTTCGCGCGTAGGCGCTTCGCCGATCCACATATCGCGAGGGCCGGGTGGTCGAATCGCGTCGCGCAGGCGGCGGATGACATCGTTCATGGCACGCCAGCCTGGAACATCGCGCTCTGAAAATCTGCGAATCTCTTGTTCGCACAGCGCATCGTCATCGTAAAGCTGAATGCTGGAGCCGTCTTCGAACGGAACGAACAGGCCATTTATTGCAGGCGACCAGGAAAAGCCGCGTGCCGGCAGTTGCAGTTCCTCAATGACGAGCGGATGCAGCAATCCGCAGAGGTAGGCGCATGGCGACATACGAACGCCCGGCCATGGTTCTTCAATAGTGCATGCGCCGCCAATGCGAGCGCGGGATTCGAGAACGAGAACACGCTGCCCAGCACGCGCCAGATAGGCGGCACAAGTCAGGCCGTTGTGGCCCGCGCCCACGATGACAGCGTCCCACCGTTTGCCGCGTACTTCGGAAATGTTCACGCCGTGCGCTGCGCTTCGGCTTTGCGATGGCCGCTAATCGCCGCCTGCGCCGCAGCCAGACGCGCTATCGGCACGCGATACGGCGAGCACGAAACGTAATTCATCCCTATGCGATAGCAGAATTCCACGGAACTCGGCTCCCCGCCATGTTCGCCGCAGATGCCGACCTCGAGATCCGGACGAGTTTTGCGGCCGAGCTTTACCGCCATCTCAATCACCTTCCCGACACCGTCCTGATCGAGCACGGCAAACGGATCCGCTTTGAAGATTTTGAGATCTTCGTACTGCCGGGAAAATTTCGTGTAGTCGTCGCGCGACAAACCCATCGTGGTCTGCGTCAGATCGTTCGTTCCAAAGCTGAAGAATTCGGCTTCGCGGGCGATCTCGTCTGCGGTCATGGCAGCACGGGGAATCTCGATCATGGTGCCCACGTAGTATTTCAGATCCTTCATCCCGGCGTCTTCGAGCACTTCATTAGCAACGCGAACCACGAGTTGCTTTTGATTCTCGAGTTCCTTCACGCTCCCAACCAGCGGAATCATCACCTCGGGAATCACCTTCTTGCCCTTCTTCGCCACCTGAACGGCGGCTTCGAAGATGGCCCGGGCTTGCATTTCCGTAACTTCGGGATACGTGATGCCGAGCCGGCAGCCGCGATGGCCCAGCATCGGATTGAACTCATGCAGCTCTTCCACGCGCTTGAGCAGCTCCGGCAGATGCTTCTTTAATTCACCAACGCTGGCTCCATAGGTCTGCGCCATTTCCTTCTTTTCTTTGGCGCTGGCATAAGGCAGCTTGGCGAGATCCACCATGACGTTTTCCCGCTTCGGCAAAAATTCGTGCAGCGGCGGATCAAGCGTTCGAATTACTACTGGGAACCCGTCCATCGCTTCGAACAAGCCGGCGAAATCTTTGCGCTGCATCGGAAGCAGCTTTTTGAGGGCGTTCTTGCGCGTCTTCTCGTCACGAGCAAGAATCATGGCCTGCATGTGCGGGATGCGATCTTCGGCAAAGAACATGTGCTCGGTACGGCATAGCCCAATGCCTTCGGCGCCGAACACCCGGGCCGCTTTGGCGTCGCGTGGGATATCCGCATTCGCGCGTACGCCGAAATCGCCGCGGAACTCGTCTGCCCATTGCATGAAGGTGGCGAAATAGTGCGATTTCGGATCGGGCTCGTTGGTCTTGCATTGCCCGAGATAGACTTCGCCCTGCGTGCCGTCGAGCGAAATCCAGTCGCCTTCTTTCAAAACAGTTTTGTGTCCTTCGAAAAGAATCGTGGCCTGCTTTTTCGCTTCATCCACAGCCAGCGACGAAGCGCCCACCACGCAAGGCCGCCCCATGCCGCGCGCCACAACAGCCGCGTGACTAGTCAAACCGCCCACCGCCGTTAAAATCCCCTTCGACACATCCATGCCGTGAATGTCATCAGGCGTGGTTTCCTTGCGAACCAAAATAACCGGGCCTTCAGTGGAAAGCCTGACGGCATCTTCCGAAGAAAACGCCGCGCGTCCGACAGCGGCGCCCGGCGAGGCGGGCAAGCCGGCCGCTATCTTCTGTAAGCCTTTGCGCATGGCCGGATCGAGCACCGGATGAAGGAGTTGATCGAGCTGATTCGGCGCCACGCGCTGAACCGCTTCTTCTTTCGAAATCAAGCCTTCTTCCACCATGTCCACCGCAACGCGAACAGCAGCCGGGCCGGTCCGTTTGCCGTTGCGCGTCTGCAGCATGTACAGCTTGCCTTCTTCGATGGTGAACTCGAAATCCTGCACATCGCGATAATGCTTTTCCAGATTCGAAGTGATGTCGCGCAGTTGCGCGTAGGCTTCGGGCATCACCTGCTCGAGTTCGGCAATGGGCTGCGGCGTGCGAATACCGGCAACAACATCTTCGCCTTGCGCATTCACGAGGAACTCGCCATAGAAGACTTTTTCGCCCGTCGACGGATTGCGCGTAAAGCCCACACCGGTGCCCGAGTGGTTTCCCATATTGCCGAACACCATGGCCTGCACATTGGCGGCTGTGCCGATGGAATCCGGAATCTTTTCCATGCGGCGGTAGTAAATGGCCTTCGGCGTGTTCCAGGAATTGAAGACTGCATCGCGGGCGAGCATGAGCTGCTCATGTGCATCCTGCGGAAATTCGCGCCCGGTTTCTTTCTTCACCAGCTTCTTGTAATCCGCGATAATCGCTTTCAGATCCTCGGCAGTAAGATCGGTATCCAGCTTCGCCTTCACCTTCGCTTTGCGCGTATCGAAGATATGGTCGAACTTTGCCATGTCGATATGCAGCGCAACTTCGCCGAACATCTGAATAAAGCGGCGATAGCAGTCATACGCAAAACGCGGGTTGCCGGTTTTCTTTGCCAGCCCTTCGGTGGTTTCATCGTTGAGTCCGAGATTCAGAATGGTATTCATCATCCCGGGCATGGAGAACTTCGCGCCGGAACGCACGCTCAACAGCAGCGGGTCATTCGGGTCGCCCAGCTTCTTACCCATTTGCTTTTCGAGCTTATCGAGCGCCTGGTGAATCTCTTCATCCACCTGTTTAGGCACTTTGTGATCGTTCTCGAAAAACAGGTTGCAGACCTCGGTAGAAATGGTGAATCCCGGCGGAACCGGCACGCCGGCCTTGCTCATTTCGGCGAGCCCGGCCCCTTTGCCTCCCAGAATGTCGCGCATCTTGCCGTCGCCGTCCGCGGTTCCCCCGCCAAACGAGTAAACGTATCTTTTCATTTCTAAATTTGTGTTGAGCCTTTCGTTACGATTTCGGAAAAGTCGGCGATTGTGGAGAACTCCGTGAGCAGGCTGTACAACAGCGCCAGACGGTTCTCGCGTATCGCAGGATTTGGATCGTTCACCAAAATTTTATCGAAGAAGAGATCTACTTGCGGGCGAATGGAAGCAATAGAGGCAAGCTTTTCACGATACGACTTGCTCTCGCGAGTCTCCGCTCCGACACAGCGCCAGGCATCATATAGCGCGTTTTCCGGTCCGGCCGCGATGAGATCCGGGTTCGGAGCGGGCGCCCTTTCAATCCCCGCCTGCTTCAGAATGTTCTTGATACGTTTGAAGCTGGCTGCGAGCGGCTCGAAGTCTTCCGTCGGACGTACATAGCGGATGGCTTCAGCACGATCGGCCAAATCCGCGAGCGACGTCATCGGGGGCGCCATCACGGCAGCCACTTCATCGTAGAAGAAACCCAGTACGTCGCGTAAGTAAAATTCGATGCGCTCGCGCATGAATGGAACCAGCTCCGGCTCATCGCTGATTAACGGCATGAGTTCGAGATTCAGGCGCGCTTCAAACAGAATTTTGACGACGCCCTGGGCGGCGCGGCGCAATGCAAACGGATCCCTCGTGCCTGTCGGAATCAGGCCGATACGAAATGATTCGCGCAGCGTGTCAAGCTTGTCGGCAGTCGAAACGATTTGCCCTTCAAGCGTTCGCGGAATTGCGTCCTCCATATTTACGGGACGATAGTGATCGTAAATAGCCGTTGCCACCGCTTCGCCTTCGCCTTGTACGTGCGCATACAGCCCGCCGACGACGCCCTGCAACTCGGTGAACTCTTTCACCATGTCCGTGGTGAGATCGCATTTACATAGCAGGGCGGCCCGGTCAACTACGCTCGCATCTGCCTCCAATTGCCGCGCGAGCGCCGCCGCCAATTTTCGAATGCGCTCGGTCTTATCCCGGTACGTTCCCAGTTTCGCTTGAAACGTGACCTTTGCCAGATCGGGCACGCGCGCCGAAAGCGGTTTTTGCTGATCGACTGTCCAAAAAAATCGGGCATCGTTGAAGCGGGCGCGCAGAACGCGCTCATTGCCGCGGCAGATGAGGCCGTCCGGGTCTCCGTCCGTATTGGTCACCGCCACAAATTCCGGAGCCAGCGAGCCATCCGGCTTGCGCACTGAGAAATAGCGCTGATGGTGGCGCATTACGGTGGAGAGAATTTCCTGCGGAAGCTCCAGATACAGCGGGTCAAATCTGCCCCGAATGGTGGAAGGATATTCGGTCAGATAGACCAGCGTGCGTAGCAGGTTGTCATCTCTTTGTACGTCTGCGCCGAGGCCGCTTTCGATGCGCGTCTGGCGCTCATCCGCACGAACCATTACGTAATTCTGCTGCAATACCTGAAAGTAGTTTGCAGCCGTTACGTCCGGCGGCTCCTTCGACCCCAGAATGCGGTGCCCGCGCGCCAGATTGCCGGACTTCACTCCCGCAATTTCGAACGGAATGACACGATCATCGAGAACCGCTACGATCCAGCGAACCGGACGGATGAAGCGCGGGCCACCTTTGCCGGTCCAGTACATCGATTTGGGAAAATGAATTCCCAAAATAACCGCCGGCAAGCCGTCACTCAGCGCGTCCGCCAGCGCCCGCCCTTTCACAAGTTGATGGAAGACATAGCGCTCGCCCTTCGCATCGGAAGCTTTCGCTAGATGCGCCACTGTGACGCCCTGTTTTCGCGCAAAGCCCTCCGCGGCTTTTGGTCCGGCTGATAGATAAGGACCTTGAACGAGGGTTTGTGTATCGGGCGCTTGCTCCACAAGATCTTTGGCGAGCAAGACCAAACGGCGTGGCGTCGCATCCACCACCAGGGCCGATCCGCCGAACGCTCCGAATGCAAATTGAAATTTCGCGCGCAGGTTCTCGAGAGCCGGCAAAATCATCCAATCGGGAATCTCTTCCGTCCCGATCTCAAGCAGAAAATCTGCCATCAGGCAGCTACCTCGTCACCCGGCGATTGTTGTTCCATCCACGCCTGCGCCACGCCCACCGCAAGCTTGCGAACCCGGTTGATAATACCGGCTCGCTCCGTTACGCTGATCGCGCCGCGCGCATCCAGCAAATTAAATAAATTGGAACATTTGAGTGCTTGATCGTAGGCAGGCAGTACCGGAAAACGCGCCCGGTCCTTAGTGGCGCGAAATAGCTCCATCAGCCTCTGGCACTCACGCTCATGCAACTCGAATTCGCGCCACAGCATCTCCACATCGGCCAGCTCAAAGTTGTAAACAGAAAACTGCTCTTCATCTGCCAGGCGAACGGCCGCATACTTTACTCCCGGCGCCCACTCGATGTCGTAAACGCTATCGACGTTCTGTAGAAATGCGGCGATGCGTTCCAGACCATATGTAATCTCAGCCGGGACAAGGTCGAGGTCGATGCCGCCACACTGCTGGAAATAAGTGAACTGTGTAATTTCCAGCCCATCCAGCATCACCTGCCATCCAATCCCCCAGGCGCCCAGGGTCGGCGCCTCCCAGTTATCTTCTTCGAACTTGATGTCGTGCTTGCGAAGATTAATGCCGATAGCTTCCAGACTCATCAGGTACTGATCCAGCACGTCATCCGGAGTCGGTTTTAAAATCACTTGCAACTGCTGGTGCTTATACAGCCGGTTGGGATTTTCACCATAGCGCCCGTCAGCCGGCCGGCGGCTCGGCTGCACGTAAGCAACGTTGTACGGCTTTGGACCCAGAACGCGCAGAAAAGTCTCAGGCGCCATTGTGCCAGCGCCAACTTCGAGATCGTACGGCTCCTGAATCACTACGCCGCGATCAGCCCAGTAGCGTTTCAGCTTGAAAATGGTGTCTTGAAAAGAATCCATATTGGGTGACTAAAGCCCTTCCAAAAGAAGCGGCGTGTGAAAGCGGCGCTCCACATGTTCTTCCATTTGCCGCACCAGAAAGCGTCGTAAATCGAGTGCAGTGTCTTTGTTCCAAATGCGCCCGGGAAGTTCGCCGATGTGCATGCGCAGCATGACCGCCGCGAGCTGTCTGGATGCTTCCGATAAGCTCCGGTCGGGATGTGTCGCCAGTTCCGGCAAAAATCCCGAAAGACGTGTCGCCCAGAGTGAAAAGTAAGTAACTGCCGTCCAGATCGCGCCCGGCGCCTGTGTGTGCATGTAACCCAGCACAGCGGCCAGCAGCCGGAAGAACCGCTCGTTGGGTTCGTGCGGCGGCAAAAGATGCTCGCTCACCTCTGCGATGTAGTCCAGGGCAACACTGGCATCGAAATCACTCAACAGATCAAATTGCGATTGCAACAGATCGCATGAGTTGAGGTTGACCAGTTCTCTTGTCTCCTTTTGCGAATACGACAGATTGATCAATGACAGGCGCTCCAGGCCCGAGCCGAAACTGCTCTTCGGTTTTCTCGCTCTGTGAGCAACGCCCCGCAACTTGCCTTGATCGCGGGTAAAAAAGCTGACGATTAAATCTGCTTCTCGAAACGGATAAGTGCGCAGCACATACGTTTCACTCACCCGAGCGGGCATGCCGATGGAATTCTCAGGTTAGCAGAGTTGCGATTTGATTCTACCTGCGATCTTATGGCGGCTACAGGCCGGATAATCGCGGTTTGGTGAGCCGGGCGGGACTCGAACCCGCGACCACCGCATTAAAAGTGCGATGCTCTACCAACTGAGCTACCGGCCCTAAACGAGTAGCGTTTTCAGAATAGCATCGTACTTTCCTGGGTCGCGAAACGTTTCTCAAGTGAAGGAATCCAGTTTTTTAGGACAGTCATGGACAAATCTGTTGCTCGATCTCAATCCGCGCGGTCACTCTCCACCGTAGGAAAAATCGCAGTCGCGGCGGCGGCCGTATATGCGGTTCGAAAGCTCAGCTCCCGAAAGCTGGAGCGGCAAAGAACACGGCACGCGGCGGGTTTGCAGAATCAGGTCGTCCTGATTACCGGTGGATCGCGCGGATTGGGGCTGGCGCTTGCGTTCGAATTCGGCGCACGGGGGTGCCGGTTGGCGCTATGCGCCCGCGACGAAGAAGAGCTGCAACAAGCCTGCCGGCTTCTAGCCGAAAAAGGAATAGAGGCCACTCCGCTTGTGGCTGATATCAATCATCAACCTGAGACGAAGTTCCTCATTGAGCGCATCATACAGCAGTTCGGCAGATTGGACGTCCTGGTCAACAATGCAGGTGAGATCCAAGTCGCGCCGCTCGAGGCCCTGACTCTTGCCGATTTTGAGAACGCGATGAACCTGATGTTCTGGGCTCCGGTAAACCTGTCGCTGGCGGCAATCCCGTATATGGCAGAAAGACATTCCGGCGCCATCGTAAACATCACATCCGTAGGCGGCCGCGTTAGCGTTCCACACCTGCTGCCGTACAGTTGCGCCAAGTTTGCTTTCGTTGGATTCTCATCCGGCCTTGCCGCAGAGGTGAAATCCCGTGGCATTCACGTTTTAACCGTCGTGCCTGGCCTGATGAGGACGGGCTCCTATCTTCACGCCGAGTTCGGAGGACGGGCAAAAAAAGAGTTCACTTGGTTTGGCCTGCTTGGAAACATGCCGGGACTGACGGTGGCTGCCGATTCTGCTGCAAAAGCAATTCTGAGCGCATTGGAAAGAAAGCAATACAGTTGCACCATCTCGCTGCCCGCCAAGTTGTTGATTGGAGCCGAAACACTAATGCCTGATACAACTCGCACGCTGATGGGTTTTGTAAGTCGTATTCTGCCTGACGCCGCAGGCCCTACTTCAAAGGGAACAGGTAAGCAATTGAATCCGCAGTCAAATAGCGCCTTTCAAGCCTTCACTGCATTGGGCAAACAGGCGGCACGCACATTTAATGAGTGATGCTGTCGCTAGCGGAATTACTAGCACTTGTAACCGAATTCCGTTAAATAAGATCCATTCGTTTGGGATCAAAGAGCAGTCCCTCCCACGGGATATTTTTGTGCTTTTTCCTAGAGGAACATTTTGTCGACGCCCCAGCTACTATTCAAGTCCTTTCTGCAAGCAGGATTTGAATGCTCTACGCACAAACGGCGCGACGGTATTCGCCTCGACCTTCTGAAATCAACAGAGCACGAGCAATTTGCCCGGGAAGATTTTGAACGGCTGCAGCCGTTTGGGATTCGTACCGTGCGTTCAGCTGCGCGCTGGCACCTGATTGAGGCGGCTCCGGGCCGCTTTGATTTCTCATCACTCAAAGTGATTTTCGACCCGGCGGCGCAGACCGATACGGAGATATTGCTGGATCTTTTGCACTTTGGTTGGCCCGATGATGTGGATGTATTGTCGCCAGCTTTCGTGAGCAGGTTCCGGCGCTTCACGTACGCGGTTGCGAAATTTCTGCGGGAGCACGGCTACAAATGTTGCACCGGCATCGCCCCAGTCAACGAAATCTCGTTTCTGTCGTGGGGGGGCGGTGAAGCTGCAGTTATCAATCCCTATCAGACGACCACGACGCACGAGATCAAAAGAAACCTGGTGCGTGCAGCGGCTGCAGCCAGTGAAGTTTTGCTGAACGAACTTCCTACAGTTCGCCTCATTTCACCCGAGCCGGTAATTCACATCGTTCCGAATCCCGACGTGCCGGGCGACCAAGTAGAGGCTGAAGCCTATCGCACCGCGCAGTTTCAAGCATGGGATATGCTCTCCGGCCGGATGAATCCCGAACT
Source organism: Terriglobia bacterium (assembly GCA_021324185.1). Taxonomy (GTDB): domain Bacteria; phylum Acidobacteriota; class Terriglobia; order Bryobacterales; family Bryobacteraceae; genus Bog-105. Next base: position 44 of record JAJPJN010000071.1, on the reverse strand, counting down.
GGGAGGCAAGCCCGAATACGTGGATATTATCGGCGTGAATTTTT
>JAJPJN010000132.1 GCA_021324185.1 Terriglobia bacterium | reverse complement strand
TCGGCTATGCCTTTTACTGACCGGTTCTTCGTGCCACGGGCTGATGCTCACTTGCGCTTCTGCAGCGATTTCGCTGCAGCAAGCAGCTTCGCATTCGGCTTGGGTGGGTTCTCGAGCAACGCCAAAACCCGCAAGCTATCTCGCTCAGAGAGTTCCAGACGTTCCGCTTCCTGGATTACCGCCCTTGCCGCTTTCAAACTGTGCTGGCGGACGAAATCCGTGAGATCCGTGCGCTTCAGTGCCGCCGCCCGAAGGAGAATTGTCTTCTCTTCCGGAGGAATACGCAGGGACATACGGCTATTGTCTTCAACCGCTAATCTAGGCATGACCGGAATTCTCTCCTGTACACATTCAAATAGTACACTAGCTTTCTGCCGCAATCAAGAGCGGCATGATCGCAAGCCAGAGTGAAGTAGAAGATTTCGAGACGGCTGGCTGGGGTACCGCGTGGCCGGCGCAGTTTGGAGTGGATCTTCACAACCGAATGTTCGGATCATGTTGATCTTCGTCCGAATTACGTTTCATCTTGCACAAAATCTGCACATAGCACGCTTGTCGGCGCCCAACTCTAAGTAATAGCTACATCATCCGCCAACCTACAACACCCCTGCAAAACGTTTATTCGGCGGTTCGATCCCGCCCCGCGCCTCCAACAAAATTCTTCCTAAGTAGCAGCATCGGCAGGGCAGCCATGCGAGACTCGCTTGCAGCATGGCTATATGAACCGCGAAGCCGGCGCTTTTCGCGCTTATTTCGTGACAGACAAGTTGTCGAACTGCGCCCGGTTCCAACCGGTACCAAAACCGAACATCCCGTGAGCATGCGAGCTGTCAGTAACAGCCGCCAAACTGTGGCCGTCAAATGCCGCCGTCACAGAAGCGCCTTTGAATTTGAGCTCGAAATGGTGCCAATGATTGCGGTCGAACGCGACTGAACCGGAAGCAATCGTCTTCGGCTCCGTTTTATATTGAGAATTAATCAACTTCCATCCGCCATCTGCTTGCATGCTGAAAACATAGCCGCTCGGCCAGAGTGCTTTTTTGTCTCGAAAAACATCGGCAGAGTCCACGCGGCCGAGCACCGTGACTGCGCCTTGACCGGTTAGCAGCCCATCCACGGCCACGTTGTAGTCGGTCCAATTCACGTCACCCGCTAAGGTCCACGGATCGGGTAAGGGGCTCCAGGGTATCGGCTTGCTTGTGATGACTTGTTCTAGGCAGCGGCCTGGCCGGCTCCTGCAGGGTTGGGCTTCAAATGCGCCGTCTTGATCGGACAAAAACTTGGGCGCATGTCCCACCGGAGTGGACTCAAAATTGTCGTCATACGGCATTGGAAACGGCTGCTCAGGCGGTGGCGTTACAGCGCCTTTTGCTTGTCCTGTAGTGGTCGTTAGCGAGTAGAGTGAATCGGGATCAAAGGTGAATGTGAAGCGGCCGTTCTGTGGTTTCACGTCCGACACGTGTTCGAATGTCCGTTTGGCATTGGTTTCCCAGACGTGGACGTGCGTCGCCGCCAGGCCGCCCGTTATCTCAAAAGAAAGCGGCAATGGACTCTTTCGATCGATCGTCTCCAGCACCAGACTCCAGTCTTTTGCGTTCGGCGACCGCAGCGTCACATACGTACCTGCTTCAGGCAGATACCCCGAGCTTGCGTCAAGATATTGCCAGCCCGGTTCAGCAAATTGCGTCGTATGAGCAGTGGCCCAGATTGCGCCTTGCACGCGATAGAAGCCGGACCAGGGCGTGTTCGCATACATCAGGCCTGAGTTTGGAGCGGCCAGTATGTCGTAGTAAGAAGTGACCGGGCTCCAGATCTCCGTCTTCGTAAATCCGCCTTCCAAATAGTTGCGGTTGTACAGTTTCGCCAGACTTCGGCCACCGACCGGCCAATCGCGTGACAGGATCACGTTAGCGCTCGAATCCGGCTGATCTTCGCTCGACCACAAGGGTTGATGCAGATGTTTGGCTGCCTCCGGCGTCGTCAGCTTCCCATTCTTGCGAGGATAGTGCACCGTAACGGCGTACACCGCCTCACTGAGGGCAGGGTCATGCTTGATCGCATCCACAACGTTCCACTGGCCTTCTGAAGGATATTGATCACAGCAAACAACTTTTGTGTTGAGGTTGTGGCGTCCTAGAGTCTGGTACAAAAGCTTGACATAGCCGTAATCGATGTTTGCTTTTTCATTCCAGATTCCCGTGAACCCCACATTGAGCTGATGTGCCGTGCGTGCGCCTTCAATAAACGCGGCAACATATTCGGCCATATCGGGTGAATAGAATTTTCCGTTCCCGATCCAGCCGGGCGCGCCCCATGGCAGCGAATCCAGAATGATTTTCGGATTCCTCCGGTGACCTTCCTCCATCAGCCACCATTCGTAACCTCGCTGATAATTGTGATCCTCCCGCGTGCGCATGTGGCTGGGCTCGGACCCGTCAGTTGAGTTCACGTCTGCGCCGATTTCGACTTTGAGGTGCTGCAGGGAGGCGCCATAGTGCGGCTTAAACAAGTAGTCGAGGATCTGGCTACGGTACGGCTCTGCATAATCGGGCAGCAAACGCGAAGAGGCACCCGCGCTCACCGCTCCAATTCCTTCGAATATGCGCCCGCTCGCCTTGCCGTCAATAGCAATCGTCTTCGACTGTGGATACGAAAACACAGCGCAGGCGAGCGTCACACCCATTCCGATGAGCGTCAATTTGATTGCGTTCGAAGCCATGAATGTTCGATCTCCTCGAGCGTGCGGCCCTTCGTCTCAGGTACGGCAAGCCAGACAATTGCAAAAGTGACCACGCAAAATCCGGCATAGATGAGGAATGCTCCGGTGGGCGAAAGCGCGTTTGTCAGCGACAGAAAAGTCATAGTCAGCAAGGTGCTTGCGCACCAAAGACACACGGTCGCAATGGACATGGCCCGCCCGCGAATTCGAGTCGGAAAGATCTCGGCAAGCAGCACCCAGAATCCAGGACCCAGCCCGATCGCAAAAGCAGCCACGCAGAACAGCATCATAGCGAGTACCAGCCCCGCAGATGGTGCGCTGCTGTGAAATGCCAAACCCAATCCCGCCTGCGATACCGCCATCACGCCGGTAGAAATCATGAGGAGCGGCCGCCTGCCCGCACGGTCAATAAGCCAGAGCGCCACAATCGTCGCGAACGCATTCACCAGGCCCACAACAACATTCGCAAATATGGCCGCGCTTTCACTCTCGTTCCCCACCTGTCTTTTGAAAATCAGCGCTCCATAAAACAAAACCGTATTCATCCCGGTAATCTGCTGCAATATTGCGAGTGAAACGGCGCTCCATAAGGGCCGTCGAAAAGCGGGACTAAATAACTCAGCGAGAGTGCCGGTTTCTTCCGACACGATCTCCTCAATGCTCTTCAATTCTTGTGCAGCGATGACGGAGCCATTTACGCGTGTAAGCACCGTCAGTGCTTCCGCCCCTCTTCCTTGTTCTACTAGCCAGCGCGGGCTCTCCGGAACAAAGAAAAGAGCGATAAATAGCGCAATTGCAGGTAAGGCTGCAACGGCGAACATCCAGCGCCAGCTTTCCGCTCCCAAAAAGGAGAGTCCCCAGTTCACTAAGTAAGCCAGCAGAATGCCGGAAACGATCGCCATTTGGTTCAGCGAGACAAGGCGCCCTCGATTGCGAGCCGGTGCAACCTCGGCGATGTAGAGCGGCGCGAGCACGGATCCGGCGCCAATGGCCAGTCCGCCAACGAAGCGCGCAGCGACAAAGTGCCACAGCGTATGCGGAATCGCTGCTCCAATCGCAGAGAGCGCAAAGCCGATGCCCGTCAGCATCAGCACGCGGCGCCTTCCCAGGCGATCCGTTAGCCAGCCGGCGAAACTCGCTCCGAATATACATCCGAACAACAGGCTGCTGGTGGCAATCTCGGTTTGGAAGTCTGAAAGGTGAAACTGGCTCTGCAAAAAGATGATGGCGCCGTTAATCACCGCGATGTCAAAGCCGAAAAGCAGACCTGCTGTCGCCGCAACCGCAGCGGCAAGATACACGTAGGCGGAACTGCCCTGCTCAAGGCCCGCTGTTTGGTGGGCTGTTTTCACAAGTCGTCCGGCTGCCGCTCTCTCCCGGTTAGCAAGCGTTCAAGCTCCACCTGGGCCCAAAGATGATTCGGATCCAGCGCCAAAACTTTCTGCAAATCCTTGGCAGCCTGCGACTCATGGCCTAAGCCCAAGTCTGCCAGTGCTCGCGCGAACAGGCTGTCTGCTTCATTGCGTTTCTGAAGATCATCTTCGAATAGCAGAAAATTGGGGAGTGACGTGGCAAAATAGTCAATCTTCACCTCGGTGTGTAACTGCTTTTCAGCCGCCGCTCGCAGGGCCTGAAGCGCCGCTATTGCGCCTTCTTCGTCACCTGACTTGCGTCGAGCCAGTGCGCTATAGAACGCAAACCGGTCCGCGCTTCGGCGGGCGCCGATAGCAGACTCCCACTGCATTTCTGCTTCCTGTTGACGCCCCAGCATCGCCAGCGCAACCCCAGTAAAATAATCCAGGTCCGTCTCAAGTGTCAGCAGATGTTTTCCTTCACCGAGGTTCTCCGGATACTTGCGAGCCGCTTCGAAATGTTCGAGCGCCGCGGCGGCGTTTCCCGATTCCAAAGCTTGCCGCCCCAACAGAAGATGGGCTGCGACATACTGTCCCGAAACCAGCCCCTCGCCGCCCTCCCACGGATGAAAGCGCCGCGAATTGAGAATTTCAAGCGCGCGCTCGTTTTGGCCGCTTTGATTGTAAAGTGTCACCAGTTCAATCGTTAGATCATCGCGCTGCCGGACCAGTTCCCGGTGGCTCTCGAGTTCTGCAAGCCGCTGTTCCGGAGCCATTCCCGTACGTTTCTTAAGCTGATCGAATTCGAATAGCAGACGCGCATCGCCCGGGTTTGCGTTGAAAGCGTTCCTGTAGGCCGCCAGAGCCTTTTCGGGGTCGCGGCGGACATTGTAATAAGCAATTCCGAGATTCCGCCAGGGTATCGAATATGTGGTCTCTAAGCGCGACGCCTGCTCCCAGTGGTGAATCGCTTCATTGCGCCGCATTTTGTCATACAGCAAATTGCCCAAATAGTAATGGGCGCGCGCATCATCCGGGAAGCGGCGCAGCGCCGCTTCGAGCACAATCATTTCCTCCAGGCGCGCCGGAAAACAATAATCGGGGCACGCCTGGCGCCCTTTTTTATAGAAGATCCCGCCAATCTCAGCATCGAAACGCGATTCCGCGAAATAGCCGCGCGAGTAGAAAATGATAGGCGAAATTTGCTCAGCCGGCCGCCGCATCACAAAGCTGTCGATTACGTCCTCTGCCTCTCCTAACAATCCTGCCCGCGCATAATCGAAAGCGAGATCGAGATAGTTTTGATTATCCCCGCGCATCATGGCAAACACGTCGTTCCTGAGTTGCTCCCCACCGGCTGCGTCCGCCAGCAGCGCAAGTTCATACCGCGACCAGAAATCCAGCGAATCAACTCTCGTGGTTTCAAGTGCCGTTTCACGCGCCTCGGCATATCGCCTCTGATGCCGCAAAATAGCCGTCTTTAGATTCCTCGCTTTGAGGTGATCAACATTGGTTTTAAGCGATCGGTTCGCAAACTCGAGCGCGTCATCAAAACGGCGCCGCGCACATTCGATAGCAGCAAGTTCGTAATAAGCTGCGGATTGCCAGTTGTAATTCCAGGTTGCTTTATAGAAGAATGCGTAAGCTTCCTCCGTCGCACCGGAAAACCGCAGCGCGAGGCCAAGATTGTAAAAAGGCTCGCCCGCATAAGGATTTGGATTACGTTCTGTCAGGCGCGCTATTGCCGTTCGAAAGTGGTTTGCGGCTTCGCCGAAATTACCGCGCCACAACTCCACCAGACCGAGTGCGTTGTTGCAGCGCGCATCATCGGGATCTCGCTTCAACGCCTCCTGCCAGTACGGCTCCGGACGGCGCGTTGCATGACGGTACTGCTCGAGATGCAAGCCGGTCAAATACAATTTCTCGATTGACTGAATCTGCTCGGGCGCGGGTGGTTCAGTTGCGGGTGCAGGTAATTCAGTGTGATCGCGCCGTCGGGGCGGGGAATAGTGGATCAGCTCGTTTCTTTGCTTGTCGTAAACCGCAAGGCGAAGTTCTGATTCGTTCCTCTGTCCAACGGACAGCTCCTCGATCAGCGCCCTGCCCGGCGCGATGTTGGTTGTTCGTTCGAATAGTACGTCCCCGGCCGCACTCACGACGACACGAACATCGCGGAGCTCTTCGCTCGCGCAGATGCCGAGCTTCCATTTGCCGTTCGCCGGTTCAAGGTTCACCGCGAGCTGCCGGTTCGCGTTCTTAGCCGGCCCGATCTTTTGTATTGGATACCAATACTGGCAGAACGCTTTTGTTTCGTAAGGCTGAAGCCACGAGAAGTCCGGTTGGTTATCCGTGTACACGCCGGCCATCAGCTCGATGTAAGGTCCGTCGGAGTCCGTCAGTTCACGATCCCACGCATACCCGAAATCGGCATTGCCCCATGTCCAGAGTTTTTTCCCGGGCGCGATGTGGCGGCACGCATAATGCACCAGCCCGGCTTCTTTTGCATGGTCATACCCGCCAAAAAAATCGTAGTTCGATTGCGTGACCATGTACGAAGTCGGGACCGGAATGTTTTTGTACCAGGAAATATCCACTCCGCGCGTGTAATCGACGCCGTAGTAGAAGTTGCGTGCAATTGGATACCATGACATGGCACGCTTGGCGTGGTCAGCCACAAACGTCACGTCCGGTGGAAAAAAGGCCTGATACTGGTCGTGAACGTGTACGCCGGTATTTGCCCACCAAAGAAAGGTTTGCACAAACGGCGTCCGGTTATAGAGCCGGACGACGGCTTCGATGATTGATTTGCCGGGGAACAACCGAATGCCAACCATGCCCTTCATTCGGTTCATCGGTTCATGTTCGCTAAGCCATACGGTTCGGGCGCCGTCTTTGCCTTCTTCGATTGAGTACTCAACCGGCATGAATGTCGAAGGGCGATGATGCTGCGGCCAGTTAAACTCGACCCCGCCGGAGATCCACGGCCCAAGCAGGCCCACCAAAGCCGGCTTGAGGACGTGCTGATGATAGAAGAAATCATAGCCATTCGTCTTGTCACGGCCGGCATGGATACGGCCGCCGATCTCAGGCAAGATCATCAGACGCACAAATTCGTTTTCCAGAAAGACCGCGCGATAAGCTTTCCCTCGTTTCTCTTCGGAGACACGATCCGTGAACGGGTTCGGATACACCTTCCCGCTGCTGCCCTGATAGACGCGTTTGTCCAGAAACATGGGATTCTTGTCAGGAGGAGGTGCCGGATAGGTCGGAATATTGATCGTTTCCTCCCACGCCCGAACTTTGTTTTCGAGATCTGACATTTTCAATTGCTGGATTTTATCGAAAGGCGCCGAGTGCTCGACGTCTGCACGCTCTCAACCAGTCGCTTGCGCATCGAAGTAGTGCCCGAACTCGGCGCGAAAATGGTGAGCTTCTGCAATCCTGCAACCGGGCGCGAATGGATGTGGCGTCCATCTCCTACCGCGCCGCTTTTTCGAAATGAACCCACCGATGCTTTTGATATAAGTCCTCTCATTGGAGCTGATGAATGTTTGCCCACAATCGCGCCCTGCCGCTGGAATGGCCGTGAGCTTCCCGACCACGGCGAAGTTTGGGCGAGAAAATGGGAACTCGATGAATTGACCGCCACCCGCATTCGAACATCGATCCGCATGCAGTTTTTGCCTCTGATCTTGGAACGCACGATTTCGCTAGCCGGAAATAAGGCTCTGTTCGAATACGTGCTTACTAGCATTTCAAATCAGCCGGAGCGGTTTCTCTGGGCATTCCATCCCCTGATGCCAATAGAAGATATCGAGGAAATCGAACTGCCCGCCGCCATCCGGTCCGTCCAGGTAGCCTCGACGAAGGGATTCCCGTCGAACGCATCCCAATGGAACTGGCCCGAACCCATGCCCGGTGTGCGCTTGGATCGAATCGATTTCGGATCGCATATCCCCGGATACGCCAAGTTGTTCCTGGATTTCAGGCAAGTCCCGGACGGGTTCGCTGCCGTCCGGCGCGGCCGTGAAAGGCTTTCTTTCCGATTCGATCCTCTGAAGATTCCGTTCCTCGGACTTTGGATCACGCACGGCGGCTGGAGCGGGCACACGCACCTGGCGATTGAGCCCACGAACGCGCCTGCCGATTCGCTTTGCTCAGCCGCTTCAAGGCACACTGTGATTCAGCCGCATCAGCAACTGCATTGGAGCTTCTGCATGGTCCTTGAATGGTCGTAGTTCGCAGCCCGGCCCTTCGAAGCTTTGCCTATTGACAGCTACTCACAAAAGCAGTATGTTTGCCCAAGCACTCGTGGAAGCGTTCCAGTGGTGTGGAAATTCGTTCTGAACGAAAGCTTTTGTGCCAGCAGGAGGCGGGCCATGTCAGCAAAACGAGCGGTACCTTTCATTCTTCTCGCGGCGATTTTTCTTTGGGTGAAACCATCGTTCGGGCAGATCGACCAGGGCGCCATTCGCGGCACTGTCCTCGATCAGACCGGCGCGGTTGTGCCGGGCGCAAAAGTCACTTTGAAGAACCAGGATACCGGCCTCACGCTCGATGTCCTGACAGCTCAGGACGGTGCCTATAGTTTCAGCCCCATCAAAATCGGCACCTACACAGTCTCTGTCTCCAAGCCGGGTTTTCAGACCGTTACGCATCCCGACATCGACGTGCACGTCAACGAACAGGTGAAAGCCGATTTCACGTTGACGCCCGGGCAAGTGACCCAGACCGTCGAGGTTACTTCCGCCTTGCCGCTGCTACAAACTCAATCTTCTACTGTCGGGCAGGACATCACATCCCAGCAGGTGAACGATTTACCGCTCAATGGCCGCAATTACACGTTTTTGGCGCAGATCTCCGCCGGCGTCACCACAATGCAAAGCGGCAGAGTTCAGGGAACCGGCGGTTTCACTGCGAACGGCCTGCCCTGGTCTCATAATAGTTACCTTCTGGATGGCATCGACAACAACAACGATACGGTTGACTACCTCAACGGCGCTGCTTTTGTGATACTCACGCCGCCGGATGCTGTTCAGGAAGTGAACGTACAAACCAGCAACTTCAATGCCGAATATGGCCGGGCTGGTTCGGCAGTAATTAACGCCACGACGAAATCTGGCACAAATAAACTGCAGGGGGATCTTTGGGAATATCTGCGCAACGACGCGCTCGATGCCAATACCTGGGCCAACAACCGCCTGGGCGCCGCCAAGCCGGAGTTGCGGTTCAATCAATTTGGCTTCACCGTTGGCGGCCCTGTCGTTCTACCGCATATTTATAACGGCCGCAATAAGACATTCTTTTTCGGAGATTATCAGGGCACCCGCATCGCCCAGAAGAGTCTTCACAACCCAACCGTACCCACCAACGCCGAGCGAAACAGCGGATTCACTAATTTCCAGGACCAGATCCTCACGCAGACCGGTACCCGTAGCGACGATCTGGGCCGCACGTTTCCCAATGGCGCAATTCTCGATCCGGCAACGACTCGAGCTGTGACCAAAGGAGCGGTGGATCCGGTGACCGGCCTCGTAGCAACCACCACTGGCTACGTCCGCGACCCGTTCTTCCAGGGAAGCGTTCGTGGCATCACGAACTTTGCCACGCCGGGTAACGAGCTTCTGATGAACATTCTTCCGGCAAATCGTCTGGACCCCAATGCCATCAAGCTTCTCAGTGCGTTCCCGCTGCAAAATACCTCAGCTACGAATGGCGGTAGAAGCAGCAATTTCTTTGAGCTGCTCCCCCTGTCTGATCGCACAAACCAGTTTGATGTGCGCGTCGATCAGAACTTTAGCGACAAAGATCAGATGTTTGTTCGCGCGGGTTATGCCGGGCGCACTCGTTTTATTCCGGGCGATTTCACCGGCCCCATCGACAACTCGGGCTTTGGCTCGGGCAATTTCATAGATCAAAGCATCAATGCGGCGATTAGCGAGACCCATCTGTTCTCACCCACAATGATCAACGAGGCGCGTATTGGGTACAGCCGGCTCACGGATAGCGCGAATCCGCCGGTCGCCAACGCTACAGGCATTCCACAGCAGTTCGGCATTCAGGGCGTCCCGCAAGGGGCTTCGCTCGGAGGCTTGCCCTATCTGAACATCGGCGGCGTGACCGCCATTGGTCCTGGCGAGTTCGCGAGCCCCAATACACGCGTGAGCGACACCAGACAGATCACGGAAAACCTGACGAAGATTCGCGGCCCGCACACGTTCAAGGGCGGCTTCGAAGCACAATTCATTCGCTTCGCGTTTGACGATCCTCGCGATCCGCGCGGGCGGCTCGATTTCGGTTCAAATTACACCAGCATTCCGGGTGGAGGCGGTCTGGGATTAGGCGAAGCCGACCTGCTGCTGACGCCCATTGCGGCAACCGTGCCGAATGGCGTCAATTACGAGGGCGGCCCGAACATGATCCTGATCGATAGCCTGACCGCACCCGACAACGTTCGCCATTACTACGGCGCTTATTTTCAAGACGATTGGAAGATCACGCGCAATTTCACTCTCAATCTCGGTCTGCGCTGGGAATTTTTTGGCGTCCTTAGGAACAGATACGGCAATGAAGCCAATTTCCAGCCCGCGCCGTTCGGACAGCCGGGATCGCTTTATGTGATCTCCTCTTCCGCCCAAAATATTCCTCTGTCACCCGCTTTTCTCGCCCAGCTCAAGCAGGATGGGATTGGCTTGTCATACAGCAGTGTCCCCGGTTTGATCAACACGCCGAAAGATAACTTTGCGCCCAGAATTGGCTTCGCATACAACATCTTTCCGAAGCTCGTCATGCGCGCCGCGTTCGGCGTGTTTTATGCGGGATTTGAAAATCTCGGTGGCGCGCCGGATCCGGGCACGAACTATCCCTTCGCAGTGGAGCCGACCTTGAACGACTCGAGCGGCGGCATTCAGCCCCTCACGGCTCAATTTCCTACAGTCTTCAACGGAGCGGTTGCCACTCTCGAAAACGGATTGACGTTTGTTACTCCCAGCCCGACGAGCCCCGCATATAATCCCAAGGGTTCCAACTTTGAAGCATTCGCCGTGCCGTGGAAGACAGGTACCACGTATGAGTGGAATTTCTCCCTGCAATACGCTCTGACGCACAACGATAGCATTCAGGCTGCGTATGTCGGGAACCACAGCCTGCATCAAATCAATGGCTGGAGAGTAAACAATCCGGGAGAACTGCTGCCGCCCGGCACCAATACGCAAAACTATGTTCCATTCCCCGATTTCGCCCAAGGCCGCGATTATGTGGCCCCGAACGGGGATGCTTACTACTATGGGTTTCAGTTTACTTATCAGCGTCGCTTTGCCGACGGTTTAGGCTTGCTTGCGAATTACACTCACTCGCGATGCATGACTGACTTCCGGAATATCCTCAATGACGATAACCCAGGCGGTCTGCAGCGTGCCCCCTACTTGCCCGGCTTCGGTATCAAAGGCGATTACGCGCTTTGTGCCGATGACACGCCGAACGTCGTCCATATCAGTGGAAACTGGCAAGTGCCTTACGGGCGCGGCCTGCGCTATGGACACAACGTGAATGGCGTCGTCAACGCGTTTCTTGGTGGCTGGGCCACTAACTGGATTTTGACCTCGCAAAACGGATTCCCGGGAACGGTGGGCTGTCTCGCCACTACGGCCCAGGGCTTCGGCTGCGTCGCCTTCCTTGTCCCTGGCCAGCCAATCTATTCAAATCTGGGGCCACACGGAATCAACCAATTTCTCAATCCTGCCGCATTTGCCGAACCGCCCACTGTAACTACCATCGGGCAAACGGATTACTCACCGCTCGGCGGCAGAGCCAGCCAGTTTCACGGTCCAAGTTTCAATGATTTGGACTTTTCCGTTTTCAAGCAGTTCGCAGTTCATGAGCAAGTGAAATTCGAATTCCGTGGAGAATTCTTCAACATCTTTAACCACCCGAACTTCGGCAACTCGTTTGCCAGCTTGAATTTCACAAATTCCAACTTTGGCCAGATTACCGGTTTGCGTGGAAGCCCGGGCGCGACCTCTTCTGGTGTGTTGGCGCGCCAGGTGCAGTTGGCTCTAAAGTTGTATTGGTGAGCATTAGAACTTTCAAACCATCGCTCGCCCTTATCGCCGTGTTCGGATGTCTGGCTGTTTTTGCCCAGAACTCTGTTGAATCGGAGTTGAAGAAGGCGGTCCGGCTTCAGCCCGATAGTTTTGAAGCGAATTACAACCTGGCGGAATTCTATTTCCACGCCGGCAAGCTGCAGCAAGGCATTCCGTATATGGAAAAGGCGCGGGCAATCGAGCCGGGCGATTACGTGAGCGGCTACGATCTCGCATTGGCTTACTTTGAAACGCGAGACTATTCGAAAGCGCGCCGCCAGATTCAAGCCTTGCTAAAGCAGCGTGATTCGGCGGATCTGCACAGCCTCCTCGCCGATGTAGAAGAAGCGACAGCGAACTACATTCCTGCTGCCGAGGAATACCAGAAGGCAGCCAGAATGGACCCGAGTGAGGAGCGCATCTTTGACTGGGGAAGCGAACTGCTCGTTCACAGAGCCTGGCAGCCGGCATCAGAAGTATTTAAGCGCGGCATCGAGCTGCACCCCAAATCGGCAAAGCTCAATCTCGGCCTTGGTATCGCGCTTTACTACATGAACGATCATGAGGCGGGCATCGAGCAGCTTTGTCTCGCGACGGATTTGGCCCCTTCCGAAACCTGGCCCTATGTATTTCTGGGCAAGCTGTACAACGTCGCCGGCGTCAATATTGATGAGGTCAGAAAGCGTTTTGCCCGATTCGTGCAGTTAGACCCAAAGAATGCCCAGGCGTATTACTATTACGCGATGAGTCTTTGGGACCGGGCTGATCCCCGAACGGATACGGCGCGTGTGGAATCGCTTCTCAAGAAAGCAGTTGCCCTGGATAACTCATTTGCGGATGCCCATCTTCAATTGGGGATTTTATATGAGGATGAAACCAGGTATTCTGAGGCGGTCACTCAATTTCAGCAGGCGATTGCGGTCCAGCCCAACTTAACCACCGCTCATTATCATCTTGTCCAAACCTACAAGCGAACGGGGAACCGCTCGAAAGCGGACGAAGAGTTGCGCACTTTTGAGAAGCTGCACGAAAAAGATCAGATGGAATCAGAAAAAGAGCGCAACGAAGTAATGCAATTCATAGTAAATATGAAAGGCCAATGAGAGCTCGCGTCTGTTTACTCCTACTGCTCGCGCCGTTACTTCCAGCCGCTTCTTCCATTCACTACGAACCGGCCACCAAAATCTGGGTTCTGCAAGCCGGTGATTCGAGCTATATCGCAGGCGTGAATGAGCGCGGCGAATTGCAATCGGTTTACTGGGGGCCGCGCATTGAACGCACTGAGGATTTTAGCGCGGTACACAGCGCGCGCGGTCACGCCTCCTTTGATCTTTCGACAAACACCACGCCGCAAGAATACCCCGGCTGGGGAGCAGGTTTGTTCTCCCAGCCCGCTCTTAAGATCACCTTCCCCAATGGCAATCGCGAAGTGGTTCTGCATTATTTGCGGCATGAGATTCGGGGAAACACACTGGCGATCGAACTGAAAGATGCGGGTTCCGACGTAACTGTCTCGCTGGAGTATGAAGTTTATCCGGATTTGCCCGTTATACGCCGTTCCACCCATATCCGAAACGGCACAAATCAGCGCATCGTCATTGAGAGCGCGCAGTCGGCGGCCTGGACATTGCCCATCGCAAACGATTACGAACTGCACTATTTAACCGGAGCCTGGGCGCAGGAGTGGCAGTACCGTTCGGAACCTCTCGAGACCGGAACAAGAGTTCTGGAGAGCCGTCGCGGCAGCACCGGCGATGAGATGAATCCGTGGTTTGCAATCTCGCGGAAAAACACGACTGAAAATAGCGGCCCTGTTTGGTTCGGCGCTCTCGGATGGAGCGGAAGCTGGAAAATTACCGTGGAGCGCATCTCCGTCTCGAATCTGGTTCGCATCACTGGTGGATACAACACGTTCGATTTCGCCTATCCGCTCGAGCCCGGGCAAACGCTGGATACGCCGTCTTTCTATGCCGGCTATGCAGGGCAGGGAATCGGCAACGCTTCGCAAACGTTGCATAAGTTCGAGCGCAACTACATCTTTCCCAAAGGCGCTGAACGGCGCCTCCGGCCAGTGCTCTATAACTCATGGGAAGCGACAGAGTTCAACGTGAACGAAGCCGGCCAGATCGCGCTCGCCGAACGAGCCGCGAAACTCGGGGTGGAACGATTTGTCATTGACGACGGCTGGTTTGGCGAACGGACCAACGATAGAGGCGGACTCGGAGATTGGTGGGTTAATAAAAAAAAGTTCCCACATGGGCTGAAGCCGGTCATTGATCGAGTCCACAGTTTAGGCATGGATTTCGGCATCTGGGTCGAGCCGGAGATGGTCAATCCCGACAGCCAACTCTATCGCAAACATCCCGACTGGGTGATGAATTTCCCCGGCCGGCCGCGCACCGAGGCCAGAAATCAGCTTGTGCTGAATCTCGCACGTGAGGACGTGAAGCAGTATGTGTTCGATGTGCTCGATAAGCTCGTCAGCGAAAATGACATCGCATTTCTGAAATGGGATTACAACCGCAACTGGTCCGAGCCCGGCTGGCCCGAAGCGCCTTTATCGGATCAAAAGAAAATCTGGGTTCAGTATGTTTGGAATCTCTACGACATCATGGACCGGCTGCGCGCTAAGCACCCGAATCTGGAGATCGAATCGTGTTCAGGAGGAGGAGGGCGAGTCGATTTAGGCATCTTGCGCCGCGCCGAAGAGGTCTGGCCATCCGACAACACCGATGCCTTAGATCGTCTATCGATTCAGTATGGTTTTACTCAGGCATATCCGCCCGGCATTATGATGGCCTGGGTCACGGATAGTCCAAACGGATACGATCACCGCGCAATCCCTTTGAAGTACCGCTTCTTGGTTGCGATGAACGGTTCGCTCGGAATCGGCGGCGATTTGAACCGCTGGAGCGATGAAGATAACGCGCTTGCAAAGAAGCTAACCGAATATTACAAGCAGATCCGTCAAACCATCCAGCGCGGTGATCTTTACCGGCTGCTGTTCTCACCCGAGGGCAATCAAGTTGCTAATGAGTACGTATCGCAATCAGGCGATGAAGTGGTGCTCTTCGCGTTCCTTGGAGAACAGCATCTTTCTGCCGATTTTCCCGTAATTCGCCTGCGCGGATTAGTCGAAGGCGCCACTTATCGGCTAGTTCCTTTGGACCCCGACCATGTCATCGGCAAACAGGACACCTACAGCGGGGCGTATCTTATGTATCACGGCGTTTCCCTGAACTTACACGGCGATTACGACTGCACTGCAGTAGTGCTAAAGAAAATCTCATAGCAGCATCTCGAGTAACTGCCTCATGCTGATTCGACTACTGCTTTCCGTGCCGCGAGGCATCGTAGGGCCCACTGCCACCGCTTCGTTGTGATCTTCAAACCACACCAGGAACGCCGATCGATCGGCGGCCGGCAACCGCTGTAAGTTGATCCATGTGTAATACGCGCCCATATCTGCATCGATCAATGAGCCCTGCGGATCGAGTTCCGGTTTGAACTCCGTTCGAGCAAGCAGTTCGTTCATCGGGCGTTCACGCTGCCGCGGTGCAAAGCGCACCAGCAATGTGACAGGTTGCGCCCTCCGCAGCGCCTCGCGTGCGGTCCATTGCACAAAGGTCGTACTGAATAATTGTGTTCCCGAACCCTCCGTCAACATGCTGAGCTTGAATCTGTTCAGAACGGCAGCTTCTTTTGTCGAATCTCGCATCCCGACATCCTGCGGCCCTAGTTGCGCCAGTCTCGTCCTGAGCGCTTCCGGTCCCGTCCCCGTTTCCACTGCTCGCCGCATAGTTGCCACTACGGCCTCCTGGATCGGACCCAGGGAGCTGTAGGACACGTAAGTGATTCGCGATGATGGGACTTCTTCCGCGGCCGCGCCTTCGATATACCAGTGCCCGAACGGAATGGGATGTGCTTCGGCCCGCAACGCCGTTTTTTCGACAACAGCGCGCAGCCCGTCACTCGCCTGTACGTTGCTGAAGTAAACTCCGTGTCGACGAAGCTTTCTAAACAATGGATAGTGATTCTCGGCGGCGCCTCTGCCGATCACGGCAATTCCCAGGCGAGCTATCGAAGCCGTCTCAGCCTGCTTAGCCGCTTCTGTTTTCTGTCCGAATTGCAGCGCGGCCTCACGGAAAGCATCGATCTGATGTGTAGCCCAGAGGTAGGCCGTAAGTTGCTCGGAAAATTCGCGCGGTTCGTTTACCCAATCAATGCGCTCCATCTCCGGAGAAAGTCGCAGCCGCGCGAATGGTGCCATTAGTTCCTGCAGTTGCTCTGCATTCAGTCCCGCCATATACGCGAGCTGCGTATCCAACTCCTTGCGCTCTGCCGGAAATTTCCAGTCATAGGCGATCGCCTCCCGCAAGAATAATGGCAGAAAGCTGAGCGGCAGTTGCCGTAACGTTTGCAGATGATTTCGAACAAGCTCCTTCGCCTCCGGAGGGTACCCGGTGAAGTGCTCGGGTTTGAGTTGTGCGGGAAGCATCCTTCAGACGATTTCGCTGATCGGCTTGCCCGTCGACATTTCGGGTGAAAACCCGAAGAGCGCGCCCAGCGTAGGAACCAGGTCGGTTGATTCGATCCGCCGGTCCACAACCGTATTCTCACGAATCCCCGGCCCCATCACCAGCATCCACGTCGTGCGCGAGACCGGATCGCCGGTCCTGTGATGTTGAAATCCATTCCCGCCCGCATCGGCATCGGAATCGCGCCCGAAATCCGGCAGGATAAACAAAATAGTTTTGCCCGCATATTCAGGTTCGCTTTGAATGGCATTCCATATCTCAGCGCATAGCCTGTCTGATCGCTGGATTGCGTCAATGTATAGCGAATAGGTCCCCGAATGCGCAATATCGATGTCGTGCAGTGTGATCCATAACAGGCTCGGCGCGAGCCGGCGCATTAAACGCCGTGCGATATAAACCGATAGCTCGTCCGCGCTTTGCAGGTTACGCGCATGAGCGGCGAAATCGGAGGCGGACAGCTTCAGAATCTCGGCAACCTGGTTGAGTTCGAGTTCGTTGCCTCGTATCTGCGGCGTGTACAAAGGTGTCTCATAGTTATCGCGCAGCAGGTGTTCGTAGTTGGCATCACCGGCGGATGACAGCGCTGCGGCGAGCAGACGTTTCGGCAGAATCACATTCGCCCCCATTCCGTGCCCGTAGGAACGATTCCCGCTTTCACCGATGCGATTGAAGCCGTTGCTCGGCGCCACTACCCACGTATCCGCCGCCGGCCGCTTCAATTCTTTGCGGAAATATTCGAACACCGTTGGATGTTCCGGTGGCACCATCGCAAAGTTGTTGAAAGTCTCATAGACACCGGTTGCAAGGCTTGCCGTTGCAACGTAGTGCCCCAGTATCCCGCGGTTCGATACCTGAGAAAAAAAAGTAGACTGCGGAACCAGTTCCTTTAAAATGTGCGGGATATTTTCCTGTCCGTCCGGCGAGAATGTTTCGTCATCCCGCGCGCCTCCGCCAAAGGTGACGACGACGACTTTCCGTCCACGCATCGGAACAGTGGGGAGCAAAGGCGTAAAGCCGAATAAAGCTTTTGCCGCACACGCCCCGGTTGCGATACGAAGGAACTCCCGCCGGCTGCGCGAAATTGCCTGCGCGATCTCATGCGGGCGCGAATAAGTACTCATCGTTGCCTTTACCGTCCATTATCGTAGTTGAGAATCAATCAGAAAATGCAGCAATGATGCGATTGCAACGCGTATATTTAGGTTGATGAAGTTCAGCCCTACCGTACGTTCCGTTGTGTCCCAAAGAGTTGCTGCCGCTTTACTGCTCACTGCAATCTCTATTTCCTGCCTCTTGGCCGCCGAAGCTCCGCGAATCATTCAAAAAGACGGCCGCTACGCCCTGTTGGTCGATGGCAAGCCGTTTCTGATCCTGGGTGGCCAGATTCACAACTCCAGCGCCTGGCCCAGCGAGTTGCCGCAGGTCTGGCGGTCTATGGAAGCGCTTCACGCCAATACGATTGAGGCCCCGGTCTATTGGGAACAGTTGGAACCCCAACCGGGAACATTCGATTTCAGTAACGTCGATGCCCTTGTCAACGGAGCTCGCGCGCATAATCTCCACGTCATTCTGCTCTGGTTCGGCACTTGGAAAAACGGCAACATGCATTACGTGCCTGCATGGGTCAAGACGGATATCGCGAAATATCCGCGCGTCATTCGCCCCGATGGCGACCCCATCGACGTGCTGTCGCCGCTGTCCCGAAATACGCTCGATGCCGATAAGTCTGCCTTTGTGGCTTTGATGCGCCACCTCAAGGGCCTTGATAGCTCCGACCACACTGTACTTCTGATCCAGGTGGAAAACGAGTCGGGGAACATCGGCAGCGTCCGCGATTTCTCTCCCGCGGCCAACCGCCTCTTTGGCGGCCCGGTGCCCCAGGATCTGCTGGCTGCCGCCGGCAAACATCCAGGAACCTGGCAGCAGGTCTTCGATGGCGAGGCGGACGAGATCTTCCAGGCGTACTATCAGGCAAAGTACATCAACGAGATCGCTGCGGCCGGCAAGCGCGAGTTCGACATCCCCTGCTACATCAATGTGTGGCTCGACTATCCGGCGGCCCAACTGCCTCAAAGGCAGATCGATCAGCCCGGTATAGCCTATCCGAGTGGCGGAGCCGTGCAAAAACTGGTCGGCCTGTGGCGCAAGCTGGCGCCCTCACTCGACGCCATCGCCCCCGATCTCTATTCCGATGCTTCCCCGTTCTACCGCGACGTTTTGAACACATACCGCCGAAACGACAATCCGTTACTGATCCCGGAAACCGGCCGCAGCGATAATTTCGCGAAGTTCATTTTCTACGCACTGGGCGATGGTGCCATCGGCTTTTCGCCCTTTGGAGTCGATCAATCGGGTTGGAACATCACCGGTGACGAGCCGTGGAGTGCACACGCCAGAAATTTCGCGCTGCTCGGACCAATGGACCGCGAAATCGCCCAATTCGAATTCGATGGAAAGCTAAAGACCGCGGTGGAAGAGCGCGGCGAGGCAACACAGGAAGTCGAGTTCGGAACCTGGCAAGCGACCGTCGCGTTCGGCTTTCCGCAGCCCGACGGGCGGCCCGCTCCGGGCACGCGTGATGCACACGGCGCCGCGCTCATCGCGCAATTGGGGCCGGATGAGTTTCTCGTCACCGGCGTGGACGCAAGCGTCATCTTCCATCTTCCAGGCAAGCTGCCCTGGATGCGCAGCCAGTTCCTTACCGTAGAACAGGGCGCGTATGAAAACGGCTTATGGAAAACATTGCGGCTGTGGAACGGCGATGAGACGGATCGTGGCCTGGCCTTCCATCGTGATCCCGTCGTGGTCCGCGTGAAGATGCAGCGCTTTTGATCACTGACTCGCCTTTTATTTTTATTCGCCCCGTAGTTTATACTGAAAGTGCGTTAGTTGCTGGCTAAACCGTTGTTGTCTCGTCAAAATTACTGAATGACTTACGCGCCCCGCTGGCCGTATGCAATCCTGCCCTGCGCCCTACTGTTATGTGCATGGCACATGCGAGCACAGCAGCCTTCCGTTAAGGAAATCATCCTGAAATCTGTCGAAGCAAATAAACGTGACTTTGATGCCACCCCCAATTTCAATTGGAAGGAGCGCGACCGCACGCCGCAGGGCTTCAAGAGTTATCAGGTCACGATGATCGAAGGCACTCCCTACTATCGGCTAATCGCACTCAACGGCAAACCGCTATCGCCGCAGCAGGAAGCCCAGGAGATTCAAAAGCAAAATCACGAAACAGAAAAGCGCCGCTCCGAATCGCCGGAGGCGCGCCATGCCCGGATCGCAAAATATCAGAAGGACCGCACGCGCGATAACAACATGATGAATCAGCTCACAATCGCCTTTAATTTCACGCTCGTGGGCTCAAGAAAGGTTCGTGGCTTTGACGTTTGGGTTCTGAAAGCGACGCCCCGGCCTGATTACCAACCGCCCAATCTGGACGCCAGAGTGTTGTGCGGTATGGAGGGCGAGATGTGGATCGATCAGAAAGACTTTCACTGGGTGCACGTACATGCCGTCGTCATCCGTCCCGTCTCTATTGAAGGATTTTTGGCCCAAGTCGAGCCCGGCACGCAGTTCGATCTGCAAAAGGAGCCAGTCGCGCCCGGAATTTGGGAGCCTGTTCATTACTCAATGCGGGCGCACGCCAAAGTCCTGATGCTCTTCAACCACAACTCATCGGAAGACGAGACTTACTGGGACTATCAACCGGTCGCTCCGGAGCGCCCCGCTTCCAATAACTGACCTGCATCGCCATTGCTGCTTCCGTGTGAATCGCCCGGAGTGATCTGCACCTTCAGAGGCGGGAAGCCCACAACCTCGTAAGTGCCGGACGCAATCCCGATCCCTGCCTCAGTCAGCCCGCTGAGAATGTCCCGGCTCATGGCGCTCTTGATATTCCGAATGCCGGAATCGGGCACCAGAAACCGCACTGTCATTTCAAGCCAGTTATCCGTCAGACGCCAGTAAATTTGCGGCTTCATTTCCGAGCGCTTCATCACATAGCGTGTCTCGAGCGCCCGCAACGCTTCCTCGCCCAGTTCGGCAATCTTCACCGTGTGCCGGTGCGCAGTGTCCAGCAATATCTTTTCGACTTTCGCGTAATCGGTATTGTATGGGACCGGCAGCCGCATCTCCTCCCAAATGTACGGAAACTCGCGCGTGTAGTTGTAGACCGGATCGTCGAAGATCACCGCGTTCGGAATGCGCACAATACGCCCTGTGTATTGCCGTGCCTGCACCCACGCCGGATCGCCCGTATCGCCCTCCGGCGGCTGCCCCATCTCCATAATTACGGTCTGCAGGAACGTCAAAGCAATAACATCGCCGCGGATTCCGCCCATCGTGATGCGGTCTCCGACGCTGAAAGTTTTGCCGCGCAGGATCAGCAAATAGCCTGCGAACGAAGTAACTACCCGCTGTAACGCAAATGCGAGTCCCGCTCCCACCAAACCAATAGCCGTGGTCAGAGTAGCCGGATTGTCGAACCAGATCGAGATCAGTCCGATGATCAGAATCACCGAAACTGCGATCGAAACACCCTGATGCGTCCAGAATGCAATGCGCTTGCTGCGCGCGCTCCATTCCTTGCGGTGCGCCAGCCAGCGTAGTAATTTACCCAGAACACTAACGAAAATGATGAAGATAATCGAGAAAAGCAGCTTTCTCGCGTTATCCCCATTGACGCCAACTAGCTTGACGCCAAAAATCTGCACAACCTGGTGCGGCCCGACCAACTGGAATACGTTACTCACGCGTGGACACTTACGCCCTACGTTGTGGGACGCCCGGAATGTGAGTTCTGTTGCTAAACGGCTGTGCCGGCGGCCGCTACCATGGGCTGGGGTGCCGTAACACTCAGCGGCTGCGAAACATAAGTCACTTCGACTGGTGGTGAGAAACCAAGCACCTGCGCAACCGCCAGAATGCCCCAAGGCAGATTGAAGTAATCTTCGCTCAAGCTACTTACTTCCTTCGCTTCTTTGCTCAGAACGTTATGAAGCTTCTGAAAGCTGTCGCTGCTGGGGTCCAAATCTGCGCCGCTGTCGCGAAAATCTTCTATGCACCGGGCCAAGGCAGCCATGTGGTCGGCCCACCATGTAATGCGGGACACTTCCGCAAGATACGGCGCTGCCAGCAGAGGATCAGTGCCAGGTCCCAGCGCCTCTGCGGCCTGTTCCGGCGTATTCGCGTCCTTTAACTTATTCCATGTTTCGAGTCGTTGTGTGGTCAGTACCGCTGCCAGACCGCTCTGGCTCAGATCATTCCAAATCAGCCGGTACATAGCCGATTTGCCGATGGTTTCATACAAATCCGCCGTTCGCGCCTTGCCGCCATCCAGAAACAATCGCTCGCAATCCTCAGCGGAAAGAGCCAGCTTCATGTTGATAGTCGAGGGCGACGGATTCTGATGTTTCACCGCTTCTATAGCGCTCTGGACTTGATCGTTCGCCAGTAGCCGCAATGCCTGTAGCGCATTTAGATTGATTCGCAGGTCATCGCCCCGGGCTTTGTCCAGATAGCGGAAATGTGCCAACTCGCAGCGCAGTTCCGGGGCAGCCACCTCCGCCTTTGTTCCTTTGTAAGCCGAGGTGATCATCGCGCTGGTGAACAAAACGTGGCGCAAACGGTCTGTCTTGGTGCCGAAATTCAGAAAATCGATTCTGCGCGCTGTCGCCGCATCCGTGATCGCAAGATCTCCTGCCGGCGTCGTCCTCACAGTCTCTTTCGAAATCAGCGCGCTGACTTCGCCCGCCTGAAAGACATTCAACAGATGGACCGTCAATCGGCGCGTCTTTGTGTTCGATGTCGTCAGAACGGAGTACAATTCCGTGACACCGTCCTGGTGTGCCGTCTCCGCAAGCTGCCTGAAGTCCCCCTTCAGCGCGCTCGCTACCGCAGATTTTCCTTTT
>JAJPJN010000084.1 GCA_021324185.1 Terriglobia bacterium | reverse complement strand
GAGCGCGAATGGTTAAAGGCAAACGAAGATAAGGGATCGGCACAGCGCGAGAAGCGCATGCGCAAATGAGGCCGCTACAATAAACTGCATGGTGCAGGCGACGGAAAAGATCTGGCACAACGGGCGGCTGATTGCATGGAATGATGCCAAGATCCATGTTCTTTCTCACGTAGTGAGCTATGGCAGCTCGGTTTTCGAGGGTATTCGCTGCTACGACACGGCGCGCGGGCCGGCGATTTTTCGCGCACACGACCATGCTCAGCGATTATTGGATTCCGCCAAGATATACCGCATGGAAGTGCCGTACACGCGTGACGAACTGGTGGCCGGGATGATCGATACCGTGCGCGAAAGCGGACTCCGGGACTGCTACATTCGTCCGATTGTGTTGCGCGGCTATGGCGATGTCGGCGTACTGCCGCGGCAGAACCCGATTGAGACTTACATCGCCTGTTATCCCTGGGGACGCTATTTGGGAGATGACGCCATCAATAACGGCGTCGATGTCTGCATCTCTTCCTGGACGCGCATTGCGCCGAATACCTTGCCTGCACTCGCCAAGGCGGGCGCCAATTACATGAACTCGCAACTGATCCGAATGGAAGCGGATATTAACGGCTATTCGGAGGGAATTGCGCTGGATGACGCGGGTTACATCAGCGAGGGTTCAGGCGAAAATCTCTTCGTCATCCGCGCAGGAAAGATTATTACGCCACCCCTGGGAGCTTCCGTCCTGCCGGGGATCACGCGCGACACGATCGTTCGTATTGCGGGACAGCTTGGAATCCCGATCGTCGAGACGATTATTCCGCGCGAGATGCTGTACATTGCAGATGAGGTTTTCTTCTCCGGCACAGCAGCAGAAGTGACGCCGATTCGTTCCGTAGACCGAGTAAGTGTCGGCAATGGCAGGCGCGGTCCGATTACCGAGCGAATTCAGAAGCGATACTTCGAAGTGGTAAACGGTCAAACCGAGGTCGAATCCGGCTGGCTGATGCAGGTGACGCCTGTTCCGGAGCCGGTTGAGGCTTAAGACTGCTGGAGAAACTGCGTTGCCCCAAAAAGTATCAGGGCAGCAAGCCCGCTCCTGAACATTGCGTCCTTCAGCTCAGCTTGCTGCCCTGAATCGGCCCCACACTACTGGTTTTCACCACGTTGTGCCGGACCGGAACTGTTGTCTGGCGCGACCACTCTGCCCGCAGCCACCTCCCCCGAGATTACCTGCCAACCTAGCGCCCGCGCCGGATCTAGATATTCTTGTAACCGAAGATGGATCAAATGGCCAGACCGATTTTAGAATGCGGGAGGCCTTTTCAACATGTTTTATGTTCCATTCTTGCGCCACTTTACAGGCAGATGCTTGTGCGTAAGATGTGAAAAAAACAGAGAGAGCAATAAATGTCTGATGTAGAAACGGCGGCGCGCACAGCAAGCATTTTGACAGGCCGTCTGGCCGGATCTTCGGCGGTCGTGCAAGTGGAGCACAGGGACGGGGTGGTGCAGGCGGTCGATGAGATTATCCGGCCGCCGGCAACAATCGAAATCATCGCACCGGGATTCATCGATGTACAGGTGAACGGATTCGCGGGGGTCGATTATAACGATCCGAAAATAACGTCCGAAGAGATTGCAAGTTCCATTCGCCGGATGTTCGAAACCGGAGTGACGCGTTTTTTCCCGACTGTCATTACCGGCTCCGAAGAACAAATGACGGGCGCCTTACGGAATCTGGCACAGGCCAAAGACGAATTGGCCCGGAATGGCATGCCGGAGGCGCAGGCAATGGAAGCGTTTCACGTCGAAGGACCGCACATCTCGAGCGAAGATGGGCCGCGCGGGGCGCACCCGAAAGAACACGTGCGCCCGCCTGACTTCGAGGAATTTCGGCGCTGGCAGGAAGCCGCAGGCGGGAATATCCGATTAGTGACGGTTTCGCCTGAATGGGAGGGGACACCTGCTTACGTTGCGCAACTGCGGCGTTCCGGGGTGGTAGCAAGCATTGGGCACACTAAGGCAAGCGCGGAGCAGATTCACGCGGCCGTCGATGCGGGGGCAGCCATGTCGACGCATCTGGGCAATGCCGCGCATCCGATGCTGCCGAAGACGCAGAACTATATCTGGGAGCAACTTGCGGAAGATAAGCTGGCAGCCAGTTTTATTGTGGACGGAATCCATATCCCGGAGGCGTTTTTCCGCTGCGCGCTGCGCGCCAAAGGAGTGGAGCGCTGCGTGTTAGTGACCGATGCCGTGATGCCGGCTTTGTGCAGTCCCGGGCGATATCAGTTGGGACAAGTGGATGTGGAACTGAGGGCGGATGGAAGCGTGGTGATGCAGGGCACGAACCGTTTGGCGGGATCGGCACTGCGGATGGATTACGCGATCGGAAATGCCGTTCGGCTAGGTCATATCGGGTTGCGGGATGCCGTGACGATGGCGACCACAAATCCTGCGCGGGCGGCGCGCATTGCCGGCCGGCAGCGCGGGTTGAGCGCGGGCGAAAAGGCGGACCTGGTGACGTTTCGGTGGGATGAAACAGCCTGCCGGTTAACGGTTGTAGAAACAATTGCGTCCGGTGTGCGGGTCTACAGCATCTAGAGAATGGTTTGAGAATTCCAAATCATCTGGAGAAAACACATGGCATTTACACTTCCCCCTCTACCCTATCCTGAAGATGCATTAGAGCCACATATCGACAAGCTGACGATGCAGATTCATCACGACAAGCATCACGGGGCGTATGTGACGAATTTGAATAAAGCCCTGGAATCGGCGCCGGATTTGCAGAATAAATCCATTGAAGACTTACTGGCGAACGGCTGCGCTGCCGTACCGGATGCGATTAGGACTGCGGTGCGCAATAATGGCGGCGGCCACGCCAATCACTCGCTTTTCTGGAATCTGATGAAACCGAACGGAGGTGGAGCGCCAACGGGGAACATACAGCAAGTAATTTCTGGGAATTTCGGCAGTTTCGAGAGCTTCAAAGAAAAATTTGCGGCGGCAGCGGCAGGGCGGTTCGGCTCAGGCTGGGCATGGCTGGTGAAGGACGGTTCGGGCAAATTCGAAATTTTATCGACGGCCAACCAGGACAACCCGCTGATGGACGGCAAGACACCCATTTTGGGCTTGGACGTCTGGGAGCACGCTTACTATCTGAAATATCAAAACCGGCGGCCGGAGTACATCAGCGCGTGGTGGAACGTCGTGAACTGGGACGAAGTGAATAAGCACTTGAGATAAATTTCTACCTCACGGTTAAACCGAGTTTCCGCAGCGCTACGCGTGTGTTTTCGAGTGAGGTGTGGTGTATGGCGGTGAGCCCCATCTCCCGCGCGACATCCACGAACATTTCGCGATCGTCCACGTAGATGGATTCTTCGGCAGTGACTTGCGCGAGGTTTAAAGCCAGGCGCCAGATCTCGAGGTCGGGCTTGCGGAAGTGGACGTAATGGGAGATGACCATGAAATCGGCCAGCTCCCGCAAGCCGAATTTGCCGACGCGGTGTTCGCTAATGCCCCGCCCCTCATTGCTGATGAGCGCGAGTTTCAAATGATTGTCGCGCTTTAACTGTGAAAAGAGGTGGATGTTTTCGGGCCAAGCGGTGGATGCATTATAGGCATAGGTTCGCACCTCTTCGAGCGTGAAGGCCCGCGGCACATAGAAAAAGACGTAATTGAGGTAGGTTTCAAAGCTCATGTAGCCGCGCTCGAAACTATCGAACACGAGGTGGTGGCGGCCGTCAACTTCTGTCGTTTCAATGCCGAAGTGATCGCAGATTCGGGCACGAAGTTTCGCATCCCAGCCGTTCGTACCCAGAACACCGCCAATATCGCTGTAGATAGCGCGAAATCTCGGATGGTGCATGGATCTAGGGTACAGCGTGAGGGCGTTTGGGGTTGGCCGGCCTTGTGATTTAGAATTGAAGAGTCTTTCGGTTCGAAGGGCGCGTAGCTCAGTTGGTTAGAGCGCCTGCTTCACACGCAGGAGGTCACAGGTTCGAGTCCTGTCGCGCCCACCATTCATTTCAGGCAGATTCGCCTTCCTTGACTCGGGCTTCCAGCATCCGGCGGGACATGTGCACCGGCGACCGCCATCAGCGTGGCGTCAGACACGCCTGAGCTTACCCTTCGCCTGTCTAGTCGGTTGCGTCATGTTGCTTTTGGTGGAGGCGTATTCACCTTCGTCATACGGGGGAGCGTGCATTGCGTTGTACCGTCGCGCCACTTTCTGCATTCTGATAGGATTCGAGCGTGAGAGCCGCTATCTGCCGCATCTTGCTCATACTTGTCGCGGGGACACCGGGAATCGCTTGTAGCTGTGCCAATTACGAAGGAATCCTCGCATGCGAGGTCTTCCAAAAGGCTCAAGTTGTGTTCCGCGGCAGAGTGGTCGATGATAATGCCGACTCCCGGCTGGGCTTCGTTCAGTGGACGCTCTACCGTTTTTATGTCGAAGAGGCATTCAAGGGGCTGGCGCCGACGGTCCGGGAAGTATTTATTGACCCGGGCAGCTTCACGAGTTGCTACGGAGGATTCAGCAAGGATCGAGATTACTTGATCTATGCGGGTGGTTCTCAACCGGCGCAAACGTTCTCCTCCTACTTTGCCACCGTCAAAGATGCAAAGAGCCGAGACGGTTCAGTTAAGCCTCTGCCTCCGGCTTGGAAAGACCTTGGGGATATCCCGGTGTTTTCGTCTCCGGAGTGTTCGCCGTCCCGCGTCGTTGAAGAGAACGATTCTGACCTCCAATATCTCCGCTCGGCCGCACAAGGAAAGCTGGGTTCTACTGGCTTCCTTCAAGGCAGGGCTGCGCAGAACGCGGGTTGGCCCTATCCATTCCGTGACTTCCTGCCGGTCGCCGATGCCATCGTGATGGCAAAAGGGAAGGATCGATCGTGGTCCTCCACGACAAACGCAGACGGGTCGTATCTCATCGACTCGCTGCCACCCGGTAGCTACACACTCACATTCACGAGCGCTCGCTTCGGTGTCGGGAAGCCTGTTATGAACAGCCCCACAATCGAGGTTCCGGCGGGTGGGTGCGCCGTAGTGAGGGCTTCGTTCACCACGAATGCGACAATCGCTGGAAAGGTTCAGGATGCTACCGGGAGGCCTGCAAAAGGCATTCGGATCGAGGCGGGGGAATTGGTCGATCGCGGACACGTAAGAGTTGTTCCCGACACGTGGGCAAACTCCGGTGCAGACGGAACGTTCACTGTCAAGAACGTTCCCATCGGACGCGTCGTGGTCGGGGCGAATTTAAACGGAGCTCCCGACGTTTCAATGCCATTCGACTCGACCTACGTACCGGGGACTTCCGATCTTGCGTCGGCACGAGTGTTCACGCTCCAACCGAGCCAGCAGGTCCGTGGGGTAGTTCTGACGCTGCCAGCCCCACTTCGGTTTGCTCACATGTTTGTGGACATACTGTGGCCCGACGGTTCGCCGGCTACTGGAGGCGCGCGCGGCTTCGCGAATTGGCGTGGCCGCCGAAGCGCTTTTGAAAGGGCCCCGGATGACAGCAACCGGGTCACACTTAACTTGGCGGTCGGTCGCACTTACGATATCTCGGTAGACTGGCTTTCGGATCGAGGCGGGCAATTCGTTGTGATCGAAGGCGAGGCCAGCCAGCCGATCGCGTTCACCCACGATGGCCAAGTCGCAACTCTGCGTCTCAAAGAGGAGCGGGCCCGGTGAGTTTACTCGGCTTTCGGTAGGTCATATTCAGCACAAAGTACAGCTTCGCCTTCGAGGTTCACTTCGATAACCGATTAACCAATTCGCGTCCAGCGAGATATCTTATGACAGCCCGGAACAGAGCTCGCTGTGACGCTGGAATGATTTCCCCTGCGAGGGTCGGCGACTAGGGCGTTCCCGCCTCGGCCTTATCGGCTGCCGCGAGGACGTTCACGCAGCCGGACGATCCCTCGATTACGGCTTTTCGCTGAGCGGGAATCAAAAGTTCAAAATGCGATGGGCGCTGTTGGGGGAGTCTTCGCGCTTTCGTAGCCGTTTTGGCTGACCGCGCTGATTTCATAGCGATACGATTTTCCGTGTTCGACGGCGTGGTCGCTATAGGCCGGAACGTTGACCAGATCGCCGAGCCGGACGAAATCGCCGCCGTTGGTGGAGCGATAGACGTAATAGCCCTTCAAATTCGCATCGGGGCTGCGCGACCAGGAAACTTCGATTGAATCCGGACCGGCTAGAGCGGTAACGCTCGCTGGAACTTCCGGCGGAAATGTGTCGGCATGATTGACGCTCAGTTCTTTCGAAGGCTCGCTTTGGGCAGCGCCTTTCTCCGCGACCACAGTGTACGTGTAGGGCGTGTCCCAGTGAGAGGTGCGATCCAGGTATAGCGGCTCGTCGGAACTTCCGATCTCGACTGGCGTTTTGTCGTTTGGGCCGCGCCGGAAGATCACATAATGCACGCCTGCGCCTTCCGCAGGCCACGCCAGCAGATAGCCATTCTTTGTCGCTTCGATTTTGGCATCCGGCGGCTTCAAGGGCGCGATCACGTCGAGAACGACCCGATTCGACCATTGCGAGAAGTGATCCTCTCTCTTGACGGAAGTACGCACGGCTATTGCGACATGCTTGCCGATCCACTCCTGCGCCGGTAGCGTTTTGGACACCGGCTGCGCTTTGGGTGCATCCGGATCAAGCGGCGGCGGGGCCGGAACTTCGAAGTGCTGAGCGGTTGCAGACCACTTATCGAAATCGAACGGAGTTCCGGCGGGTCCGATAGCCAGGTCGACGATGTTGTAGCGCTTGATCAGCAAGGCATCGGTGGTTCGAGGCGGCACGCTAAAGGTGATGTTCAGTTGATCGCCCTTTTCGGAAGCCTGGAGGTCTGTCACCGGATTGGGAATTTCAGGCGAAGGCGGCAGCACCGGACCAACGTAACCACAGCCGAGGAGAAGACAAATAGCCGCACATAATGGCAGCCCTAAAAGAGCTGCTGCAGCCAAGAATGGCCGGCGCCCCATTTACAGGATGTACCTGCTGAGGTCTTGGTCTTTCACGATCTCGGCGAGCTGCTTGCGCACATAGGCGGCATCGATTCTGATGTTCTTTTTTTTGAGATCGGGACCATCAAAAGAGATATCTTCGAGCAACTTCTCCATTATGGTGTGCAGGCGGCGTGCACCAATGTTTTCGGCTGACTCATTCACCTGGGCGGCAATGCGAGCCACTTCCACAACCGCATCATCGCTGAAGGTCAACTTAATGCCTTCGGTTTCGAGAAGAGCCGTGTACTGCTTGACCAGAGCCGATTTGGGTTCCTTCAGAATACGAATGAAATCGGCTTCCGTGAGCGACTTCAGTTCAACGCGAATGGGGAAGCGGCCCTGCAGCTCAGGAATCAGATCGGAAGGTTTTGAGACGTGGAAAGCTCCGGCGGCGACGAAGAGAATGTGGTCTGTGCGAACAAATCCATGCCGCGTGTTGACGGTGGTACCTTCGACAATCGGCAGAATATCGCGCTGAACACCTTCGCGGCTGACATCGGGCCCGTGTCCGCCTTCGCGGCCGGCTATTTTATCGATCTCATCCAGAAAGATGATGCCGTTCCGCTCTACGCGCTCGAGTGCAATACGCGTAACCTGGTCCATGTCTACCAATTTCTGCTCTTCTTCCTGGATCAGGTACTCCATGGCTTCGGAAACGCGCATGTTGCGTTTCTTGCTGCGCGGGCCGAACAAACCCGGAATGACATCTTTGAGATTGATGTCCATCTCTTCGATGTTGCCGTTCGTAGAGACTTCGAAGGTCGGACCGCGCTCTTTCACGTCGACTTCCACCATGCGGTCGTCAAGTTTGCCGGCGCGCAATTTTTCACGCAGTTTTTCGCGCGTGCGCTCGATACTTTCGGCAGCCTCCGGCTGAGGTGGCATCAACAGATCGAGCAACCTGTCTTCAGCTTGCTGCTCGGCACGATCGGCCACTTGCTCAAGCCGCTCTTCGCGAACCATATCTATGGCGACGTCCACGAGATCGCGAATCATCGATTCGACGTCGCGGCCCACATAGCCGACTTCGGTAAATTTGCTAGCCTCCACCTTGAGAAAGGGCGAGTTCGCGAGTTTAGCCAGACGGCGGGCAATTTCGGTCTTGCCGACCCCGGTGGGGCCGATCATGAGGATGTTCTTCGGCATGACCTCTTCGGCCATTTCGGGATCGAGTTTTTGACGACGGACACGGTTACGCAGCGCGATGGCAACGGAACGCTTCGCCTCCGCCTGCCCGATGACGTGTTTGTCCAATTCGGCGACGATTTCGCGCGGGGTAAGTTCGTCGAGCAGAGGCGTCTCGTCGGAGGATTGCTGGGGTAAATAAATAACCATCAGGACAGCTCCTCATAAGTGACGTTGCCGTTGGTATAAATGCAGACCTCGCCCGCAATTTTCATCGATTTTTCGACGATTTCGCGGGCGTCCAGGTTCGTGTTTTCGAGCAACGCGACGGCTGCGCACTTGGCGAAAGCCCCGCCGGAGCCGATTGCCGCGACCGGGCTATCTGGCTCAATCACGTCTCCAGTGCCGCTGACGATGTACATATTCTGAGCGTCGGCCACCAGCAGCAGCGCTTCTAAATGGCGCAACATGCGATCCGTTCGCCATTCTTTTGCAAGCTCCACAACACTGCGCGGCAGGTTACCCGTATACTGTTCCAGCTTCGCCTCGAAACGGGCAAACAACGCGAATGCGTCGGCGGTGGAACCGGCGAATCCGGAGATGATTTTTCCGTTATACAGCCGGCGCAGCTTCTTTGCCCCGCCTTTTAAAACTTCATTACCCATGGTGACCTGCCCGTCACCTGCTAATACGACTTTGCCGTTCCGGCGAACACAAAGTATCGTCGTGGAACGGATTCTCTTTCTCATTCGATCTTCGTAACCTGAACTGGGGATCAAATCGCCCGAGACAGGGCGAGATCCTGTTGGAACCTTTATTTCAACACAGCCGGCAATTGTGAAAAGGCGGCAATGCAGAAAGCTGTCACACCCGCGACAGGGCACCGTGGTAGGTGTCCGGAGGGGCGAGAGACAATAAGGAATTGCGAGTTTTCCGGTTTCTCTCCTGTATTTTTGCGCTTTGCCTGACCGTACAGGCTCAAGTAGCCCCGAGTAAAGATACGAAGCCGCCGTCCGCACCTGTCTCTTCCGCCCCCGCGGCCGGAGCACAGCCCGATCCGGCAACGGAACTGGCGCCGTATCTCGAAAAGTTCGTTCGCATCTTTTCTACGGTTCAGGCCGAATCGGCTGAATCCGAACCGGCAGACAAGTTGATCTATGGGGGCGCGATCCCCTCGATGCTGCGTCAGTTGGACCCTCATACGCAATTTTTCGATCCGGCGCAATTCGATCAGCTCCGGCAGATGGAATCATCGGAGCAGAAAGGGTTCGGCAGCATTGTTTCGGTGCTACCCGGCCAAGTCATCTTTCTGCAGACTCTCCCCGGTACGCCATCCAATAGAGCCGGAATTCAGGCCGGTGACGAACTGGTGGCGATCAACAATATTGCGATCCGCTCGCTCGAGCCCGACCAGATCGTGCAACTACTCACTGAAGCACGGCAGCAAAAGATTACTGTGTTGATTCACCGGCAGGGCTCGGCGCGCTTGTTGCGCTTTGATCTGACGCCGGAACTGGTGGATTCGCCGACCGTGGATCGCGCTTTCATGCTGCCGTCCGGCTA
This sequence comes from Terriglobia bacterium, assembly GCA_021324185.1. GTDB lineage: Bacteria > Acidobacteriota > Terriglobia > Bryobacterales > Bryobacteraceae > Bog-105. The sequence continues at coordinate 11,837 of JAJPJN010000084.1, read as the reverse complement.
TGGCTACATTCGCGTCACCGGTTGGGATCTGCAAACCGCCAAACAACTGCAGGACGCGATACAGAAACTCGGAGGCAGTTCGCTGAAAGGGCTGGTGCTCGATCTGCGCGATAATCCGGGCGGCGTTGTAAAAGCGGCGCTCGATGCGGCAGCGATGTTTCTGCAGCCGGGGCAGGTGATTCTGACGACAAAGGGGCGCGCGAGCGCGCTTGAAACCGCCGAAGTACCCAAGAACGCACATCCTTATCGTTTCAAGCTGGCGGTGCTGATTAACGGAAAGACCGCCAGCGCGTCGGAAATTTTGAGCGGCGCGCTGCAGGATCACGACCGGGCTGTTCTTGTCGGCGAGCCGAGTTACGGCAAAGGGCTGGTACAAAGCGTGATTGCTCTGTCGGGGGGCACAGGGCTGGCTATCACGACGGCTTTCTATTACACTCCGAGCGGCCGTTCCATTCAACGGCCTTTGAAGAATTCGGCGCTTTCGGAAACGTTCAACGACATCCCGGCCGAGCAACGTCCGGTGTTTAAAACCGATGATGGGAGAAAAGTGCTTGGCGGCGGCGGCATTCAGCCGGACGTAATTGTCTATCCTGCCGCCATGACGCGTCTAGAGACGGTGCTGGATGCAAGCGGCGCCCTGACATCCTTTGCAACGCAGTATCTTGTGTCCCATCCGAAAATACCTGATGGGTTCGAGGTGACGCCGGATATTCTGGACGATTTGAAGGTCTATCTGTCGAGCCGCCAGATTCAGCCCAGTATTGCCGAATGGGCGCAGGAGCGCGCTTGGATCAGCCAGCACCTGAAGCAGGCGATTGTTACCCAAGCGCGCGGAGTAGCTGCGGGAGACGAGATTGAGGCCCAATCGGATGCCCAGGTTCAAGCGGCAGTGAAAGCAATGCAAGAAAACTTTCTGGCGGTGAACCGGTAGATTTTGGGCGGCGGCGCGCGCGGCAGGTTGTGGTTATAGCATCTGACGCACTAGCGGCGTTCGCCGGAAGACAGCGGCACTTAAGGCAAACGAGACGATTACGCCGAAGCCGGTGAGCAGCGCGAATTTGAGAGGTGCAGGCCAGGCAAAGGGTTGCAGCAAGCGCGCTCCAGCGATCACGACCGGCGGGTGGAAGACATAGACGCTGAAGGCATTGTCAGAGAGAAACTTCCCGAGCCGCCCCTGCGAGTTGAAGTATTCGCGGAAAAGCACAAGCAGACCGAAAGAGATGCCGACGCAAGTAAATGATTCCCAGACATCGAAGGCGGCGCTTTGCCAATGCCAGCCTCCAAAAAATGCGCCGCCGTTTCCCGTGAATGCGCCGCCTTTCGAAAGCATTGTGAACCATGCGGCGAAACTCAAAGGAAGTACTGTTGCCAGCCACTTCATACCGACGGGAAAAGAGAGTTTCGGCAGCCAGCCTTTGCGCGCCGCCACAATGCCGGCGCTGAAGAGCAGGATGTATTGCGAAAAATCTCCCAGATGCATGTTGAGGAATGTAACGCCGGGCAGCACCAGCCGGATCAGAAATTCAAAGGCAGCCATCACCAATGCGAATCCGATGAGTTCGGGGGCGGCGGGAGTCGATTGATCTCGCGGAGCTTTGGTGAGCGGGAGCGTGAGCCGGCCGGAAGCACGCGCCAGCGCGTGAATAACAGAGAAGATCAGCAGCGCGAGACAGAACCACAGGGGGCCATTTTCCTGCATGAACTGACCGTTTCGAATATGCTTAATCCACTCCTTTGCGAAGTATGTCGGCTCGGTAGAGTTCCAGGAATGGGAGAAGAAGTATTCAGTGACAGGTCCCAAAATGAACATGTAGAACAACACAGGCAGCCCCAGACGGAAAGCGCGATCGCGGATAAACGTGGCGGGTCCCTTGCGGGCGAGGGATGAGGGGACGAAGTATCCGGCGATGAAAAATAACAATCCCATGAAGAAGGATTGCAGGTACATCTGCCAAGCGGCGAAAAACAGCAGCGTAGAAATGGATATGGGCCGGCGGTCGGTGAAATACCAATTGCCCAGCGGGCTATACGTGTCAGCAGCATGCATGCTGATGACCAGCAGGATCATGGTCCAGCGCAGATTATCGACATAAGCCAGGCGCACCCGGACGGGCGGCACGTTGAGTAGGTTCGTCTCCAAAGGCTTCCAAGAAGCCCGGTTCGGTCGCATCCTAATCCGTTCTTCTGTAATCGCCGCCGCTGAAATATTTTTCGAGCCAGATATAGAGGCAGATAAAAAGATACCGGCTACCCATCTCTTTAATCTTGAGCTTGGGAGTACCGCTGCGCCGGTTGCGCCAGGTGATAGGAATGACGGTCCAGGTGTAATCGCGCACAATGGTTTTGAGCGGGAGTTCAACCGTTAGGTTGAAGTGCGGGGCAAGTAATGGCCGGCAGCCTTGAATCACAGTGGCGCGATAGGCTTTGAATGCATTTGTCGTGTCGTTTAGTTTGATGCGGAACATCAGGCGGATGAACAGATTCGCGAGCCGGTTTACTCTCAACTTGAGCCAGGGGTAATCGATCACTCCTCCGCCCTTGACAAATCGCGAGCCGAAGACGGCATCCCAGCCCTCGTTCAGCAGATTCCAGTAGCGGACCACATCGCGGCAATCGTCGGATTCGTCCGCCATCATAATGACGACGCAATCACCTGCCATGTGATCGAGACCGTAAATAATCGCCCGGCCAAAACCGTGCGGCCCCGGGTTGTGCAATGGCCGCAGAGTAGGGATTCGCTGCTGCAATTCACTGAGTTTTTGCCAGGTAGAATCGGTGCTGCCGTCATCGACCACCAGAATCTCGTGCGGAACGCCGTGCAGGCGCAGTTCAACAAACAGATGCTCGACGGTAGAGGCGATGCAGCCCTCTTCGTCACGCGCCGGAATTATGACGCTTAGCAGTTGCAGCGGAGGGCGATTCTGGGGCTTGGCCTTCATACAACTCCACAGCGCGACAGCCAATCGGGATGCGCGACAACATGGTTGGCAATCTCATTCAGAATGAAATTCAGGTTGCGCTTGGGGGTCCAACCGAGTTCACTTGCCGCCCTGCTCGAATCGATGACGATCCAAGGCGCGTCGAAAGGCCGGGGCCGAAGGTCGGGCGCGGGCTCGTGTGGGCCGAATTTTTCATTCGCCCAATCAGTGAGCTGCGCCAGGGACATGGCGTTTTCCCGCCCGCCGCCTGCGTGAAAAATAGCATTTTGCGGAGGATCGCGCCGAGTCTGAATCAAAACCAATTCGGCCAGATCGTCGGGGTGAAAGGCATCACGCACCTGATAGCCGCGCCCACCAAATCCGATATAGCGCAAGGGCCGCTTGGCGGCGTGGGCATGAAGCCAATAGGAGAAGATGCCCTGTTCCGCCGTCCCGAACTGCCCGGCGCCCGCGAGCACGCCGCAGCGGTTCACCCAAACAGGAAATTGGAATGCGGCTCCGTATTCCAAAGCCATGGCTTCGGAAGCAAGCTTGGTTGCGCCATAAAGAGAGATAGGCGCGCGAACAGAAAAACCCTCGGCGATTCCGCGCGTGCTCACGCCACCCGGCAACGCCGCTGAACAATCCAGTTCAAAGGCGCGGTTTCGTTCGACTACAGGCAGACCGGCCAGATCTTTCACCGAGTAGACCCGATTCGTGCTCAGCAGAATCAGCCCCGAATTTCGCTCGCGGCAATATTCGAGTAAATTCAGTGTTCCGCAGAGATTGTGCTCCCAGAGCTGGCGTGGACTCGATTTACCGTCCACTCCCGCGAGCACGCTTGGATTAGCGGCGGCATCGATCACGTAGTCGGAATCCGGCAATGTTTCTATATCGCTACGCAGGCGCAGATCGCCATGAATTACCTTGATGGCGCGCTGAGCCAGTTCCGTCCGGTTCATCTCAGAACCGGGGCGCAGCAGGTTGTCAATTCCCTTGATGTCGAACTCACCGGAGCGCTCCTGCAGCGCTTTCGCGATGCGGCTGCCGACAAATCCGCAGATGCCGGTAATGAGAATTTTCATCCAGCCATGTCGACCGTTACACGCGATTTGACTCCGTGCCGCTGGCCCAGGCGTTCATACCAGGAATCGACGATCTCGCGGAAAACGTCCGGCAGCGTGCGCGTAATCCTCCACCCCGGATAATGCTGCATCATCTTGCGCAAATCGCTGTAGTAACAGATATGATCTCCGATGCGGTTCTGCTCCAGGTAGGTGTACTTTTGCGGAATACCGGTCAGGTCTTCGACCGCTTGAAAAGCCTCCAGAATGGAACAGGAGTTCTGCTTCCCGCCGCCGATGTTATAGACCTCGCCGCAACGAGGGTTGTCACAGAAGGCCATGATGAACTTCGCGACGTCTTCCGAGTGAATGTTGTCGCGCACCTGCTTGCCTTTATAGCCATAGACGCGATATTCGCGCTGCTCGATATTGCAGCGAACCAGGTAACTCAAGAACCCGTGCAGTTCTACCCCTGAGTGATTGGGGCCGGTCAGACAACCGCCACGCAGGCAGCAAGCCGGCATATTGAAGTAGCGGCCGTACTCCTGAGTCATCACGTCGGCCGCCACTTTCGAAGCGCCGAAAATGGAATGCTTCGATTGATCGATAGAGAAGCTCTCCGGAATCCCGTGCTCAAATTGGGGATCGTCGTAATCCCAACGGGTATCGAGCTCTTTCAGCCTGATGGTGTTCGGCAGATCGCCATAGACTTTGTTGGTTGACATCTGCACAAACGGAGATTCCGGGCAGGCTCGGCGGGCGGCTTCGAGGAGATTCAGCGTCCCGACGGCATTCACGTCGAAATCATCGAAGGGAATGGAAGCGGCCTTGTCATGAGACGGCTGCGCAGCGGTGTGGACAATAGCATCGGGCTTGATTTCGGCGACGAGGCGCAGAATGGCCTGGCGGTCACGGATATCGATGGAGTGGTGCGAATAATCGGGCAGTTCATTGCGGAGACGTTCGAGAGAGCGGCTCGTGTCTCCTTCCGGACCGAAGAAGACCGCGCGCTCATTGTTATCGATTCCGACGACCTGGTAGCCATGCCGCCCCATATGGACGCACACTTCTGAGCCGATAAGGCCGCAGGAACCGGTCACCAACGCTTTTTTAGACACAAACACAATTCTAGCGGGAGAGCGCGGCGAAAGCGGCTTCCTCCCGTAGCGCCCGAATTGGGCGTACCTTTACGCAAGCGGCGAACCGTCTATAATGAGGCTCAGTACTGCGGGAGATGAGACGTCAAATGAAAACGGTTTTGCTTTTGAGAGTTTTGACGATCGCCGGAATTTTGCCGATTTTTTCCGTGCTTCTTCCAGCTCAGGATACCGGCACTTCCTCCAGTCCCTCGACGAAGTATTCGGGGTTGACCTCTTCGTCTATTTATCAATCGACGTCCTCAGAAATCCCGCGGTTCTGGGCAGGCGTTTCCGGAAGTTACTTGCCTTTCAAAATGGAAGTGGTCAAGACGACCACGAACTCGACGACCGGGGAAATCGTTTCCTCCAAGGCGGCGAATGGTCAGGCAGGCGCGGGAATCACCATCAATTTCCGCATGTTCGGAGCCTATTGGTTGAATCTTGGCGGCATTTACCGGTTTGGCGGCTACGATACGACGGATCAGGTAAACAGCAGCACGCTTTATTTGGAACGGACGCGGGCCCGTATAATCGATTTCCCCGCCCTCATTCGATACACTGGCCCGCATTTTCGTTGGACCAGATACTCGTTTTACGAAGCCGGCGCTGCGGTGCGCTACGCGACAGACGTTAAGCTGACGCAAGCGGCAAATAATGGCTCTATTTATTACTGTTGCGCTCCACCTAGCACGACTTCTATCAAACGGATGGTGGAAGGCGTAGTTGTGGGCACTGGAGTTTCCGGAAAAGACGATTTTGGGATCATCGTATCGCCGGAGGTCCGCTACACGCGCTGGATGGGGAACACGTTCACTTCTCCGACTGTGGGGACGATGCGCAATCAGTTGGAAGTTACGATTTCATTCGGCTTCTGAGGTCTCTTCAGTACCTTGCGAGAAGACGGAGTGGTCGTGAGCCGTTGCTGCTGATCGTCCTTCCATCAATAACGGTTCGTCGTTGTTCACGCTTTCGGATGTGCCTTATCGTATACCGCCTGCAAATCTTTCAACGACACTTGCGTATATTTCTGCGTCGTTGACAAGCGTGCATGCCCGAGCAATTCCTGAATGGCGCGCAAATCCGCACCGTCAGCCAACAGATGAGTCGCATAGGCGTGGCGAAAACTGTGCGGATGGACGGTGGAATCGCCGGTCGCAGCCAGCGCATAGAGTTTCACTAAGCGCCGGACCTGGCGATCGCTGAGGCGCACGCCGCGCGCGTTTATAAAGAGAGCGGTTTCGCCACTCGCGGCATGGCGCGTTTCGAGATATCGCTCGACGGCGGCAGCGGCACGTTGGGGTACCGGCACCTCGCGTTGTTTGTTGCCTTTGCCGCGCACGCGCAGCCAACCACTATGCAGATCCAGATCTTCCATGTTGATGCCCACCAATTCACTAACGCGAATTCCGCAGCCATACAACAGTTCGAGGAAGGCTAAATCCCGCTCTCTTGACGGCTTTTCAACCGGTTCGCCTCTTTCGACGGCATCAATGAGATGATTTGCCTTTTCTGCGGGCATGACATCGGGCAAGCGCTGTTTTGCTTTGGGCGTGCGGAGGCGCTTGGCAATGTTCCGTTCCAGAACGCCTTCCTGCAGCAAGAATTGAAATAGCGCGCGGACGGCGGCTAACTTCCGGCGAATGCTTGCAACGTTCAGGCCGTGGTCATAAAGGCCGGCGAGCCATTCGCGCAGGAGCGCCAGATCCAGCTCTTCTATGCCCGGAGCTGTTTCGCCGGGCGGTTCGAAATACTTCGCAAATTGTTCCAGATCCGAGCCGTAATTTCGCAGCGTGTGCGCCGATGGGCCTCGCCGGGCAAGTTCAGCAAGATACTTCGAGATGGAATCGCGAATCGTGGGCATTTAGGTGTGCCTCGAGCGCGGCCTGCGCTCTGCGGCAGATTTCTGCGTGCCTTGCCTTCTTATCGTGGCGCAACCGCCGTTTTGTTTCATCATCGAGCGCCGGCAGCAGATCAAACGTGATGTTCGCCGGTTGAAAATTCAGCGTATCGGCGCAAGTGATGTAGTTGGTCAAGCTGCCGAGGGCCGTCGCCCGCGGCCAGATTTCTGGTTCAACTCCATTTGCCAGCGCAGCGGCATTTCTTCCCGCGATCAGGCCCGTGGCGATCGATTCCGTATATCCTTCGACGCCGGAGATCTGGCCGGCGAAGAAGATCCGCGCGTCATTTTTCAACTGCAGTGTGGGACGAATAAGCGCGGGCGAATTGATGTACGTATTGCGGTGCATCTGGCCAAAGCGCAAAAATTCGGCGTTCTGCAAGCCCGGAATCAGGCGAAAGACACGCGCCTGCTCCCCAAATCGCATGTGATTCTGAAAACCGACGAGATTGTAACTGTCGGCGCGCGCATTTTCCTGGCGCAATTGGACAACGGCATAGGGCCAGCGGCCTGTACGCGGATCGTGCAGTCCGGCCGGCTTCATCGGCCCGAAACGCAGCGTGTCGCGGCCACGCCGCGCGATCTCCTCTATCGGAAGGCAGTTTTCGAAGAATGGAATCCTGTCCTCTTCAATGTGCGGTTCGTAAAGAGCGGCTGCTAACAGGGCATCGAGAAACGTTTCATACTCCTGTTCGGTGAACGGACAGTTGATGTAATCGCCGGTTCCGTCAAGCGATTTTCCATAGCGCGAGGCGCGAAAAGCGACGTTCATATCGATGGAGTCAGCCGCCACAATTGGACTGATGCTGTCGTAGAAGAATAAGCGGTCCGTTCCAGTAAGGCGCGCAATTTCGGCAGCAAGCGCGTCACTCGTCAATGGTCCGCTGGCGACGATCACGATGCCATGGCCTGGAATTTTCGTTACTTCTTCGCGCCGGATCTCGATGAACGGATGTCCTTCTATTGCTTGCGTAATTTCTGAGCTGAAGATTTCGCGATCGACTGTAAGGGCGTGCCCGCCGGGAATACGGGCTGTGCCGGCCGCACGCAGCAGCATTGAATTCAAGCGCCGCAACTCCTGCTTGAGGAGCCACGGGGCCGAGTTTACCTGTTCGGTTTTGAGGGAATTACTGCAGACGAGCTCGCCGAAACAGCCGGTGTTATGCGCGGGCGTCGATTTCAGCGGGCGCATTTCGAAGAGAATAACTGGAACTCCGGCTTTCGCGGCTTGAAAAGCGGCTTCGCAGCCGGCCAAGCCGCCGCCGATTACATAAATCCGCCCCACGTCAGAACGTTTCATGGTATTCACCGAAAACGCGCCGCAACGTATCCGAAATTTCACCGACCGTAGCGAATGCACGGCAGCTTTCGAGAATATGCGGCATCAGGTTTTCGCCCGAGCGCGCGGCCGCATCCAAAGCCGCCAGCCTTTGCGAGACGGTGCTCGCCGAGCGCGATGCGCGCACTTTCCGTAATCGCTCGATTTGCCGGGGTTCCAGTTCCGGATCTATACGAAACGGCTTCAGCGGCTCGGCATCTTCGGTCTGGAACTTGTTTACGCCGACAACAATCTGGCGGCCCTCCTCGATGGCCTTCTGATATTGATAGGCGGAATTTTGTATTTCGCTCTGAAGATAGCCGCGCTCGATCGCCTTTACGGCGCCCCCGATGGCATCGATGCGCGCGATGTAATCTTTCGCGCCGGCTTCCAATTCATCCGTCAACTGCTCAATGTACTCGCTGCCGCCGAACGGATCCGGAACCGCCGCCACGCCGCTCTCATACGCAATCACTTGCTGGGTGCGTAGTGCAATTCGCGCTGAGTGCTCGCTGGGTAACGAGAGCGCCTCATCCTGCGCGTTTGTGTGCAGGGATTGCGTGCCCCCCAACACGGCAGCCAATGCCTGCAGAGTGACTCGAACGACGTTCACTTCCGGCTGCTGCGCCGTCAGGGTCGATCCGCCGGTTTGCGTATGAAAGCGGAGCATACAGCTTCTATCCTGTCTGGCGCCGAACCGGTCACGCATGATATGGGCATACAAGCGCCTGGCCGCTCTGAATTTCGCAATCTCTTCGAGGAAATTATTGTGGGCGTTAAAAAAGAAACTCAGCCGTGGCGCGAACGAATCCACATCCAGTCCCGCAGCTACGGCCGCCTCAACATAGGCAATGGCATTGGCGAGTGTGAAGGCGATCTCCTGCACTGCCGTGGAGCCGGCCTCGCGAATGTGATAGCCGCTGATGGAAATCGTGTTCCACTCGGGAACCTCCCCGGCGGCCCACGCAAACAGATCGGTGATGATGCGCATTGCCGGCGCAGGCGGATAGATATAGGTTCCGCGCGCGATGTACTCTTTCAGAATGTCGTTCTGGACGGTGCCCGATAGCTTCTTGCGATCCGCGCCCTGGCTTTCGGCGACCAGCACATACAGACACAGCAAAATGGATGCGGTCGAATTGATCGTCATAGACGTGCTGACATCTTCAAGACGAATGCCCTCAAATAGCTGTTGCATGTCGGCGAGCGAATCGATGGCTACGCCGACACGGCCTACTTCGCCCCGCGCCAGCGCGTGATCGGAATCCATGCCCATCTGCGTGGGCAGATCGAATGCGACCGACAGGCCGGTGATGCCTTGCGACAGCAGGTATTTGTAGCGCTTGTTGCTCTCTTCCGCGGTTCCGAAGCCGGCATACTGGCGCATGGTCCAGAGGCGGCGGCGATACATGTCGGGATAGATACCGCGAGTAAAAGGAAATTGGCCGGGCTTTTCGGAGGTGGACAACGCTACCGGACTCGCCTGCCGATGCGGCGCGCCTTGAAAAACGAGCTCACGCCGAAGATGGCCATAATGCTGCCGAGGAAAAGGGAAAAACCGAGCCCGACGGGGTTGCTGATGGCTCCTGTTTTCGTATCGAAGTAACGAAAGGCATTGCCAAAAAACATCACCGCGAACAACACAAAAACGCCGCCAATCGCCTGATTCCAGATGATGCGCGCCGGGCGCACGACTTCCGGAACGACATGCTGTGCGAATTTTTGCGCGTGACTCAGCTTGATGCCGCGTGCTGTCCTGATTGCGTCCGCTAACTTCACTACAAGCTCATGCTAGCAAGCGTCGATCACGTCTAACCGCCGGGGTAAATGCAGCAGCTATGCAATTGTTTTATCTCTGGAGTGTACGAACCGCTACTTGTTCAATTTCAATCGGCGTTGAACGCACTCCCGGAATCCGAATGGCAGCGGGAAAAAAGTAATTTCGTTCTCGAGAGCTGGTTTGAGCACATCCGTCAGTTACAGCCATCAAGGAATGCAGCCGCCGGACCGCCCAGTTGATCGCCTATATGCTTTCCAGCGCCGCTTCAAAATCGGCGAGCAGATCGCGCCAGTCCTCAATGCCGAACGATATTCGCACCAGTCCCTCGCCAATTCCCGCCTCGTCCAGATCCTCCGGCGTCCAGGCCGAGTGGGTGGTGCTGCGGGGATGGCAAGCAAGTGTTTCCGCGCCGCCGAGCGAGACGGCATTGCGCGCCAGCTTTAAGCTCCGCAAAAAGTCGAAAGCGGCCCGCTTGCCGCCGTGCAGATCGATCGAAAGCAATCCACCCGGGTAGTCGCACTGCTCCTTGTAAATTCGAATCTGCTCTGCATCTTCGAAAAGAGTCGGATAGTAAAGCCGCTTGATTTTGGGATGGCCGTTCAGCTTTTCCGCAACCCGCTGCGCGTTTTTGCTCTGCCGGTTCATGCGCAAGCCGACGGTAGGCAAGCGCGTATCCAGAATCCAGCATTCATCGGGCTGCATGATATTGCCGAACAGGCTTCGCTTCGACCGGATCCGGTTCATCAGCGAGCTGTCGCGCGCTAAAGCCACGCCGCCAATAATGTCGCTGAATCCGCCCAGATACTTGGTCGCAGAATACAGGGAAACATCGGCGCCGAGCGACAGCGGGTGCTGAAACGCCGGTCCAAGAAAGGTGTTGTCGATCATGACGAGCGGCCGCTCTCCAGCGCCCGCGCCGTTATGCGCCGGGTGCAAATTGGCCGCGGCTTCGCAGGCACGCCGGATATCCGTCATAACGATGGTCGGATTAGCCGGGCTCTCGATCAGGATGACCCGCAGCTTCTGCGCGCTTTGGATCGCTTGATCGATGCCGCGCGTATCGCCGGCAGTAACCGGAATGCCATGGATTCCAAATGGCTGCAAAAAACTCTGAATGAGAGTTTGCGTGCCGCCGTAGATAGGCACGGTGTAGATGATGCTGTCTCCCGGTTCGAGCACCGCAAGCAAGGCCGTCATGATTGCTGCCATTCCGGAGTTGAACACCGCGGCGGCGGTGGCGCCGGGCTCTAAGGGTACGATCTGATCTTCCAGGATCTGGGCGTTCGGATGATTAAAGCGCGAATAGACCAGGTCGACGTTTTCTTCCGGGCGGCGCTGGGCCCGGCCGCCCATGATGTCAAAGGCCCGTTCTGCGGCCTCCGGGCTGGAAAAGACGTAGGTCGAGCTGCGAAATACAGCCGGACGCGCCGATCCAACCGAAAGGCTTGGATCAAACCCCCGGGTCAACACATCGGTTTCGGGGCGAAGGGTAGGATGTTTGGATTGCGACAAGGGAACCCGCCTAGGCAGGCAAGCGAGATGGCCTGCACTGTTCCGAGTGTATCTCTGAACGGCAGTTACGTGTTACAACGAGATGCTGGGGAGCTGGTTAATTTCTGAAGCTGCGAGACGGAACCCTTTCGGGCGCCAGGGAGGATTGTTGCTTCAGGGGTCTTTCTATGAGGTTAGTCTCGCTTTGGTGGGAGTTGCCTCCCTGGCTT
>JAJPJN010000159.1 GCA_021324185.1 Terriglobia bacterium | reverse complement strand
TATTCGAAAAGAATTGGTCCAATCGGAGCGCCCCAAAGTTTTCGCTAGATGGGGTTTTTGCCGTAAAGAGATATTGGCCCGTATCGCCAGCGCCGATCAGCCCATTGTTGGGAAGCGGCCAAAGAGCCAAGAATGGCGCTACTGCCGCACTGACGGTAACCTTTCCGGTTGAAAGATATCCTTGCCGGGCAGCAGCTGATGGCACAATCGCGATCGACGTGGTTGTCAGTGCCTGCTGGAGACCTTCGTAATTGGCGAAGATAAAAGTCTTATCTTTCTTGATCGGAGCGCCCGCTGCCAAGCCGAATTGATTCCGGCGAAAGGGAGGCTTACTCGCGTCGAAGAAGTTCCGTGCATCAAAAATGTCATTCCGCAGAAACTCGTATGCATCGCCGTGAAATTGATTTGTGCCGGAGCGAGTTACAGCGTTAATGACACCTGCTGAGGTTTGGCCATAACTGGCGTTGTAATCCGAAGTAAGGACCGAAAATTCCTGAATTGCGTCTACACCAAGCGTCAAACCAAGCACGTTGCCCGGAGATGCGTTAGCGTAATCATTTTGACTGATACCATCCAAAAAGTAGCTGTTCTGAGTGGGCCGGCCGCCATTGATTGATAGTTCAGTTCCAAATCCCCGGCTACCCCTGTTGGAAGAGCTTCCGTTCAGAGTGTTCTGGGTATTCACCGTCGTAACTCCTGGCTGCAGCGTAGCCAATTGTGTCCAGTCGCGTCCGTTCAAGGGCAATTCGCGTGTTGTTTTAGAATCCTCAACGCCACCCAGCGCCGAAGTGGCTAATTCAATGGGAGGCGCTGAGCTCGTCACCTCCACCGTAGAGTTCACCTGAGCCGCGGTCAATTTGAAATTCAGTACCTGTTGAGCCCCAACAGTTAGAATGACGTTAACCATGCGTTGCGTAGCGAATCCCGACGCCGAAACCGTCACCTCGTAAGTAGCGGGAGGCAAATCGGGTACGCTGTAGACGCCGGAATCATTCGTTTTGGTAGTGCGAATGATGCCGGTGCCGAGGTTTTGCACAGATACAGTTGAGCCGGGAACGAATGCCTCGCTTTGATCCACAACAGTCCCTCGCAATTCAGCAGCCGCCGTTTGCGCCCGCAGATATGCCGGAGAGATGGTTACCAACAGAGTGAGCATCAACGCCGGGTGAAATTCGATCCTGCTTTTGTGAAACAACATTCCGTACCTCTCAATATTCACGGCTTGAGGTATTTGCCGAGCCAGTCAAATGCTCGCTCGAAGCAGTCACGCGCCTCTTCGCTGTCGCCAAACAGAAACACATGGCCGCCCGGTGCGTTGGTGTAAGTGTGCGAGTCAAATACTTTTCCGTGCGCTTTTAAAAGCTCGATTAGCCGGCCGCTATTCAGCGCGTATGGCACAATTTTGTCTCCAGTGGTCGCTAGCACCAGCAGAGGAGTCTGGATCTTATCCACATAGTTCAGCGGCGTTATGTCCATGTAGGCAGCCAGATTGTCAATTGGCAACTGTCCCTTGAAGTGCGGCTCTTTGGCTACTTCCATCCGGCGGTCGTCCGGCTTATAGCTCATGTAAGCGAGAAAGTCGGCCAGCCCGGCAATATCCACTGCAACTTGAAATCGTTTCGGGTCACGTTCAATCGCCAGCAGCGTAGTCATTCCTCCACGGCTATGTCCCAGGATTCCGATTCTTGCCGGATCAACATCGTTCTGCGTCTTCAGATAATCCCCCGCGGAGAGCACGTCGGCGACATCAGTGACGCCATAATCGTTTTTGAAGTTTTGCTCGCCGTAGCCGCTGCTGCCGCGGTATTCGGGAAACATCACGACGTAACCCTTAGAGACCGCCAGATCAATCAGGTGAAAGTAGCGCCAGTCCAGCTTTTCGTGGAATCCGCCGTGCACTATCAACAGCCCCGGCGCGCGCACGTTTTGTTGTAAGCTCGCTGGTGTGAAAATATATGCCGGAACCATTTCTCTGTCAGCTGCCGGATAGAAAAATCGCCGCACATGGACGTGGTTCCCGTACTGCAGCAGAAACAGGACAAGGCTCGTGTCCACTTCCTCTTCGTAAATGTTTTGCGTCAGCAGGTTGAGAGCGGTCATCACATCTTTCGGATCGCGGCTGATGTACTTATTCAGCTCGCCTTCCTTCGGTGGCGCAATTTCCTGTGCTAACACCGGGAGGATACCTAGCGCAATTAGGGCAGTTCCCAGCAGAATCGTTTTCTTATTCATCAAAGCGATGGTCTCCCGGAAGTGACAAGGTCCGGGGCGCGCTCGGTTTCAAGTGCAGCCAACCCACGCTCCACCACCTCCATCGCTTCCTCGAATTCGGCGTCGGTAATCACCAACGGCATCAGCAATCTCACGACATTCGAATAGGTTCCGGCGGTCAAAAGGATGACGCCGTTTGTCAGGCAGAATCTTGTCAGCGCGGAGGCTAGTTCGTCGCGGTCTCCATCCCGCGTAAACTCGAAAGCCTGCATGGCGCCGAGCCCCCTTACGTCCGTGATAAAGCAGTACCGTTTGGCCCAGTTGCTGGCGCGCTTTCGAAAACGCTCACCCAGAAAACGGGCGCGATCGCACAGGCCCTCGCGCTCAATAATTTCGATAGTGGCAAGCGCTGCCGCACATGCCAGAGGATTACCCCCAAAAGTGCCGCCGAGCGATCCGGGTGGCGTATGATCCATGATTTCGGCTTTGCCCGTCACCGCTGCCAGTGGAAGACCTCCGCCCAGCGTCTTTGCAGTCAAAAGCAGGTCCGGCTCGAATCCGAAGTGCTCGCTCGCAAACATGTGGCCGGTGCGCGCGAATCCGGTTTGTATTTCATCCGCGATAAGCAGAATGCCGTTGCGGCGGCAGAGGCTCTGCAACGTCGTAAAAAACTCGGGCGGCGGAGCAAAGAATCCGCCCTCACCCAGAACCGGCTCGACAATCACCGCTGCAATAGACTCAGCAGCTACACTCCGCGCAAAAATGTCTTCTAGAACATTCGCAAAGTCTGTCCCGTTCTTGCAGTAACAGCTTGCAAGAGGCGCACGATACACCTCACTCGCAAACGGCCCAAATCCTGCTTTATACGGATGCGTCTTGCTGGTGAGCGAAAGAGCCATCATAGTGCGCCCATGAAACGCATCTTCGAAACAAAGAATCGCGGGCCGTCGGGTATAAGCGCGCGCAATTTTTACACCGTTTTCCACTGCCTCCGCGCCGCTGTTGAAGAACACAGTCTTTTTCAGGCCGGGGCCCGGCGCTAATTCATTCAACTTTTCCGCCAGCCGTACATATGGCTCATAAGGCGTCACCATGAAGCAAGTGTGCAGATATGACTCCGCCTGCCGGCGTATCGCATCGACGACTGCTTCGGGCCGGTGCCCCGCGTTCAGGCATCCAATACCGCCCGCTAAATCGATGAAACGATTACCGTCAACATCTACGATCACCGCTCCTTCCGTTTGTCTGACAAAAATCGGCGTGCTCTGGTACACACCGCGCGCCACGGCACTATCTCTTCGGCGCGCTAGCTCCGACGAGCGCGGCCCGGGGATGGAGGTCTTCAGCAGAATCGATTTCATCGAGCGTTTAGGTCCGGTACGGCTTTGCAATCCATCCAAACGACAACCTTGCGATAATTTCGCAAGCTTTGATCGAGAATACTCGTAACCGCAGGCCAGTGTCAAGCATTAACTGAATGCTCTGTGGATGTTGTAGACCCGAGCAGGGCCAAGATTGGGCGTGTGCGTTAAAAAGTGGGCGGCGTATTGACCCAAAGCACCAGCGTTTCCGTCGAGCCCGGGTTTTCCCACCGATGCTGGGTCGAACTCTGGAAATAAAAGCTGTCGCC
Organism: Terriglobia bacterium; assembly: GCA_021324185.1. GTDB lineage: Bacteria > Acidobacteriota > Terriglobia > Bryobacterales > Bryobacteraceae > Bog-105. The sequence goes on along the minus strand of JAJPJN010000159.1, from coordinate 40,427 downwards.
GGTGCGCAACCGGTACTCCTGGCTATCAAGCGCGATATTTAACCGGCCCTTGATCACGAACAAAAACTCTTCGCCTTCGTGCGAATAGGGCTCAATGCTCCCCGCGCCCGGTCCGATTCGAAACAGGTGCGGCTCCATCACAATTTTTCCCCACGCCAGCAACTCCATCTCCACGCCCTCGCCGCCTTGCAAACGCTTTCTTTGATCTGCGCGAACCAATGGGCCCGCATTCGCAGAAGAGCTAAAGAAATCGAGAAGGTTCGCGCCGTAGTAATGCGCAAGCTTGTGAGCAATGCCGACTGACGCGCTGCTTTGCGAGCGCTCCAGGTTGCTCAGAAAACCGATCGATAGATTCAATGCGCGTGCGACGGTGGCCAATGACTCGCCGCGCTGCACACGCAAATTGCGCAAACGCGGCCCAATCGACGCTGTATCGGCGCCCCCCACCCGCCGGGTGGAAACCAGGCCCTCCTCGCGGAGCTGTTTGAGAATGGCCGGGGCGTTCAAGCCGCTAACCCGCCGCAGGTAGACGGCGCGGCGCAAGATGCGGATGTCCTCCCTGCCGTATAGCCGATAAGCACTGTCGGTGCGCGCGGGGCGAATCAGTCCCAGTTTCTCCCAAGCGCGAATCATCGACGCAGAGATTCCCAACGTTTGGGCCACTTTGCCAATCCTGAGCGCCCCTTCAGGCGCGTGAGGCCGCACTCCTATTTGCCGGCGCGCTCTCTTCTTCGCTTGGGCCATTCCTTGCGTCAAGTATAAAACCGGTGCCATCTGTCACTTGTTGCAATTTGACAACCTTACGGAATTTGTGCAAACTTCGTAAGTTTATGCTGCGCGCTCATCTACTTATGCTGCTCACCTTTGCTTTCTTCCTCGGTTTATCCGGCAGCGCCGCACCGCTACAAAATCCCGCGGGGAGCGGTCCCGTCGCATTAGTAATTCAATACAAATGCCAGCCCTCCCAGCGCGTCGAGTTCCGGCGGCGGCTTAGCCGCGAAACGCTACCTCATTTTGAGCAATTAAAGTCCGAGGGCATGCTGCTCGAATATCACTTGCTGTTCAGCCGGTACGTTGACACAAATACATGGGATGCGCTTGCGCTGCTGGCTTTCAGCAGCTATGAACAGGTAGCTCGCTGGCGTCATGTGGAAGCGAACATGCCTGCGGGCCTTTCGGAGCCCCTGATTGCGATAGTTGCGAGTATCGAAACGTACCCCGTCGATCTCGTCCGGCAGGCATTTTCCTCTAAAAGTGCCCCGACACCGGTATATTTCGTCATTCCCTATGCGTATTCCGTCCCCACGGCTGCTTACCTGAAGTACGCGGACGATTACGTCCTGCCACAGTTTAGCGGCTGGATGAAGGAGGACGTCCTTTCGGGTTATCAGTTGTATCTGCAGCGGTACACGGCAGGAAGGCCCTGGGATTCTCTTATTGTTTTGAAATACAAAGACGACGAAAGTTTCGGCCGCCGCGAACAGGTAGTCGCCAAAGTCCGGGCGCAATTGCAAAGCGATGCAGTTTGGAGGGCCGCTAGCGAAAATAAACAGAACCTCCGTATCGAGAAAGAGGCGGTCATTGCCGACGAACTCTATGCCCGCGATTAACCGGCGCCGCTTTCTCAAAGCCACCGCTGTGCCCCTTTTTCCTTGGACCATCGAGGGGCAAAGCGCAGGCACTCTCGTCACCAACGGCCGTATTCTCACTATGGATGCGCGCCAGCCCTTTGCGGAAGCTTTGGCCATTGCCAAGGGAGCGATCATCGCCGCAGGTAGTAATCGCGAAATCGCAGCCCTTAAGAAGCCCGGCATGCAGGTGATCGATGCGGAAGGGCGCTTCATTATGCCGGGATTGGTCGACTGCCACATTCATTTCCTGGAAGGCTCGCTCACAATGATGCGTGTTCATCTCGAAGGCGCATCGAATCTCTACGAATTGCAGCAGCGTATCCGGCAATATGCAGATACTCACCCTGGCGCCTCTTGGATTCAGGGCCGCGGCTGGACCTACTCCAATTTTGGGCAAGCCGCACTGCCGGATAAAAAAGATTTGGATGCAATACTGCCTAATCGCCCTGCCTATCTGCGTGCGTTTGATGGCCACAGCGCCTGGGTGAACAGCAAAGCTCTCAGCATTGCGGGCATCACCCGAAACACGCCCGACCCGTCCGGAGGAGTGATTGTCCGCGACCCTGCCACAGGCGAGCCTACTGGTGTCCTGAAAGAACGTCCGGCGCAGGATCTGATTCGCCGCGTTATCCCGCCGCCCTCTGATCAGGAAAAGTTGAACGCACTGCGCGCAGGATTAGCCGAGGCGCGCCGCCTCGGCCTGACGCGCGTTCACAGCGCCGGGTATGACGTGCCTGAGATCGCACTCTATTCACGCTTGCGCTCACAGGGCGAACTGACACTTCGCTTTTACATGGCGCAATATCTGCCTGCGCCGCAAATGCCCGAAGGCGTGTGGCTCGAAGAGTTCCGGGATGCAGCGCGCCACTATCACGACGAATGGCTGCACGCCGGTGCTGTTAAGTTTTACCTCGATGGGGTCATCGAATCGCATACCGCCGTGTTACTCGCTCCGTATTCCGATAATCCACATCTCAATGGAAAACTGTTCTGGGATCCGGTCGAATACAAGCGAGCCGTAGTACAAGTGAATCGGCTCGGCTATCAGATCTTTACGCATGCAATTGGCGATGCTTCCGTTCGCCTCTGTTTGGATGCCTACGCAGCCGCCCAACGCGGAAACAAAAGCGCCGATCTGCGTAATCGTGTAGAGCACATCGAACTCGTCAGCGCGGCGGATATTCCACGCTTCCATACGCTAGGAGTCATCGCCAGTATGCAGCCACTGCACGCTGATCCAAATGCAAATATCCTGGACGTCTGGGCCACGCGCGTCGGCCCCGAGCGAGCAACGCGCGGCTTCGCGTGGCAGAGCTTGCACAAAGCGGGCGCGTGCTTGGCGTTCGGCAGCGATTGGCCCGTAGTGACACAGAATCCGTTTAAAGGAATACAGGTCGCGATCACTCGTCAGACCGCACAAAGCAAGCCACCTGGAGGATGGCAGCCGCAGCAACGTGTCGATAGAACTACAGCTTTGCGCGCCTACACCATCGATGCGGCTTTTGCGGGCCATCGCGAGAAAACCGAAGGTTCTCTCGCGCCCGGTAAAGCGGCGGATTTTGTGCTGCTCTCGCAAAATCTGCTAACCGTTGATCCTGGTCAAATCGGCGCTACGCAAGTTCTTCTCAATTGCATAGGAGGACGATTCGTTTACCGCGCACCTGGATGGCAGTAAGTTGATGCTGAGTAAGTTCACGATGAAATTGATCTCTGCTTCCGGTAGTAAACAAACAGACCGCAGCCGATACCAACCAGAATTCCGAAAGTGAGAAACATCTTCAGCTCAAACGACCAGATGGAAGAAATCTGGCTCGATGGAACAAAAGCCACAACGAATCCCAGCAGCGTCATCGCCAATCCAACAACGCCGGCCAGGCAAAGCGGCGCGCGTCGGAAGTATACTCGCTCGAATCGCTTCGAAAACGCCAACCTCATCAACGAAGCGAAAAGATAAAGGTAAGAGATCATCTGAAGCGCGACGGCTAAGTCCAACAAAGTCAGATAGGCGTCCTTTACCGAGGCTCCGGCAAAACTCATAGCGATAATCGCCGATGATAAGAGGCCGAACATTGTGAGAGCTACATGCGGGGAGCCGAATCGCGGATGCACCCGTCCCAGTCTTTTCGGAAGGTAGCGATCTAATCCACAAACGAACAGAATTCGTGCAGAACCGCTTACCCATGCCGATGTGGAGCCCACAATGGAGCTGACCATCAGCACTGCCAAAGGTAGTAGAACCCATGACACACCGAGTCCCTTGCTCAGCCGGTCGATTGCCTGCATGAGGCCCTGAACTACGCCGATCTCCAATTGCGGAACCGACACTACTAATGCCAACGTAGCGCCCACATAGGTGACGGCGCACAAAACGCCTCCCAAAAAAATCGATCGCGCAAAAGTTCGCCTGGGATGATGCACTTCGTCTCCCATAACCGGGCCAATTTCCAGACCCACCATGGCCAGGCAAACAACTGCCAGCATAGGAAGCGGAAACGAATGGATGCTTCCCAATGCAAACGCATTCCATGCCGGCCGATTCTCTCGCCCAATGACAAGCGCGGCCAAGCTGACAAGTGCGAACGCTATCACCAGAGAACCGATGCCCCCAATATTGTTCACCCATTTGCCAACTCCCAGGCCGCGAATATTAGCCAAAATCGTCAGCCAAAGAAGCACCGTTGTCAAAGCGAAGAAGAAGAGCCGGTTTTCAGCCAGATTGCCTGCTCGCGTGTATGCTGTCACACCGGTGACATAGAACAATAGTGATGGGACGAAGAACATATTCGTGAGCCAATAGCACCAGCCGCACACAAATCCTGAAAAATCACCATAGGTCTCCTTGGTCCACAAATAAAGACCACCTTCGCCCGGCATGCGCTCTGCAAATTCGAGCACCGCAATGCCCTGAGGAATGAAAAAAAGTAAAATCGCTGCGCCCCAAAGCCAGATCGCCCGGCCACCTTCTGCCGCTACCACCGGAATAAAATTCAGATTCACAACCGCTGCCATATACAGCCAGACCAAGTCGCTTACACCCAGCGTACGGACCAGATGCAGCGGCTCCACTTTGCGATAATCCTGCAAGGTTATCGAAGTATACAGTTTTTTATCTGAACGGAGCAAGCCGAACAGCGCTTGTTGTGCTACCCTGTCAAATTATCGTAAGGTTCGAGACGAGGTTGCGTGCGCTGGTATTATCGAAAGCTTTCTGACGGCTTAGTCATCGCGCACGCCCGTCCCGCTCACGCTTCGCAACTGGAGGGGCTGCAACGCATTTGCTTTCCCACATTAGCCGATCACGAACGCTTTAAAGCGCATCACTATATCAGACATATTGAACTGTTCCAAGCCGGGCAATTCGTTGCGCTCGACGGGCAGCGAGTGGTTGGTGCAACGACCACATTGCGCCTTGACTTCAATTTTGCCCATATCAATCACACTTTTTCGGAAATCATTCAGGGTGGCTGGCTTACCTCTCATCAACCGGACGGCAGTTGGCTTTACGGCGCCGATATCGGTGTCCATCCCGATTACAGAGGCCGCGGTCTGGCGACCGCGCTTTATGCAGCACGTCAGGAACTCGTTTGGCGTCTCGGTCTCAAAGGCCAGGTCACGGCAGGAATGTTGCCCGGATATGCTGCCTTCAAGGGGAAACTGTCTGTCGCCGAATACTATCAACGCGTTCTGGCTGCCGAAATTTGGGACCCGACTATTTCTGTGCAGATCCGCGCCGGTTTCGAGCCCCGCGGTCTGCTCGCCAATTACCTCAACGATCCTGTTTGTGAGAACTATAGCGTTCTGCTCGTGATGGACAGATCGCAAAACATAAAGGGCGCATCGCGAAAGAATGCCATGTCTTACATCCGATTAAATACCGAGATTCCAGGGCCGAAAGCAAAGCAGATGCTGGCGCGCCGCGCAGCCGCGCTTCCCTCCGGCTTGGCCTGTGCAACAGACGCGGTGGTGGAAGCGGCGGATGGTGCACTGGTTTTCGATGTCGATGGCAATACACTGATCGATTTAGCGGGCGGCATCGGCATGTTGGCGGTCGGCCACACACCGCCGCTAGTAGTCGACGCAATCAAGCAGCAAGCCGATAAATTCATTCACCCCTGTGCCTTGGTCGCAACTTATGAATCCTACCTCGAATTGGCGGAACTGCTGAATGAACTCACTCCGGGGACATTTCCAAAGAAGACCATCTTGGTTAACAGCGGCGCCGAGTCGATTGAAAACGCAGTTAAACTCGCGCGCAAGTATACAGGCCGCTCAACCATCATCTGTTTTGAAGGCGCCTATCACGGACGTACGCTGCTTACCCTCAGCTTGACCAGTAAGTATGGTTTGTTCAAGAAGGGATTTGGACCTTTCGCCCCTGAAATCGTGCGCCTGCCGATTCCGAACGTCTATCGCACTCCGAACGGCATGACGCCGGACGAGTATCTCGCATTCAGCATTCAACAACTGGAGCATGCATTCACTGCTCAGGCGGATCCCTCCGCTGTTGCCGCCATTATCATTGAACCCGTACAGGGTGAAGCCGGCTTTCTTCCTGTGCCGGCGTTATTTCTCAAGCGCATCCGGGAATTGAGCGAACAGCACGGCATCGTGATGATTGCCGACGAGGTGCAGTGCGGGTCTGGTCGAACCGGCCGCATCTTTGCCATCGAACACTACGGGATCGTGCCGGATATGATTTGCTCGGCGAAGTCTCTCGCCGCAGGGATGCCCATCGGTGCGGTCACAGGAAGAGCGGAAATCATGGATTCGGCCCACCTCGGTGGCCTCGGCAGTACCTACGGCGGCAGCCCCGTGGCCTGTGCGGCCGCTATTGCGTCATTAAAGATGATTCGGCAACCGGCATTTCTCGCACACGCCAATCGTTTGGGCGACTTACTACGTGAGGTGTTGGGCCAATGGCAAAGGAAATGGCCCGTCGTCGGCGATGTGCGAGGCCTCGGTCCCATGATGCTGATCGAGCTTGTTTCCAATCGCGAATCGAAGGCGCCACTCTCTCCCGAAGAAACGCTTTCCATCGTACGCGCTGCTGTTTCTAATGGAGTTTTGCTGATTCGCGCGGGGCTCTTCAGTAACTGTATCCGCTTCTTACCGCCGCTGAACATGCCGGAGGAAATGTTGCGTGAAGGCCTGAACGCCGTAGGCAGAGCGATTGAAGCCTTCGCTGCTTCAAACGAATACCGGCGCGCGTCCACCACGGCGCGCACATGAACCATCCATCAGGCAGCCTGCTGCTCGTTAACGCCAACGTACTTACCTTGGACAACGGGCGTAGAGCGACTGGTATTGCGATCCGGAACGGCCGCATCTTAGCCATCGGAGATTCTCAGACGCTCCGGAAAGACGTGCCCGTGACGGCGACTGTTATTGACCTGGAAGGCCGGACCGTCATCCCGGCATTCACAGACGCCCATGCGCATGTCTGGAAAATGGGCCATCTGCTCACTACGATGCTCGATCTTCGGCATACCGCAAGCATCGACGCTCTGCTGGATGCCGTCGCAGTACGCAACAGGCAGTTGCCTCCCGGCCAGTGGCTGCTCGGGAGGGGCTTCAACGAAATCGAGATGGTTGAACATCGCAGACCGGTGCGCCAGGAACTCGATCGCGTGGCTTCCAACCGCCCGGTTGTTTTGATACGGACGTGCGGGCACATTTACGCGGCGAATAGCACTGCACTAAAACTTGCTGGCATTGATGCCCGCACCCCCCTTCCTCCCGGCGGTCTCATTGAGCTTGACAGGCACGGGGAGCCGACCGGGCTGCTTCACGAAACCGCGATGGGCCTTATCAATCGCGTCTTACCAGCCCCAACGCACTCTGATTATGAACACATGATCACGGCCGCCCTCCGGCGTCAGCTATCATTCGGGATCACTGCATCTTCGGATTGCGGAGTAACGCCTGAGTTACTGAACATTTATATCGAGATGGATGCCCGAAGCGCGTTACCCGCTCGCGTATCGGTGATGCCCCTGCGTTGTATCGATGGCTACGCGAATCCTGCTCCGCTACCGAAGCAGCATCTCTCCCCCATGCTGCGTGTCGACACGGTGAAATTTCTCGCCGATGGAGGACTTAGCGGTGCGACTGCGGCGTTAAGTGTTCCGTACCGCCACGCAAATACGACCGGAACTCTTCGCTTTCAAAAAGAAGAGCTCCAGTACCTCTGCCAGGAATCCCACGACGGTGGTTGGAGAATCGCCATTCATGCCATCGGCGATGTTGCCATCGACCTGGTCCTCTCGGTTTACGAAACGCTTGGGCAGAATCGGATGCGCAGTCCTCACCGTATCGAGCATTTTGCTCTCCCGGACAGCAGGCAACTTCGTCGTGCCGCTGCACTCGGCTTAATCTCGGTTCCACAGGCTATCTTCATCCACGCGCTTGGCGACAATTTCATCGAAATGGTTCCCGAATGTCTCTTTTCTCGCACCTATCCCATTCGCTCCATGTTGGACGCCGGTTTAATTGTTGCGCTCTCATCTGATGCCCCCGTTGTAGACGACGAGAATCCTCTTTTGGGAATGTATGCGGCCGTTACCCGGCGCACCAAAAGCGGTAAGACAATCCTTCCGGCTCAGGCGATCACGGTTGAGGAAGCGCTGTACGGCCACACCGTCGCCGGTGCAATCGCGTCCGGAGACGAGCAAGAGAGAGGTGTTTTGGCGCCAGGAAAGTGGGCTGACATGGCCGTGCTCTCGGCTGATCCGCTGGCCGTAGAACCCGAGGCGCTCCCCGAGATTCGTGTCGACATGACCTTTCTTGCTGGTAACAAGGTCTACGAGAGATGAACTACGAATATCGCCAGTTGATTGGTGGAACCTGGACCGATGCATCGAATGCTGGCCGATGGGACGTCTTGAATCCGGCAACAGAGGAAATCGTTCGGACCGTTCCATTCGGCAACGGTGACGATTGCAGGCAGGCGATTGAGGCAGCAGCGGCGGCCTTCCCCTCCTGGTCGCAAAAAACAGCTTATGAACGCGCCACTCTTCTGAAGAAAGCCTCTGACCTGATTCGTGATCGCTCCGCACATCTCGCGCATACGACCGTCTTGGAAAGCGGCAAGCCGCTTCTGCAGGCCAAAGGAGAATGGGTCGTTGCAGCCGATCTGTTTGAATGGTTTGCCGAAGAGGCCAAACGCGCATATGGCCGTTGGGTGCCGTCGCGCAATGTTGCTAAACGTCAACTCGTCATCCATCAGCCAATCGGCGTGGTCGGGCTGATAACAGCGTGGAACTTTCCGGCCTACAACATCGCGCGGGCAGCCTCGGCCGCACTTGCCTCCGGCTGCACGGTCGTGATTCGGCCATCAGAATACACCCCTCTCACTGCCATGGAGATGGTCAACATACTGCTTGAGGTGGGAATCGACAACGGTGCCGTAAACCTGATCAATGGCGATCCCGCCAGCATGGGCCAGGAAATGTTGCACAACGAAAAGTGCGCTAAAATTCACTTCACCGGTAGCCAGCGAGTAGGCAAGCTGCTAATGGACGGCGCTTCCAGAACGGTCAAACGGCTCTCATTGGAACTCGGCGGCAATGCTCCCGTGCTGATCTTCCCGGGCGTGGATCTCGATCAGGTTGCCGCCGGGGCCATAGCTGCCAAGTTCCGCAACAGTGGTCAAGTGTGCATCGCGCCGCAGCGGTTTCTCGTACACAAGGCTGTCGCGCGCGAGTTCGTTGATCGAGTCACAATCGCCGCATCCCAGCTTCGTCTCGGAGACGGATTATTGCCGGAAACCAATGTTGGCCCTTTGATTAACTCGCGCCAGCGGAACCGCGTCGAGCAGCTCGTCTGTGAGTCGCGCGAGCAGGGAGCGCAGGTCACCCTTGGTGGAAAGCGCCCGGATTCTCAGCCGCGTGGCTACTTTTACGAACCCACAGTCGTGACACAGGTACAACCGGCTATGCCGCTGTTTGAAAACGAGATTTTCGGGCCGGTGCTTACAGTCAGCAGTTTCGATCGCGCAGACGACGCAATCGAGCTGGCAAATCGCACTCGCTACGGCCTTGCAGCGTATGTTTGGACAAACGACCTGCGCGCCGCCATTCGCACCGCCGAACGCCTCGAATTCGGAATGATTGGCATCAATGAATGGACTCCGCAAAGCACCGAAGTCCCGTTTACCGGGTGGAAAGAAAGTGGTCTCGGCAAAGAGGCTGGTTCGGAGGGCTTGCACGAGTATCTCGAGACCAAATTGATCTCCTTCGGCGGCACCGGCTAATTGTACTTAGGGGCAGCTCGGGGAGGGCTGCCGGGCCGTCTGGCTGTGCTATTCTCGTTTCGTTAGATGACCTCCGGTTAAGACGGAAGGACCCGGACAGGTGGGTGAGTGGTTAAAGCCAACAGACTGTAAATCTGTCCCTCCTTGCGAGGTACGAAGGTTCGAATCCTTCCCTGTCCACCATTGCTCACTAGCGCCGTTGTAGCTCAGTTGGTAGAGCGCGTCCTTGGTAAGGACGAGGTCACCGGTTCAATCCCGGTCAACGGCTCCAGATCTCCAGCCTGTTCACAACCATCGAGCGCGGCGGTCGCGGCCTGGTGCAACTCTCGTTCCAGCATCATTGGCGGTATGACTGTTATTACAAGCAGGGCCCATGAAACTGCTGCTGGAATCATCGCGAAACTGAAAAAGCAGCGCAGATAGAAGATCCATGCCGATACCAGGAAACCCGCCGTTGCGTAACACAGCATCCGAACGTACGCTGGCCGAACCGCGCGAGTGGCGAGCGTCTTTGCAAGGAGCGCGAAGGGAACAGCCACTACAAGATCGATTAGGTAATGCTCGCCAAACCCGAGTGTTGCGACAATTGTTAACAACAACAGCCCACACGCGAAAATCCGTCCCCATCGGGTCCATTGGCGTGAGTACCAGAAAATGAGCAGCGCCATTGTGAAATGCACCGAGGGCATGCAGTTGCGCGGATCCCCGGTGTTTACAATCGCCGATGGCCGCGCGGTGACCGCAGGCGGCGAAAATGGAAAAGCGTTGCCGAAGACATGAATGGGTCCAACGGCCGGAAACAAATTGTAAATCAGATATCCGCCGATGGCCGCGAAAAGGAAGGAAATCACGATACTCGCGGCAGACCTGATCTTTGCTTCCCATTCGAGCGAGAAGGCGAAAGCCATACCGAGCGGCAGAGCCTCGTAAGCGTAATAAGCGATTTCGCGCAGAATTGTGTTCTGCCAAAGCAACCGCCCCACGGTGAAGCTTGGCTGAAAACCGAGGCGGCCGTCCAAAGTATACAAGTAAAGATCGAGCACCCGAGGATGAGCGTATCGGGTCAGGGTAAGCACTATGGCCGAGCAAATCAAGAACGCCGGGAAAAGCAGAGTCAGCCACCATACGCGAAGCGTTTCCGCCCTTTGCTTGTATTCCGGCCAGAACGACATAACTCCAAGGACGGCAACACTGCCAACGCCCAGGAATCCGAGGCTGTTTACTGACCGCAGCGAAGCGCCCAGAGCGACATAGATCATCGCATATGCCAGCCCCAATATGAGAGCTGCTGACAAACATGCAGGTCGGCCAGCGGATGAACGGTAGTGGATCACGAAGGAACCTAGTAATGCGTAGGCGAGATAAGGATTCGTCGTGATATGACAATGGACTGCTAGGATTCCTAGCGTGGCGAGCAACAACGCGGACTTCAGCAGTGCGTCAAATCGGCTAAGCGCGGGCGACATCCCACCGGTCGAGACAGGAGTGCAGAGCCGGATAGCGGATGGTTCACTGCCGCAAGGTGCCCGAACCCCCATAAGGTTCTATCGGCAGCAACGGTTCGGGATTTTACGAACAGCCTTATAAAGCCGTAAGGACTGGGTCACCGGTTCAATCCCGGTCAACGGCTCCAGTTTCCATAGGTTAAATTCCTACTGCGGGGCACATGTCCACGCTCAGTGCGCGCCCTATGCTGCAACAGTCTCAAAAGATCAATAGGTTTGATTATGGCAGCACCTCCATACTGTTTAAGGTCGAGGAGCTCCTTGTCGCTGGTCACAATGTAATCCGAGTGGGAGGCGAGCGAGCACTCGAGGATTTTATTATCGTCGGCATCCCGCTTGACGACGTCCAGTTTCACGTGTGGAGTAACCAACTGGCTGATGCCGAACAGCAGAAGGCGCGTTTCCTCGATCCGCTCCTGCGGCCAGGTGAAATCGCGCCCCAGCACTTCCAGCGTCTCGTCAAGAATGGCTTGCGATAACTGAAGGCGCAAGATGCCGTCTGCAGCCAGCATAAGCGTGCAGGCGGGCCGTGGTGCGTTAAGGCGGAGATAAAGACGTTCGTGTCGAAAGTAGCACGATTCACTTATCGGCGGCGTTGGGACCGATGGGCATGGATGATGTCGACCACTGCGTCCTCATTAAGGCCCGGATGCGTTTTGCTGGCATCTGAGCGGCCTTGCTCCATGAGAGCAATCAGACGCAGCTTGCGCTCTTGTTTGTTAGCGAGCGCCGTCATTAGCAATTCATTCGCCAGCTCATCGATGGTCTTTTGCTCGCGTATGGCTGCATCGCGGAACGCCGCCAGTGTTGTTTCGGGCAGCCGGACGTTCTTGGGATGCGCGCTCATTGTGCCTGCCTCTATTCTGGCAGTTTGCTTGTGTACTTACGCCACGCTCGCTTGCGGTTCCGGAACCAGCGGGTGTTTGTATTTACACTCCGCATTCGGGCATTGCGCGACGGGCCCGGCTTTCAGCCACTTCTCAATCAAATAGCTGCTGCCGCATTCCGGACATTTCTCCTGAATGGGCTTGCCCCAGGCGACGAAGTCGCAATCCGGATAGCGGTTGCAGCCATAGAACGTCCGCCCGCGTTTCGATTTGCGCTCCACAATCTCGCCTTCTGAGCAGTTCGGGCACGGAACGCCAATCGTTTTCTGCTTGACGTACTTGCACTTCGGATAATTGCTGCAGGCGACGAACTCGCCATAGCGCCCGTACTTCTGCACCAGCTTGCTGCCGCACTGCGGGCATTCTTCCTCGAGCGGCACATCTTTGCGCTGCTCGCCCCCAATCTGCTTGGTTGTTTTGCACTCGGGATACCCGGAGCACGCAAAGAACTGGCCGAAACGCCCTTTCTTCAGAACCATCGGACGCCCGCAGTTCTCGCAATACTCGCCTTCATCCTGCTCGCCCAAATTGGCCGTATCGACGTCGGGCAGGTCCACCGTGAGTTCACGCGTGTTGGTGCACTCCGGATAGCCCGTGCAGGCAATGAAGCTGCCGTGCTTGCCCCATTTGATGACCATCGGCTTGCCGCATTTTTCGCAGACCAGATCCGTGGGCCGCTCCATGCGTTTGATATCGGTCATGTTGCGGGCGGCGTGTTCCAGATCTTTTTGGAAGCGCTCGTAGAACTCCGCCATTGCATCACGCCAGGCGAGCTTGCCCTCTTCGATCTCGTCCAGCTCTTCTTCCATGCGCGCGGTGTACTTCACATCGAACAGATCGTTAAAGCTTTCAAGCAGAAGATCCGTCACCACCATGCCCAGTTCGGTCGGAACGAATTTGCCGCCTTCCTTCTTCACATACTCCCGATCCTGAATGGTCGACAGAATCGAAGCGTAAGTGGATGGGCGCCCAACGCCATCGGCTTCCAGCTTCTTGACCAGCGTCGCTTCCGTATAGCGCGGTGGCGGCTCGGTGAAATGCTGCTCTGGCTTGATTTCCTTGAACTTGAGAATCTCGCCTTCGGAAACCGCGGGCAGCTTGTGCTTCAGGTCCTCGTCTTCTTCGTCCTTGACGTCTTTGCCTTCTTCGTACACGCGCAAAAAACCATCGAACTTCTGCACGCTGCCGGTGGCGCGGAACAGATACTCGACGCCGCTCCTGCCGTTGGCTTCAATGTCAATCGTGGTCTGATCGAACAGCGCCGGCATCATTTGCGAGGCGACGAAGCGCATCCAGATCAGCCGGTACAACTTCAGCTCGTCTTCGGCAAGATAGCCTTCCAGCGATTCAGGCGTGCGCAGAACCGAGGTGGGGCGAATCGCTTCGTGCGCATCCTGCGCGTCCTTTTTCGTTTTGTAGATGTTGGGCGCTGGCGGAAGATAGTGGGCGCCGTATTTCTCGGACACAAAGCCGCGCACCTCACCCAAAGCGTCTTCGGAAACGCGCGTCGAGTCCGTACGCATATAAGTGATAAGTCCGACCGACCCTTCTTTGCCGATCTCCTTGCCCTCATACAGGCCTTGCGCGAGCATCATCGTGCGCTTCACGCTGAAGCGCAGCTTCCGCGAGGATTCCTGCTGCAGCGTCGAAGTGATGAAGGGTGGAACGGGATTGCGCTTCTTCTCGCGCGTGGTGACGGAGCGGACAACATAAGAGGCGCCTTCCAGGTCGGAGACAATCGCGTTGGCCGATTGTTCATTGCCGACCGCCGGAGTCTCCTCGCCGCGTTTGTTCAGCCGGGCCGTCAGCACCGGCGGCTTCTTTGCGTTCAGCGCAACATCGATGGTCCAGTATTCCTGCTTTTCAAACGCACGAATTTCGCGCTCGCGCTCGACGATCAGGCGCACCGCGACCGTTTGGACACGTCCCGCAGAGAGGCCGCGGCGAACCTTGTCCCAAAGCAGCGGAGAGATTTTGTAGCCGACCAGGCGGTCCAGCACGCGGCGGGCCTGCTGCGCTTCCACCAGATGGACGTTCACTTCCAGCGGCTTCTCGAAAGCGCGCTTCACTGCATTCGCGGTGATCTCGTTGAACATCACCCGGAAAATCGCCGGTTTGCCGGCTTTCTTGGGCTCCAGCTCTTCTTTGAGATGCCAGCAGATGGCCTCGCCTTCGCGATCCGGGTCAGCCGCCAGATACACGGAATCGACTGTCTTTGCCGCTTGCTTGAGCTCTGAGATGAGCTTCTTTTTGCCCTCAATGATTTCGTAGTGAGGCGTGAAGTCGCGCTCCACGTCCACAGCCAGATCCTTCTTCGGCAGATCCTTCACGTGCCCCAGAGAGGCCTTGACGATGAACTGTTTCCCCAGATACTTCCCAATAGTTTTCGCCTTCGCGGGGGATTCGACGATGACGAGAGATTTAGACATACTCTTTACTTCTTATCCGATGTGAGACTGGTTACACTCGTTGCCGCAGAATCTGCCGGTTCCGAGAACGCTACCCTTTTTACCACACCTTGACAAAGTTCTTCCCGGGGAGCTGGCGCACGAGGCCTGACATTTCCAGGTCAAAGAGGGCTGCGATCAATTCTGATGAACTGACGCCCTCGAAAGATTCAAGCAGGCTGTCAAGTTGCTGCGGTACATCAACTTGCAAGCGGGCCAGCAGCTTGTTTGCGAGTACTTTAAGGGGCTCGGGCGCCTCCAGCCGTGGCGCTCCCCCCGCCGAATCGTCCGGGGGAAAAAAATCGCCGTTCGCCTCAGCCAGGCGCTGCTGCGCTTCGGCCACCAGGTCGCGGCGAACCGTTGCGGGAAGTTCATTGGTGATGTCTGTCCATTCCTGCACCAGCTTGGCGCCGCCATCTTTTATTAATAGGTTCGGTCCCCAGCTCATTTTCGATGTAATGTTGCCCGGCACGGCGAAAACTTCGCGCCCCTGATCCATCGCCAGCTTGGCGGTAATCGCCGAACCGCTGTGTTGGGCGCCTTCGACGATGACTACTCCCAGCGAGAGCCCGCTCACGATGCGATTGCGGATCGGAAAATTCTGGGGGTATGCGGGAGCGCCCAGGGGAAATTCAGAGACCAGCAGACCCCGCCGGGCAATTTCCTCATAGAGCTTTCGATTTTCCGAGGGATACACGACATCGATGCCGCATCCCAGGACCGCGATAGTCTTCCCCTCTTCAGCCAGCGCGGCGCGGTGGGCCGCGGTATCGATTCCACGCGCCAGACCGCTGATAATACTAAGGCCGGTTTTCGCCAGATCGGCGCTCAGCCGTTCCGCCGCGGCAATTCCGTAGGGAGTTGGACGGCGCGTGCCCACGACAGCGATCCCATGGGATCGCAGCAGTTCCGTTTCGCCGCGCGCATAAAGAACAATCGGCGGATCGAAAATCTCGCGCAGCCGCGCCGGATAGCGCGCATCCTGAATGGGAATGAGAGTGACGCCGGCGCTGAGTGCCTTTTGCTGCTGATCGACCGCATCCTCAAACGAACAGCCACTGGCAATGTTTCTCGCCAGCGCGGGGCTGACGCCCAGGCTTTCCAGTTCGGAAACCGAGGCGCGAAAGATCGCCTGCGGCGAACTCAATTTTTCAAGCAGGCGCAGTGTAGTCACGCCCCCCAAACCGGGCAGCATGCGCAGCGCAAGCCAGTGTAGATTTTCCTCATGACTGACGACAGCAGTGGCCACGTGGAATAGGTACGTGAACGCGCCCGGAATTCTCGCCAAAGAAGTGGCCGTAGGGGCAGCACCCTAGCCGCTCGAACACTATCCGAGCCCGCGTTTGCCGCCTGGCTGCGGGCCAACGTCGAAGTGGATCCCTCATTTTCGGAATAAGCCGGGACGGGATACCCCGGGGCATAGGGCTCCGATTCGAATCAGGCCCGCTCGGTCGTCGCCGGTTCAGGCTCGTGCACGAATTTTTGCAGGACTTTTTCCAGACTGTCGCGGCTGATCGGCTTGGGAATGTAGTCGTTCATGCCGTAAGCCAGACATTTCTCGCGTTCTCCGGCCAGCACATTGGCGGTCACCGCAATGATCGGAACATGCGAGCAGCCGTTCGGCAAAGAGCGAATCGCCGCAGTGGCCTCATAGCCATCCATCACCGGCATCTGGCAGTCCATCAGAACTACGTCGTAGCTCTGTTCCTGTACTTTCTCCAAGGCTTGTTTGCCGTCGCCAACCAAGTCAGGCGTATAACCCAGCTTTGTTAAGAGGATTGCCACCACTCGCTGATTGATGGGGTTATCTTCGGCGACCAAAACGCGCCCGCGGCTGGCTGCTCCCGGCTGAGGATTCGCCAGTGCGGTTTGTAGTGCGCCGAGTCCTTGCATATTTGCTTGGCTATTTCGGCTTATCGGCAATTTCGCCGTGAACCAAAACCGGCTCCCACGGGAGGGGGCGCTCTCGACACCAATTTCGCCCCCCATTCGTTCAACTAAGCGTTTCGAGATGGCGAGTCCAAGACCTGTGCCACCGAACCTCCGTGTAGTAGACGCATCCGCCTGAGAAAAGCTTTTGAACAACAATGGCAGCGCCTCGGCCGAGATGCCGATACCCGTGTCTGACACTGTGAACCGAATCACAGCCTCGTTCTTGTGGGTCTGTTCCTGTAACGACACTTCTACTCGAATGCTGCCGCGATCGGTGAACTTTACTGCATTCGAGAGCAGATTGAGAAGTACCTGCTTCAACCGGGCAGAATCGCCCATCACGAATGCCGGCAGGCGTTCGTCGAAATCGATCGTGAAGGCAAGTTGCTTGCGCCTCACCTGCTCGGCCACAATGGCAGCCGCGTCCCGGACCACCGGTTGAAGCTCGAATTCAATGGATTCGAGTTCCAGCTTGTTGGCTTCGATTTTGGAGAAATCGAGAATATCCCCGATAATTCGGAACAGGCAATCCGCCGATTCACGGATGGTGCGCGTGTATTCGCGCTGCTCCTCGGTAAGTTCCGTTTCCGCGAGCAGATTCGTCATGCCGATCACGCCATTTAGCGGCGTGCGGATCTCATGGCTCATCATCGCCAGAAATTCGCTTTTCGCTTGATTGGCGCTCTCGGCTTCTTTCTTGAGTTGCTGTTGCTCAACTAGCCTGCGGTCGAGTTCTTCAGTCCGCGCGCGGACCAGGTCTTCGAGCTCGTGCTGTTGGGCGACCAGAACTTTGATGCGCCACCGCCAGCAAATCCGCACTACCAGCAGAAACAGCACAAACATCGCGCCCCAGAAGGGCTTGGTTGCCCATACCGGCGGCAGAATCTGGAATTGAACGCTGCGCACCCGGGAGGATTTTCCGGTGCTGGTATCGACTGCCGCCACTTCAAACTTGTAAGAGCGAGGCGGCAGGCGCGGGTAGCGCAGTTCACGCGCCGAAGTCTCCACCCAGTCCTGTTCCAGTCCGGCCAGGCGGTATCGGAAATGAAGGTAGTTTTCGTTGCGAAACGTCAGATCCGTAAAAGCGATGTGCAGAGGTTTTGTGTTCCAACGAAAAGCGCTTGCGGTTCCGTTCAGCAGATCCTCGTCACCGTAATTGGCAGCGGTGATAAGCGGCGGTGACGGCGGCGCTGTATTCACCGAAGGATTCAGAAAATGGGAGATTCCGGCGCTCGATCCGATCCATTCGCTGCCATCCGCATCGGCATACAGCGCGCGCTCGGCGATGCCGTTCGAACTCAGCCCGTCATGCACCGAGAAGCGGCGCCACTTACTGCCGTCGTAAACATCGATCCCCTGATCGCCTCCGATCCACATCCAGCCGCGCCGGTCAATCGCCATCGTGACGACAAGATCGGAAGCGAGTTGCGGCTTGGTGAAAGTCTGGATACCGGCCACCGTCGAACCGCTGATCCGCAGGCGCACCACGCCCGGAAAGCCTCCATCGAGCCATACCTGGCCCGATAGATCGATAGCAATGTTGCGCGGATGGCCCCCCAGACGCGCCGGGCTGATCTCGATGTGCGTCCACCCGTCGCTATCGAGACGAAAGATTCCGTCGTAGAAAACGGCCCAGAGGCGATGTTGCGGATCGAATTCTAAATCAAAGGCGCGCCTCTTCGGAAGCCGCGGCGCATCCACGTGCTCGAAACGCCACTCGCTGCCGCTGCGTTCCCCACGGAAAAGCCCCCCCGATCCGGTGGCCCACACGCGATCGGGTGTATCTTCCAAAACTTCATAAAGTGCGTTGTCGACTTTGTATTGTTGTGCTTCGAGCGTCTGCTCGTTGATCCGCACCGCATACCCGGAGGCCGTGGCTGCCCAGATCGCGTTGCCGTCTTTCGATTCCTGCAGGCTGAATGCTTTGTCGCAGTGAATTCCCGGCCGGCACCAGGGCTGGAACGTGTTCCGTCCGGGAGCCATGTACGCAATGCCGCCCTCATCGGCAGCCCACACACGTTGTTTGTGATCGCGCAGGATGCTCCAGACCGTGTCGTTTTGCAGACCATCGTTGCTGTTCCAGTTTTCCCACTCCTTGTAGCCCAGCCAGCGGCGAACGCCACGCCCCAGCAGGCTCAGCCACACCAGGCCCTCGCGATCGACCAAAAGAGACGTAATGCTGGCCTCGCCCAAGCCATTTGCCTTGGTAAACACGCGCCAGCCCCTTCCCTCATACCGCGCGACGGACGTTCCTAGCGAAGCCAGCATCTCGCCATCCCGATCCTCGGCCAGAGCCGGATAAGAGCTGCGGCCCGGAAGATCGGGCAAATCGTGCAGCGTAAACTGCGACTCCGCAGGCATGAGCACCGCGACGTGATTGCGCCCGCGGGCCCACAGCGCCCCGTTGCTATCGCGAACCAGCAGCATCCATCGGTCGGCCGGCAGCCCGTTCCGGGTGTCCCAAACGGTGAGGATGCCTCCATTCAAACGGCACAGTGCGTCTCCGCAGCCGGTCACAATGGAGCCATCCGGATTGGCGATTACACTCCATACCGGCAGTGACGGATCCATGCCGGGCAGCCGCTGGCACTTCCAGGAGCGCGTATTAGGTTGAGTAGTGGATTGGGTATTGAGTTGAGAGCTGATCTGAAAAAGCCCTTGCGGCGTAACCGCCAGCAGACTGCCGTCCGCTGCATTGGCAAGCGTTGAGCCGGCCCGCACCTCGATCGGCTGTCCCTGGTAGTTGATAGCCTGGAAACGTCCGGCTTTCTCCTCGCGATAATATAGGCCCTCGGTGGTGCCCACCCAGAGATTGCCCCGGCTGTCCTGCTGGAGCGCCACGATAAATGTGCCGTTGAGCCCGTCCGGACGCCCGAATTCCTGAAACCCGCCGCCGTCATAACGAAACAGTCCATTTTGCGTGCCGATCCACAAGTAACCAATGCGGTCCTGCAGCATGCAACTGACATTGGGATTCGTGATCCCCTTGTCATAGGACTGAAACGTATACCGCTGGGCACGGGCGACAATGGTCCACTGCAGCAGCAGGATTAAGACAAAGACCCGGCGTGGCGCCCGAATGCGCATCCTGATTACACATATCGGAGCCGCAGATGCGGTTTATAGCTGGAAGACGGCGGCGCGTAGGGTGTGCCCAGCCCTTCAACCCGCCCGCAAGCGTATGATGACGACAGTGGACTACAACGAATCGCGCCGCCCGGCAGTATGAGAATCGCCGCTGCCTCCACCGCTCTCCCGCCGCACTATTACCCGCAGCAGCAACTGCTCGAAGGATTCCGCCGGTACTGGAGCCCGCGCTTAAACCGTCTCGACATTCTCGAACGCCTGCACAGCGCCGCCCAGGTCGACGGCCGCTATCTTGCGCTGCCCATGGAAGAGTATCCGCCCGCCACGTGGGGCCAGGCGAACGATCGCTGGATACAGGTTGCAATGGACCTCGGTGAGCAGGCGATCTGCCGCGCGCTGCGCGAATCCGGTATCGCCGCGGACCAGCTTGGGGCCTTCTTTTTTGTCTCTGTAACAGGCATTGCCAGCCCCTCCATTGAAGCCCGCCTGATGAACCGCATGCGGCTGAACCCGCGCATGAAGCGCGTCCCGGTCTTCGGATTAGGTTGTGTAGCGGGAGCGGCAGGAATCGCCCGCGCCGCCGATTACGTCAAGGCGTT
Organism: Terriglobia bacterium; assembly: GCA_021324185.1. GTDB lineage: Bacteria > Acidobacteriota > Terriglobia > Bryobacterales > Bryobacteraceae > Bog-105. The sequence goes on along the minus strand of JAJPJN010000159.1, from coordinate 20,088 downwards.
CCCGCGTGAGGCCGCGCTGCTACTCTCCGTCGAGCTTTGCTCGCTGACCGTTCAGAAGGATGATCTGTCGGTCGCAAACCTGATCAGCTCCGGCCTCTTCGGCGATGGCGCCGCCGCCGTCATTGTGGCCGGCTCGGAGGCGACGGGCGCCCCCGGACCACGTATCGTTGCCACCCGCTCCGTCTTTTACCCCGACACCGAGTACGTTATGGGCTGGCACATCTCCGAAGCAGGTTTCCGCATTGTGCTTTCCCGCGACGTCCCCGAAGTCATCGAAAAGAACCTGGGCCGCGACGTCGACGAGTTCCTGGCCGATCATGACCTTTCGAAGAATGACATCCAGAGCTGGGTGATTCACACCGGAGGTCCCAAAGTACTTGAAGCTACCCAAACCGCACTGGGCCTCGTGAACGGAGCCTTGCAGGTCTCCTGGGACTGTCTGCGCAAGACCGGAAACCTGTCCTCTGCTTCTGTTTTGTTCGTTTTAGAGCAGTTCTTGAAGAACAAACGTCCGCCGCCGGGCTCCTGGGGCCTGCTGGCCGCTATGGGGCCGGCATTCTGTTCTGAACTGATCCTGCTCGAGTGGTAGCAACCGGGGCGCCAACCCCGTGCGTCTAATTGAGGTTCTATGTACAGGCTGTTTGTTTGCGCAGTTGCCTTGGCGATAGGCGCGATGGCGCAGATTCCGGGAACCTACCCGCCGGGAGGTCAATATCCACCCGGCCAATACCCTCCAGGACAATATCCTCCAGGGCAGTATCCGCCGGGCCAATATCCGCCCGGCCAAGGCCCCGGTGGCGGCATCAGCATTCCCAAGCGCAGCAAGAAAAAGGATCAGAAGCAGAATGAGGCCGCGCAGCCGAATTTCACTGCTGAAGGCATCACGCTTGCCTTCGACTCCAAAAAACTGGTGATCGGCACCGATGACGGCCGCGAGATCTCGCTGACCCTGACGCCGCAAACAAAATTTACCCGAGCCGGCCAGGACATCTCATCCAGCCAAATCGTCCCCCGCACCACTGTGCACATCGATGCGCTCGAAGACGATGAGGCGTTCCTGACCGCCACCCAGGTGAATCTGCTGAAGGATGCGCCTCCTCCCGGCGAAATGTCCCCCGGAGGCAGGCCCATGATGTCGCCGCGCGCAGCATCTGCCGGCGACGAGCCGCGGCCCACCATTCTTGATCGCCCGCTCGAGGCCCCCGGCCGGCCCGTTTTGCGCCGTGGCGGCGGACAAAAATCATCTTCCGACGATGATGTGCCGGCTGCGGCAGCCAGCAAACCTGCCAATCCCCCGAAAGCAGCGGCGCCCCCGCCAAGAAGCGGCTCTGACGATTTCACCATCGATAGCGATTCCGAGCGGCCCAAAGCCGTGACCACCGCCTCCGACGAGACGCTGGCGCGAGCCTTCGATTGGGCCCATAGCTACAACCAGGGGCTTCCCAATTTCATCTGTGAGCAGAACACGACGCGCTATTACGAACAGTCGCGCTCATCTGGCTGGCAGGCGGTCGACATCGTAACCGCCAAGGTGATCTACGAAGACGGCAAGGAACAATATCGCGACATCACCGTGGGCGGCAAGCGCACCAATAAGAGCATGATGGATCTGGGCGGATCTACCTCGACCGGCGAGTTTGCGTCCAGCTTGCGCAGCCTCTTTGATCCCGGCCGCGCGGACTTCAAATTTGCGGAATCAACGAACATCAACGGCGAAGCAGCCGCTGTCTACGATTTCAAAGTGCCCCTGGCGAATTCCGATTGGACCATCACCGTCGGCAGCCAGTCGCTGCATCCCGCCTATAGCGGCAGTGTGTGGCTGATCAAATCCACCGGCGAGGTCCGGCGCATCGAATACGGCGCAGACAAAATTCCCAAGGATTTCCCCGACGACGAAGTGCAGACGGCCGTCGACTACGAACCGATATCGCTGGGCACGCCCGCGAAGTTTCTCCTGCCCGTGAAAGCCGAAGTGCTGGCCTGTAATCGCGGCACATCATACTGCACCAAGAACACGATCGAATTTCGCAACTATCACAAGTACTCCGGCGAAAGCACGATTGTGTTCAAGTGATCACTGCAAGTCTCTTGTAAAGACGGCGCATCTACCAAAGGTCTCAATCACTTAGAGACCTCTCGCTACCGTTGCACCACCCCTTGCCACTGCCAGATTCCCTACCGCCCACCTTAGGATGCTGTTGAGAAGTCACAATCTTGCGGAGGAGAATGATATGAAGCAACTCTTATTTGCCAGTTTATTACTGTGCGTCAGCGGTCCGTCTTTTATGAAGGCGGATTTCATCTCGACGGTGAATTCCACCAATCCACTGGCTTACTTCCGGCTCGAAACCGTGAACGGCAGCAGCCAGGTCAATGGATATGTCACCACATACGTGAACGGAGCTGGCGAAGGCAGCCCCGGAGCGGTAGCAGAACCGAGTAACAACTATCTCAAATTGAGTAGCGCGTCCCAGCAATATGCCTCGACAAGCCTATCAGGCGGCATCAACACGGCCGGAAGCATGATGGCGTGGGTCAATCTGGCATCGCTGCCGTCCCCTAACGGTACTTACTATATCGCTGGCGAGTCGCAGGTCGGTAATGATTTCGACTTGCAATTTCAAAACGATAACAAGCTGTACTTCTACTCCGGCGGCGGTAGTGCTGTCTCCTATACACCGGCCACGGCGTCGCTTATTGGGCAATGGCACATGATTGCCGCAACGTATAACGCCACTACCAATACGCAGGACATTTATTGGGATGGAAGCCTGGTTTCGAGCGGTAACGTGGGATCGGGCACAAACAAAACAGGAGCCTTCTGGATCGGCGCAAGCTCGGTTTTCGGGGGGCGCTATTTCAACGGCGGTATCGATGAAGTCGGCGTTTGGAATTACGATCTTTCAGCCGCGCAGGTGAGTTCCATTTATTCGAGCGCGAGTCCTGTGGGCGCCGCACCGGAACCGGCGTCGTTCCTGCTGCTCGGACTGGGGCTCCCGGTGATGTTTTGGATACGGCGTCGTCGCACATAAGCGCCGGCTGCTAACGCTCTCTGGGCATCGCTGCCCATCGCGATGCCCTTACCGAACTTTTCTGAACCCACCGGGCGACGAAGTTTACCCCAGTCCCATTCGGCGCTTTAGCGCACGGAAACCGGTCGAATTTTCCATGGGTGCGAATACCGGATTTACCGCGACCGTGAGTACCTGCCATTCGCGCTGGTCCGCCGATCGCTCCAGCCACTTCACGGTATTTGGCTCGTCGCCGACTAAAGCGTATACTTTCGCAATCCACTGCAACGCCACTCCCGAATTCGGGTATCTCTCCTCATAGGGGCGGATGATCGCAAGCGCTTCTTCGCGCTGTCCGGCCCGCGCATGCGCCATGGCTCGATAAAAAGGGAGCGCGGGAAAGGATTTGTCGACTTTGTCGAGCGCAGTGAGGGCGAGTTGCGGGCGCCCATCCCAGATATAACTTCCGGCGACACTAGCTTGGGCGGCCGGCAGCGTGGGATGCAGCGCCAACAATCGTTGGGAAATTTCGCGAACCTCCGCAAAGCGGCCCTCGAGGTATCGAGCCTGGCTCAGATCCAGCATGTTGGCGGTATCAAACGGGTTCATTTCCTGCGCGCGGCTGAGATGCTCGTCGGCTTCGGCGAAACGGCGATGAAACAGGAGAAAGAAGGCGTAGGCAAACTCTACCTTGGCGCTAGGATCACCTCGTAACGCCAGGCGAAACTCGCGCTCGGCTGTGCTCCAATCCCATTCGTATTGCATCGCCAGCCCGGCGAGCAAGGCATGGGCATCTGAGAGATTGGGATCGAGTTGCAGCGCTTTGCGCGACAGCTCCTCCACGCTGTCACGTTCTTGCTCCGTGCGAAAAGTGGATCCGCGCGCGGGAGCTTCGGCGAGCCTGGCCTTTGCCAGCTCGATGTAAGCGGCGGCGTAATTGGGATCCGCATCGATGGCCTGCTGAAAATCGGCCTCCGCCCGCTTCACACCGCCGGTAGTGCCCTCTTGCAGATCGAACCGTCCTTTTACTACGAAATCGTGTGCCACCGGATTGACTTTGTGCGGTGCAGGCGTCCTGTGTGTCCAGATCCATGTCACGACTGAGGCAGCGATCAGCAATAGAACGGATGCCGCAGCAGCATAGACGCGGCGCCGCGATCTCGTTAGCCTGATGGACGGCGGCGTCTCTGCTGGCGCCGGGGCAGCTACTGGTTCGTCACGCTGTGCAACGCCGCGAAACACCGGGACGTACGTGCCCACCGGTATCTCAATGCGTGTGAGGGGTGGGCTTTTTACCGTCTCGTAATAGCGGGAAAGCCGTTTGCGCAGTCTTGCGGCTTCCTGGCGGACGATAGCGTCCAGACGAGGATCCCAGGATGCTGGGCGCCCGAACACCTCGATTCCCAAAACACTCTCTTTAAGGCGGTGAGTCTCGCCCCGAAGGGCTGTTTCCACCAGGTGGCGCAGAAAGCGGGCAGGCCGCTCGATTCTGCCGAATTCGGGACTGTTGACAATCTGTTCCAAGGCGGCCAGAACGGCCGCGGCGCTCACCTCGGTCGACTGATTGAACGAAGTTTGGCTGACATTGTCCACACCGCGTGTTTAGAAGTTTAGCAGTTTTCCGGGAAAGCAGCACGTACCAAAGGGCTCAAGTACTTAGCGCGGTTTTGAGACCGTTGCAGCACCCTTGCCACTGCCGGGTTTCAACTGAATCGACTTACGATCTCTTCGTGAGTGGCAGAGTCTTCTCAGGCATCAAGCCGCCGCCTTCGGACGCACCGCTTTACAGCCGCTCCCTCACACCCATCAGCTCATAGAGCTTTAAAGCCGTATTCCAGTTCCGAAGCGTCATCGCTCTATATTGACTGTGGCCGGCCAGCTTCGCCAGATAACTCTTGCTTGCCTCCGCGATGAGCCTCTGAAAATAAACAACGCCGTTCGCGGCCAATACCTGATCGGCTGCCGGGTTGATGCGAATATCCGGCAGCACGTCTCGGGCGCAGACCGGCGCGCGCAGAAAGATTACGTCATAGCGATATTGCGCCAGGTCAGCGCCGAATCCCGCCGGTGCTTTTTCTACCACGTCCGCAAGCTGCTCGTGTGATAACACCACAACCACCGTGTACGCCCGTTTTGCGCGTGCTGCCGAAACGGCCTGCTCAATCGTTCTCGACAGCTTGGCCGTGCTCCTGCTGGAGCTTTCGAAAATTACGTTTCCACTCTGAATGTACGTGCTTACATTCTGCAAGCCGAGGCGCTCGAAACAGGCGCGCAGCTCGCTCATGCTCACCACATTTTTTCCACCCACGTTGATGCCGCGCAGCAGCGCCAGATATCTCACGGTTTTATTGGGCGCGTCCCTGGCGCGCACGCCATCGCGGTGCCACGCGCATCATCCGCCTTGCCCGGTAGCCGCTTTGCCGTCCGAGGTCTTCGCGCGAATAATGCGCAGGACCGTTTCTTCCACCTCCTCGGGCGTCAGGGCCGTCGTATCAACTAATTCAGCGTCGGGCGCCTGCACCAGCGGGGCTTCCGTCCGCTTCCGGTCCCGATCGTCGCGCTTTTGCAGTTCGCCGGCCACAACATGCACGTCCGCGTCCTCGCCCTGACCGCGCAGTTCGAGCGCGCGGCGGCGCGCGCGTTCCTTGGGATCGGCATCGAGAAATATTTTCACCTGCGCGCCCGGAAACACCACTGAGCCGATATCCCGTCCATCCATCACGATGCTGTTCTCCTCGGCTATCTGCCGCTGCAGCTTTACGAGAGCGCGGCGCACGCCCGGAACGGCGGATACTTTGGATGCGGCATCGGAAACCGCTCGGTCCCGAATCGCTTCCGTAACATCTTCATCGTTCAAAAAAATCCGGCCGTCGCTGAGCGACAGGCGAATCTTGGCTTCCCTCGCCAACTGCTCCAGACGATGCATGTCGTTCAAGGCGACGCCCAGCCGCAGCGCCCAAAGCGCGACCGCGCGATACATGGCCCCGCTATTCACGTAGATGTATCCCAGTTTCTCCGCTACGCGCTTAGCGAGTGTGCTCTTACCTGCGCCTGCCGGACCGTCGATAGCGACGATGATTCGTTTTGCGCTCATGCCCCTTGGGCTATCGTAACTGGGCGTCAGCTTCGCGCAGCCAGTCGGGGCGTTTCAATACCTCGCGCGGCTTGCTTCCATCCGGCGGCCCGATGATGCCGTCGCGCTGCATCATATCCAGAATGCGCGCTGCCCGCCCATAGCCCAGGCGCAAACGCCGCTGCAGCGTGGATGTCGATGCTTTGCCCATCTCCACCACCACCCGCACCGCATCTTCATACATCGGGTCCTGCTCGCCGTCGAAGACTTCTGCCTCTTCTTCACCCTCTTCCGAGGGCGGCGTCAACAGGAAACTTTCGTCGTATTCCGGCGCGGCCTGCTCCTTCCAGAAATCGACCACGCGAATCGTTTCGGTCTCGGTCACAAAAGCGCCGTGTACGCGCGTCAGCCGGGAAGAACCCGGAGGCAGGAAAAGCATGTCGCCTTTCCCCAGCAGATGTTCCGCGCCCATCGTGTCCAGAACCGTGCGCGAATCGACGCGCGTCGCCACCCGGAAACTGATGCGCGACGGGAAATTGGCCTTAATCAGCCCGGTGATGACGTCAACACTCGGCCGCTGCGTTGCGAGAACCAGATGCATACCCACCGCCCGCGCCATCTGCGCCAGCCGGGTGATGCACTCTTCCACATTGGCGCGCTCCAGCATCATCAGATCCGCCAGCTCGTCAATCAGAATCAGAACATAAGGCAGCGGGCGCAGATTTTCATCTTCATCCGGATCGTCAAACAACCCGCGCGGCTCCTGCCGCAGTTGCGCCATCTTGCGGTTATATTGATCGATGTTGCGAACGCCCTGGGCTGCCAGCAATTTCAGCCGCCGCTCCATTTCGAGCACCGCGTTGCGCAGCGCATTGGTCGCCTTCTTCGGCTCCGTAATAACCGGCGTCAGCAGATGGGGAATACCTTCATAGATCCCCAGCTCGACACGCTTGGGGTCCACCATGATCATCCGCACCTCGTCCGGCGTCGCCTTGTACAGGAACGACATGATCATGGCGTTCAGCATCACGCTTTTGCCTGATCCCGTTGAGCCCGCGATCAGCAGGTGCGGCATCGTTTCAAGCGAGGCCACTTTGATGCGGCCGTTGATATCTTTGCCGAGCGCAATCGTCATGCGCGAAGGCGAATCATGAAACGCATCCGACTCCAGAATTTCGCGCAGACTGATCAGCTCGCGTTTTGTGTTCGGCACCTCGATGCCCACCGTTGGTTTGCCCGGCAAGCGCTCGATTAAAACTGATTCGGCCTGCAGCCCAAGGCAAAGATCGTCATTCAGCGTCGTAATGCGGCTGTACTTCACGCCCGCTTCCGGCTTGTATTCGAAGGTGGTGACAACCGGGCCGGGATTGATCTGCACCACCGAGCCGCGCACGTTGAACTCTTCCAGCTTCGACTTAATGCGGCTTGCGATCTCCTTCAGTTCCTGGCTGTCATAGCCGTTTCCGGCAGGCACTTCGTTCAGTAGATCTGTGCCCGGCAGCCGGTAAGCGCGCCGTTTCTTAGCTGGCATGTGGGCCGGTTCGAAAGCATCGGAAAACGTGGCCGTAAGCGGTTCCGGCTCTTCCGCAGCGGATTCACTGCGCGGGCTCGGCTCATATTCAAGCGGCCGGATCGGGATCTCATGCTCTTCTTCGGCCGGCCGCGCCTCCTCAACGACCGGCGGCGGAGCTGTATCGAACGGCGCAGTTGCCTCGGCCACGGGCTGTGGAACCGCACTGTCCCTGCGGCGGCGCGGGCGCGCAGATTCCATGGCGGCTTCACGGCGCGCGGCGCGCTCGGCTGCGCGGGCTTTGGCGCGCTCAATCGCACGCAAGCGGCGTGCCTGCCGGGCGGCTCGCCAGCGCTCGGCCCACGATCTGCACCGCGCAATCGGGCCCCTCAACCAGCGCATCAACGTGGAAACTTCAAAGGTCGATGCAAAGTAGAGCGCCACAATCCCGGAGCCGGCCGTGATGATCGCCGCCCCTGCCACTTCGAAGCGCGCAATCAGGAAATCCGAGATCGCCATCCCAACAATGCCGCTCGGCGGAATGGAGCCGCTAATCAGCCACGGCTTGGGAATCAAACCGCAGGCGGTCGAAATGCAGAACCACAGCGCAAGGCTGCCAAAAACACGGAACCAGGGACTCTCGATCGGCGAGGAACGCACCCATTTCCACCCCAGCGCCCAAATATGGATGGGCAGCAGAAATACGCTGATGCCGAATACCTGCAGCAGAAAATCGGCCCATTTCGCGCCAAACAGGCCCAATAGGTTGTGGATATGCGTCGATCCCGTAGCTGTGTCCCACGACGGATCGAGCGGGGAATAGGAGACCAGGCTCAGCGATACCGCCAGGCCGAGCAGAAACAATAAGAGACCTACGGCTTCATTGAGCCGGTTATAGCGAGACGGTGAGAGAAACGTCATCCGCCGTAGCGGAAGAATACTACCAGAGCGCTTTTATTATGGCAAAATTTCCTTCCGAGCGGAAGGCGCTCCTGGGTCCATGCACCCGGACGGTCGCGCCGTAGCCGACGAATCGAGGATTAGTCCCAAGCAGGCCGCTCCGGCGGCTCCCGATGAGCTGCGACCGCCGCATCAACATCCTTCGCAAAGTCGGGATCGATAGTGGCTTGAGAGTCGTCCGATAACAGCGCAATGCACTTGGAGATTTTGCGCCGGAGCGGAACAGCCGCACGCAGTATAGCTACCGGTTGAGCATCCCGCTTAATGATAATTTCCGCGCCGCTTTCGACCCGTTGCAGAATGGCGCGAACATCCCGAGCCAGATCGGCTTCCGTGATGTGCAACACCTGCGGTTCCATACCTCAGATCATAGCGGCTCTTGACCATGTTCGTCCTAAGCGTGTCCAGTCCATCAAAAAGTAACGTATGGAACCAGTGAGTTAGGTTGCAGCGCGCGCTCCCTTCCGGAGTCGCTCAAGTTTGATCGAAATGCACGAGGATCGGGCCAAGAAGATACGCCGTGAAGCATCCGATCAAATACAAAACGGCCGAACACCAGAGCACGATACGGCTGAAACGGCTTGCTGTCTCGCATGCGCTCGGGTCGCTCGGCTCACAAGGGCGCGTTCGAGCCTGAAGCCTCGGCCCAATCGCGTATACATAAACGAAGCTGGCCGAGATCAGGACCCCCGCAATGAGAAACACCCGGTTTTTGTGATGTGACATAGCGACCAGCCATGGGGCTTCCGATAGCACTGACGCAACGGTTGCCCCCAATCCGAAAAGGACCAGTAACGAGGGGAGCGCGCAGCACAGCAGGGTTCCCAAAGACGTGAAAAGCGAGAGGTAGCTCAGCGCGCCCGAGCGAGAGCGCGGCTTCGCAACGATCATTGTTGAGTGCATCTTCCTCCCTATTGCACTTGACCCACTTGGAGCGGCACCACTGCTTTGAGGTCCTTTCCCGGCAGCATGACGCCCTGAATGACGACAGACTGCCCGATCTTTTTCGCAGCATCGTTGTACGCGGCTGCATTCTTCGGATCGGGAGCGAGATCGAGGACGTCTTTCGTGCCGGAAACTTTCAGTTGCAACCGCCCCGCTCCGCCCGCAAGCTCACCCCGCACGGAAACCGCTGTGACTTTCGGCGTGTAGCCTTTCTCGTGCAACAGTTGCCAGAACTGCGGGACAGATACGGCATTGCCCGGCTTCAGTTTGATCTTGGCGACTCCTTTGTTAAGGCTCACATCCACCGCCTCTACTCCGGGCACTTTCTTCAATGCCACATCCACGATGTGGGCGCACGTCATTCAATCCATGCCGAAGATCGATAGATCGACTTCGAGTAGCTCCGCTCGCCCCGGTATGGACGCGAGCAGCAAAGCGCATGCGATAAGCGAAAATCTCTTTCTCATGGTTGAGTCCTTTCAGAAGAAATAAGCAAAGTTGATGGCAAATCGGTAACGTTCTTTGGGAAAGAGCGGTCCCGCATCCCGATAAACCGGAAACTGGATTCCGGCCTCAATCCCGATTGCCCGATAAACACCGAGCACACTCGGCCCGAGGAACATTTGGCTCGCCTGACTGCCGGGCAGCTCGACCATTTGCCGCTCAAGCGCCCCGGCCCGCTCGCCTGTGAACTCCCCGAATATGCGCCAATCCCAGCGCGGGTAGTCGGTACGCCAGGAGCGCGGACGATAGCCGTAAACAGCCGTGTAGGACAGTAAGTCAGGTCGGCGATCGCCCTTGGATTCGGCGTATCGCTGATAGCTTGCGCCGGCCCAGACATATTGGCTGCGCGAAGCCAGGCCAGTCACTGCCCCGCCCAGATACCCCACGCCGCTATTCAGGCCGCGATAAACTCCGGCCTGTTGCTGCGGGCCCGGCAACAGAATTCCTCCCACTGCGGTACTTTCAAACCGCTTGCCAGCAAAATCCTTTTTTTGAAATCGCCACCATGCAAGCCCGCTGAAATCGCCGCTGATCGGCGTGTTTTCTGTCACCGATGAGCGTGGATACGGGTCTGGCTCGAACACGACCGGCCCGGATACAGCGAGCTTCAGATTTTGCGTTACCCCGTAGCTCAGTTCGGCCTCGATCGCCGAAGTAACTCCCCCAGTCCCACCACGCCCGTTGGCGCCGAGGTCGAAACTCCAGCCTCCCTGCGGATTCGTTGGGGTCGCTAATCCAAACACCGGGCCATGATCGGCGCCGCTCAAATGCGGCACGATCGCCATAACAACACCTAGTGCGACACCGAACCGGCCGAAATGTGAATGCGGCATATTTTCCTCCTTTCAACACGCCATCCCCTGCCGAAATGGGCGCCGGCAGAGCGCAAAAAACGCACGCAAATGCTTTTCGCGAGTTGAAAGGAGGCTTAAATCAGGAACGTGGAATGCAGGAGTTGCAAATCAGGCGGTGATGGATCGATTGGGAGCACATCGCGCCAATGCGGCAGCCCCTCCATATTGCCAGCGGGTAAAGCGATCGCCTCCCCGGACACGAGTGGGAAATCGAAGTGAAGGTCAATCCCCGCCTGATGATGGAAGGCAATTTGTTTGCAGTCGCGAATCGAGTTGTCTTTGACGGGTGCTTTCCTTTTGCAATGCCTGTCAGGATTGCAGCAACCATGCGACTGTCCAAACATGAAGTACTGTTCGCAAGACAAACAGCCGCCCCAAATCACAGTGGTGACGAGCAGCAACGAAAGAAGCAAACTGGCCAGCGCCCGCAGCAATTCACTTCGAATATACAACAAATCGGCTGCCAGATACGGATTACGCGCGCACCGGCGAGGCCTCTCGCGCCCGGCGGCAAGCATGGACTACGCGGGGCAACAGAATCGCAATCATCCGCGACTATATGCTTGTTCTGAGCGCAAATGGAACTCATACCTTCTCTGGCGCAAATAGAACGCGCGCGAGTCGAAATCCGGGGATCGGCTGTTCGCACGCCTTTGGTGCGCCTCAATCTCAGCGAAGCGCCTGCTGAAATTTATCTGAAGCTCGAGAATCTGCAACCGATCGGATCGTTCAAAATTCGCGGCGCCGCCAATGCCATCGCCCACATCGCGCCTGAGGATCTGCGCGTCGGCGTCTTAACCGCCTCGGCCGGAAATATGGCCCAAGGCGTTGCCTGGCAAGCGCGGGCTCTCGGTATCCCCTGTACCGTCATTGCTCCAAACACCGCGCCACAAACGAAGATCGAAGCCATTCGCAGACTCGGAGCAAACGTCCTCCAAGTGCCCTTCGACGAGTGGTGGACAACCTTCGAGCGGCGCGCCTATCCAGGAATCCCTGGAACCTTCGTTCATGCCTTCGACGATGTGAACGTGATGGCCGGCAACGGCACCATCGGTCTGGAAATTGCCGAGGATCTCCCCGGCGTAGATGCTGTCGTCGTGCCCTGGGGCGGTGGTGGTCTCGCATGCGGCATTGCTGCCGCCATGCGCAGCGTTCGCCGGGCCGCGAGAATCTATGCGGCGGAAGTGGCTACTGCGGCTCCCCTGACCCCATCGTTCGAAGCCGGTTCGCCGCAGACCGTTCCTTATCAGCCCACGTTCGTCGACGGCATGGGAGCAAAGACAGTGTTCCCGCAGATGTTTGAACGCGCCAAAGCCCTGTTAGATGGAACAATCGTTGCCCAATTAGGCGACGTGCAGAAAGCCGTGCGCTTGCTAGCTGAACGGAATCGCATCATTGCCGAAGGTGCCGGCGCATGCGCCGTCGCTTGTGCACTCACCGGAAGAGCCGGAAACGGAAAGATCGTGTGCATCGTCTCGGGAGGCAACATCAATATGGACACGTTCGCCGCCATCGTCTCCAAGCAATCGTAGTCTTTACTCCCCGCCGAGCGGAACGTATGACTCGCGGTGCAATGGTTCTGGCTTTATCTGCCCGAATTTGGCGCACTTGCGCCCGCGCTCTCGGCCGATATCCGATCCAGCAGCTTGTAGCGCGGCCCGAGAGTATCGCGTGCCGCATGCGGAGTCGCGCCCGCTCCTTCCACCAGGTGCATTACTTCATAGCCATCGTTCTTCGTATACTGCGGCCACTTCGGCAGACCTTTGCCGTTCGGATTACCGTTCCTGGCGAAATTGGTCCAATACGAAGAAATGATGTCCGACAGCTTGCGGTCTGCCTCCGTCCACGGCAGGTTCTTCGAATCCAGCGTCTCGAAAACGTATTCGATATCAGCCGAGTGATAGGCCCCGCGGCTCGCCGTTCCCGCCGGTTGCGGCGGCGCTTGCTCGAAATGATATCGATAAACAGCCGACTCGCCCGTCTTCATCTGGTCTTCAATCCATTTCCAGGTGCTGTAAGCGATAAAGCGGTCACCCGCCAGCGCCCCGGCCGATTGCTTCATCTGCGCCTCGTTGCCCGCCGGATAAAGCTTCAGCACCTCGTCCGCGTGCTCGCCGTACAGCGCCTTCACACGCGCCGCGTAGCTCTCTATCGTCTCCGGTTGTTTGCCGAAAAATGCGGCCGCCGGTTGCTCGTCCGTGTTCCACCCGGCCAGCAATGCCACATGTGCCTGCCTGCCCGCCGCGTAGATTTCCTTCGGCTGTTGCGGCAGAAAATAGCCGTCCACAATCGGCCAGAATCGGAATTTCGATCGCTGCTGCTGTGAATCGTCGAGCAGTTGCTTCGCTGGCATCGCCCGCAGTGCCTCGAGATCGGCCGCTCCAACCGCAGCGGCGAAATCGCGCCCCTGCTGCTCAGCTTTTTCGAGCGAAACCGTCGGAGCAATCAGCATAAACATCGAACCGCTTTCGCCGATCGCACGCTTGATCAAGTCCTTGGACCGCGGCGAAGCCATCTGGGCGCTCACCGAAATAGAACCGGCCGATTCGCCGAAGATCGTCACGTTACCCGGGTTGCCGCCGAATGCCGCTATGTTCTTCTGCACCCATTTGAGCGCCGCCGCCTGATCGAGTAGCCCATAGTTGCCCGACGCATGTTCCGGCGATTCCTTGGTTAATTCCGGATGCGCGAAAAAACCGAATACGCCCAGCCTGTAGTTCATGCTAACCACCACAACGCCTTTCTCGGCCAGCTTCGACCCATCCTGTCGCGGCTCGGAGGCTGCGCCTGCCGCGAACCCTCCGCCATAGATCCATACCATCACCGGCAGATTCGCTTCTGCTGAGTTCGCCGGTGTCCAGACATTCAGATAAAGACAGTCCTCGCTCGGCCCTGGATCGCGAAAGATCATGTCTGAGTAAATCCGCGCCTGCATGCAGCGCGGCCCAAATGCAGTCGCTTTCCGCACACCCTCCCAGCCCGCCACAGGTTGCGGCGCTTGCCAGCGCAGCTTGCCCACCGGAGGCGCGGCGAACGGAATGCCTTCAAACACCGCCACTTTTCCGTCCGCGCTGCGCACGCCTTCGACAACGCCTGAGGCAGTGTGGATCTGCGTGGGCAGCGCCCCATACATCACTGCCGCAATCGCCGTCAGTGCGGCAAGACGTAGCGGAATCACCAATGCCGAACCGTACATGTGAAAAAACCTCTTCAATGAAAAAACAACATATAAAGGTTATCGCGGACCGTCTTGGCGTTCACGACATCTTCGAATTGCTGCACATCTCCGACCCGCGCTGCAGCTCCTGCGCAAGCGTTCACCATTCGTGATGAACAAATGACTCAAATTTGGTCGCCATTGCCGACTCGCGAGGGGTTGTTTCACTCCAAAGTTTTTTTTATTATCGGTAGCCTCGGGTACGCTGGGCTCCGTCTGGCGGTTAGAGCACCAGACTTCATGGACAATACAGTTGAAAAAGAATCCGGATGTTCGTTGGAATATACTCCAGGGAATTCAAACAGATCAAGAATTTCGTCTAAAGAGGAGGCCGCATGCCTGCCAGAACCCTATGCCGTGCAGTCCTAATTGCGATTGTTGTCGCAACACTTGCGAAGCCAGCTCACGCAGATAATATTGGGACGGATGCCAAGTTAATCGTGACTGGAATCGCGGTGGTGAGTGCGGCTGTTGCCGTAGCCGTAACCGTTCTTGTCGTTCACCAGAGAAACAAGAAGAGCGCCATTACGGGCTGCGTTACCTCAGGGCCAAACGGGATCAGCGTGTCCGACGATAAGGACAAGCGGATTTACGCCCTTTCCGCCGACTCGATAAGTATCAAGCCGGGTGACCGGATGACGTTGCAGGGCAAGAGGCGCAAGCAAAGCGGCGGCACTTGGGTCTTTGAAGTACACGGAATAATCAGGGACTTTGGGTCGTGTCAGCCTTAGAGAGCACTGATCGCCTGAAATCCGCTAGACCCTTGGTTAACAGGGTCGACCGATGGTGAAAGCGACGATATGGGCGTTTAACGCGACCTTGGAACTCCGATCTATGGGATGCGCGTTTCACGTCAACAAGTCGCGGGCCTAACTTAGCGTATTATCGAACGGGGAAGGAGCACCACCGGCATGCGTCTCAGGCATTCCTTGGCTTTCGCATTAATGCTTTTTGCGAACTCTTCAATCTTCGCGCAAAGCCCAGACCGCAGCGTTGTCGAGAACTTAGTTCAGCATTGGGACAAATCCAAAGATTTGGCGCTGGCAATAGCACAGACAGTGCCGGCAAATCTTTACTTATTTAAAGCTCCCGAGCATGAGTTCACTTTGGCAGGACAACTGAACGGAATCGCGCTTGCTGATGTGCTCGGGTGCACGATGGCGCTTCACACGCGGGCTCCCGAGAGGTTCCAGTCCGCTTTCGACAAGCCAATGGATCCCAGCAAAGCGGGAGTTATCGAAAATCTTACTGAAGCTTACGATTACTGCATCAGCGGATTAAAAACTATGACCGACGCCGATGTTTTGCAGGTGGCGGCTTACAAGGGACGCCGGGAAACGAGGTTTGATATCTTTTGGGACGCTTACGCCCGAACGACTTTTATGCTGGGGCAAGCAGACATGTTTATGCGTTCGAAGGGATTGACGCCGCCCGATGTGGGACCAAAGTATGATTTTTGAGGAAAGATTCAACACCTCGCCTTAAAATAGCGCTCTCGGAAACAAGACGGAAGTGGCCGTGCTCCGGGTACCGTCAATCTGCGATTAGGGGCCGTGCGCCGCCTACGAGGCTTCTGATTCCGGCCTCCTGAGCGCCAGCCTGGCCGCTGGCATGCGCCGAGTCGAAGGCGTCAAGAAAATCGACATGCGCGTCTTGCGGCGATCACCCCCATTTCCCCCCTGGCGCTTTATTCCGGCAGATCGGCAGACATAAGCGGATTTATCGGCCGTATCTGCTAGCAGTTTCCGGATCGCGGACCATGCAGGAGATGCTTATGGCTCCCGCTGCCCATATCCTTTCGAACTTCTTGAAATCACTAAAAAGGTGAACCGCACCTGTAAGAGTTAGCCGCTCCTGGTGACTATCTCGATGTAGGGCGTCAAAAACTTTGTACGGTGGAGGCGAATTAAGGGGGAAGCTTCATTGAGCAAAATCAGCTACGGGGATGTCGCCCTTGAATATGGGGCTGCCATAAACCGGTTAGCCCGGGCGTACGAAGCTGATCCGGAAATCTGTCGGGATCTGCTTCAAGACATTCATGTCGCGCTGTGGAAAAGCCTTAGAAGCTTCGATGGCCGGTGCTCGCTCCGAACATGGGTGTATCGGGTCGCTCACAACGTCGCCGCCTCCCATGTCCTGCGTCGCGTGCGGGAGAGAATGCGGCGCACGGTGAGCCTTGAAGAACTGGACGTGGCGGCCAACAAGGAAGATGCCGAGATGGTCCTGGACCGGCGCCAGGCGTTTGAAAAACTCATGGAATTAATCCGGCGTTTGAATCCGCTCGACCGTCAGATTATCCTGTGTTACCTGGAGGGCATGGACGCACCGGCAATTGGGGAAATCACCGGAATGTCTTCCGGTGCGGTTACGACGAAAGTGCACCGGATCAAGAACGTATTGGTTCGAAAATTTCATGGAACGGAGTTAAAGCATGGAGAACGATAACAACCTCACGGACCACCTGCGGTGGGCTTGGCGAAGTCAGACGGAGAAGCCAGTCGTGATGTCGGAGCAGGAGTTGCAGCAAAGAGCGTACCGGCTGCAATCGAGAATACGTTGGAGAAATATCGGGGAGTTTGGCGCGGCAGTGCTGATAGGAGCGCTGTGCGCATATTTCTTTCTGCACTTCGAGACGGTTCTTCTACGCACCGGCACGATTTTGATTGCTCTTGGTGTTGCTTATGTCAGTTGGCAACTTGCTCGCCACGGCTCGGCCGGTAGCGTTCCCTCGGATGCTGTGGCGGCGGCGTCGCTCGATTTCCTGATAACGCAGCTTGAGCGGCAACGCGATCTACTTCGCAGGATTTGGAACTGGTATTTGCTGCCGCTGTTGCCGGGCATGGTGGTGTTTGTTTTTGGGCTCTCCCGGCTTCCCTCTTCGAGGGGTACCGGCTTTGAGCTGTCGCAGTCCGCAATCGTCCATACGGCCGTAGCATGTGTCGTCGGATTTGCCTTGATAGCTGCGCTTAACCAAGGCGTTGCTCGTAAGCTGCAACGCGATATTGAATTCCTCAGGACTCTGCGAAATGCGGGAGGCGGCAGATAGGCTGCATAGGTAGGGAGTGCGTGCGGACTTCGACGGCATGAAGCGGTGAATCTGCATTTCCGCCATATCCAGCAGCCGCTATGTCATCTTTGCTGACACCGCCGATCGCGGCCGCAAAACACCCGCCACCCTTAAGTCCTCACTTGGTCTTCTTAAACTGAGAACGGCTCAGCCAATCGCGGACAGCTCCGGCTCAGATTTCCGAACTCGGTGGCACCCGGCGCCTGCCCCGCTCCCGCCGGCACTGCCTTGCTTCCCAAGCCTTCTATAACGCTGCCCTTCGAGTGCCACGGGCTCGAATGGTTCCTCTTGACATTCGTGTGGCCCGCCGCATATCATTCGTAGAAGTGAGATGCAGTAGTTTCTGAGCGTCTCACGGCCTCGGTTGCCGCCAAGGTGTAATTCCTTCCGAGCCTGAAGCAATCCTCAACATTTGAATTGTGAACCCCAAGTACGAGGCGTGTTCCGCCCTTGCATGAGAAACGGATCACGACATCATCCTGAAATTGCAAATTGAAACCGACCCCCCATCCATACACAAAAGGAAAATACATTGACACCCAAGAACCCTATAAACGAGATCCTCGATGCGCTCGCCTCACAGCAGCGGCAGGGCGAGACTTCGCTAACCGTCAAAATCGAACCCGATCTCATCCGGGATGCGATGAACGTCCCGGGCTACAGGAAGTTATTCGCTCCGGTCATTCCCGGTCTGACTGATACAGCGCCGATTTACGCAGCTTACGAACAGATGCGACATGCCGGCGAGACCAAGCACATTATTCTGGTGCTTGTCGAATGCCAAAGTATCGGGGACTTCCGCGAGGCTCTCGGCCGGCTGCCGATTCGAAAGTCGTCTGAGTGGCGCTTTTTTTCAACGACAGGATCCGCCAGTTCCTATTAACCTTTCGATTCGACTGCGAAAGTAAACGCAGCCCGGCGTGGCTTGGCTCCGCCGCTTCAACGTTGACGTCGGCATAGTTTATTGCAAGAACCAGCACGGCCGATCAGTTCGGCGGATTATTGCGTATTACGGGCAATCCGAAACTACAGCGGACCCTAGGGGACTTGTCATTCCTAATCGCTACGGAGTCAGGTCGGCGGACATTAGTTCGCCCAGTCTTCAAGGGTTAGCCATACGCTGCGGTTTACGGGCAGCCAGTCGTATTTGTTAGGGCTATCCCGCCCCATCGACCGGCATTAACCACTCCACCTACAATACGCGGCGGCTCTATACGTCCTGGGCACTTGACTACTTTGCCGATCGCCAGCCCCAAACACCCACCCTCAACTCCTCACCTGATCTTCTTAAACTGAGGACGGCTCAGCCAATCGCGAACAGTTTGGCTCCGGCTCAGATTCCCGAACTCCGTGGAACCCGGCGCCTGCGCCGCTCCCGCCGGTACTGCCTTGCTTTCCAATCCTTGCAGCGCGCATGGCAGACCGCGAATCGCCCCAGGACTCGGCAGGCTGGGAACGCCCGTATCCGGAGATGAGAAATTGAATTTCGCCACCGGGTTGCCAATCGCGGGAGATGCATCACGCGCTGTCAGCGGTGACAATCCCCAACGCCACTCAATCAGCTTCAGGATGGCAGTATGATCGTAAACCGTCGAATCGACCTGGTTGTTCCCGCGTGTGAATGGTGAGGCGATCACGGCCGGTACCCGAAACCCGAGCAGCGCGGCCCCATTCACCAGATTCGTGTCCAGGCCATTCGGCGCCACTCCGCGGGGTGGAGCAACATGATCGAAGAAGCCGCCCCACTCATCGAAAATGACAATCAGAACCGTGCTGGACCACTTCGGTCCGCGCGTCACCGCGTGGAACACTTGCGATAAAAACGCGTCGCCGTTACGAATGTCCGAATGCGGGTGGTCGTCATTCCCGAGGCCGTCATCCAACACCGTAAATTTCGGATCGAGGAACGAAACTGCCGGCAAATTGCCGGAACCAACGTCAGAGAGAAAGTCATCGAAGTCCGCCGAAACTGTTACATATTTCAGACCCCACAAGGAAAGATAAGGGACGTTTCCGAAATAGTAGCGATGCGAGATTCCGGCCTTTGACAGCGAATCGAAGATGGTCGGCAGTTCACTGATCGCTAGCGTGTTTGAGAGCCGGTCCGTCTGCGCCGCCCACAGGAACATGCGGTTCGGGAAAGTCTCAGCCAGTATCGGGGCAAACCAGTGGTCACACGTCGTGTACGCCTGGGCCAGCGCCGAAAGAAACGGAAGCTCCGCCGCGCTGTAGTAGCCGATGCTGTAGATGTCATTCCCCGGGACTCGCAAGAACCCATCCATGCGTCCGTTGTCATAGGCGGTGAGATTCGGGCTGCCATAAGAGTTGTTCGGTACCTTATGACCGCATCCCGTGTAATCGCTGTCCAGCGAATAGACCGCGTGAGATACGCCTCGTGTGTCCACATAACTGAGCCCGGCGGGTATTCCGTCAGCGTGGGGAAGCCAGCCGAGAAAATGATCGAAGCTCCGGTTTTCCATGGCGACCACGACCACATGCTCGATGCCGGAGTTCGCAGGGTTCACATTGGTGGGGTTTGGTAACGGACCGGGCGGTGGCGCCGGATGTGGAGGGACTCGCGCGACGCATCCTGTGGCCGCGCCTACAGCTCCCACCCCGGCCGTCAAGAGGGTTTGCGTGAAGCGCCGGCGGTTCATCGGATGTTGCAATCTCCCTTTCAGCGAACCGAGTATACACTTCCTGGCCGACAGCCACACGCGCGAGTCGCCCATCGCCCGGTCACAGCCTCTTTCTCCTTTGTTATGAACCATTTGCCTCCAAACCCTTGCAGCCCCATGAGACACTAATAGTAGCAATAGATTTCCCGGAACACGCCGGTCGAGCCTCACCGCTCTCCGGCGTTTTTCTTTTTCCAACACCACAAAGAAAGGAATTTTCAAAAATGGCGACAGCCGCACAAGTCAAAGCAAACCGCGAGAACGCAAAG
>JAJPJN010000162.1 GCA_021324185.1 Terriglobia bacterium | reverse complement strand
GCCCTTTGTGATCGCGGGTCGAGCGTACTGAGCCGGAGCAGGCAAAATGCCGGCCAGCAGCATTGCAGTTATCGCGAACCACTTACTGCGCATGCTTCTGTATTTCTCCTTGGATTTGAGGCCGCCGCTGGCTCTGGTAAGGAGCAGGCATGGCGTTAATGCTGCCCGCAAAATTGCGGCCTTCGCCACCCGGCGTCACAAAACCTTCCGGCGCGCCGGGAGCTATTTTCAGTTGACCAATGACCGCGGTCATCGCTTGATCGATCGGAATGTGGTAATTGCCGTTCGCGTCGCGGCCGGAACTATTCAGAATCTTCTCGTTGTTTGCCCGGACTTCCGGGAGTTCCTCCCACGGATGCACCTGCAGCAGTGGCCCTGAGGGAATAACGCGAGCCGGCGTAAGCGGGCTCGCCGGCTGGCCGGTAGGATTCTTCACTTCAAGCAGTTTTTGAATCCCAATGGTGATGGCGAAGATGATGACCAGCGTCAGGCCAATCAGTGAGAGAGACCAGATGATAATACCGGCGCGCGCATCGCCGCCTTCAAAGCTGGTTCCCCCGTGTCCGGTGTGCGGCTCCGAGTGGACTTCCTGCCCGTAGGGCGAGACCAACTGGTTCGGCTTGTGCTGATCGTCTAAAACGCGCTGGCTCATGCAAGCACCTCAGGCATTGGCGGCGAAACCCGTGGATCGCGCAGCGGCAAAAGCGGCCGGCGGCGCAATTGCCGTAAGTAGACGTAAATCCAAATTCCACCCAGGCCGAAGAAGGCCGCAAAATCGGTCCAATAGATCGTAAACCCTTTGGATGTTGCTAGCGGCGCGCTCGGGCTGAGATCGCGGAACGTCGGCATAACGATCCAGAAAATGTCGACCAGCCGCGCAACCAATAACCAGATTGCAACCCGGATCAGCCGCTGCGGATCGCGCTTGCGAGCCTGCGAAAGCAGCGCCAGGAATGGGATGGCGAACATCGTCAAGGCAACAAACGCGGCCATCCATTTCCAAAAGCCATGCACGCGATCCAGATACCATTGCAGCTCCTGCGGCAGATTGGCAGGCCAGGTGATGATGAGCTGCGAGGCCGTCAGATATGTCCAAAAAATGGTGAAGGCAAACATCAGGTTGCCGAGATCGTGCAGGACGGAATAGTTGATGCGCCCGCCGAAACGATCGCCGCGCGACGCCAGCACCATGACAAGAATGGTCAAGGCAAAGGTCTGCAGAACGTCCCCGATCAGGATCATGGCTCCGTAAACAGTCGAGTAATACTGCGCATCGGCGGAAAGAATCCAATCGAAATACGCAAACGTCGCTGTCAGAACAAAAATGAGCAGCCCGGGAGCGCTGAAGGCACGCATGCGCTCGCGCAAGGTGGGGTCGCCCGTGGCATCCTGCCGGTCTGACATTCTGTAGAGCCGCATACCCCAGAACAGCCAGATCGCAAAATAAAGGACGATCCGAGCGATGAAAAACGGAACATTCAGATAGGGCTGCCGCTGATGCAGGTAAGGGCTGTGCGCCACCAGATCGGGATGCGTCCACGGATAGATGTCCTTCAATCCGAGTAGCAGCACCAGGAAAAAGAGAAAAACGATCGGCAGCGTTCGCATTTTGGCTTCGAGAAAGCGGCGCGAGGTGACGCACCAGATTCCTCCCACGGTGTTGCCCATCAGCAGCACGCCGATGCCGCCAATCGCGAATCCGCTCCAGTAAATAAACGCGAAGAGATAGGACTGGAAGAACTCCTGGCGGTTAGCGAAATAGGCAGCAACGCACAGCAACAGTCCCAGCGCGCCGATCACGCCCGAGACTCGCTCGACGCTGGTGGCCTTCGGGCCTAAGCGTATGTCGGGCACCGGTATAAGTTCGTCGTGATTGTGATCGCTCACTGGGTTCCTCCGGCAGGCGCGCCCGCGTTGTTGTGGTTCTGCGGCGCAATCTGTTGCGCCAGTTGGGGTGGAGCGTTCTGGCTCAGTTGCAGCGCCCGGATGTAAGCGGCGATCCGCCAGCGGTCATCCACCGCGATGCGTGAAGCATAACTGTACATAGCGCCGTAGCCGTTTGTCATAACGTCAAAGAAGTGCCCGACCGGGGCGTTGACCAGCCGTGGATCGTGATAGCTGGGCGGCTGGCGCAGCCCGCGCAACACGATCATGCCACGCCCGTCGCCCAATAGTCCGTGACAGGGCGAACAGTAGATCTTGAACCGGTCCTGGCCGCGCTCGAGATCGCCGCGGGTGATCTGGATGGGGAAAAAGTCGATGTCTTTACCGTTTTGTTTTCCCGTATAACGCGCTTCGTCAACATGCAACTGGCCGCGCGCGACGGTGTCATCGATAGTAGGACGCGCGGAACGCCCGTCACCAAAGAACGCCGTGGCAGCTTCGGGGTTGTATCGCGGCTGAACGTGCATATCAATGCGGCAAGCCGAGGTGAACAGCGCGTTCAGAAAGATGGCTGGAATGATCAATCTATGCCGGAACAACGGTCACCTCTCTCGCGCCGGTGTCGCGCAGGAACTGCAGCGTATCTTCAATGCGAAAGTTCGGGTCGGAAGATTCGATGCAGAGAAAAAACTTGTCTATCGAAGCGCGATCGAAAGCCGGAACATTGAAAACCGGATGATAGGGCTTTGGCAGTCCGTTCATAGCCAGCATGCTGAACAGCGCTGTCAGCGAAGCAAATAGAATCATGGTTTCAAACGTGATGGGAATGTAAGCAGGCCAGCTATTCAGCGGGCGTCCACCCACGTTATGCGGATAAGCAACTACAGTCATCCATTCGAGTAAGCCGAAGCCGAACATGGCTCCGCAGATACCGCCGATGAGCACGCAGAAGGCGACTTTGTTGCGCTTGTATCCGATTGTCTCGGCAAGTCCGGCCACCGGCATGGGCGCGTATGCATCCATACGGCGATAGCCTGCCGCGCGAGCGCGCTCGCAAGCCGCCAGCAACTCTTCCGGAGTATCGAACTCGGCCATGGCGCCATGAATGGCCGGCAGTTCGCTCAGCACCAGTTCCTGGCTCATAGCTGTTTCTCCGTGTAGACCTCTCGCGGATGCGCGATGTGGTGCACCACTTCGCGAACCTCAAAGATAGAGATGGAGGGAAGCAGGCGCACAAACAGGAAGATCAGCAACATAAAGAAGCCGAGCGTTCCTGTGTAAGTGGCCCAATCCCATTTTGTAGGAATATAGATGCCCCAGGATGACGGCAGAAAGTCGCGGTGCAAGCTCGTAACCACGATGACGAAACGCTCCAGCCACATGCCAACGTTGACAATTAGCGAGAGCACCCAAACGAGCCCGATATTGTGCCGTACTCTGCGCGACCACAGCGATTGCGGAAGCGCGATGTTACACAAAATCAGCAAAACGTAGGTGAATCCATACGGGCCGGTGATGCGGTTCCAGTACATGAACTTCTCATAGGGATCGCCGCTGTACCACGACATAAACGCTTCCATCGAATAGCCGTAAGCAACAATCAGTCCGGTGCCGAGCATGAACTTCGCCGCCGCGTCGATGTGCCGCAACGTGATCAGGTCGCGCATGTTGTACCAGGAGCGCAACGGGATGATCAAGGTCAGCACCATAGCGAAGCCGGAATAAATCGCGCCGGCCACGAAATAGGGCGGGAAGATCGTGGTGTGCCAGCCGGGGATAATGCTGATTGCAAAGTCGAAGCTGACGATGGTGTGTACCGAAAGCACCAGCGGCGTGGATAACCCGGCGAGCAGCAAATAGGCCTTCTGATACCGGTGCCAGTGAATCGCCGAGCCGCGCCAGCCAAGCGAGAGAATTCCGTAAATACGCTGCTGCCATGGATGGGGCGCCATATCGCGCATGCTGGCAAGATCAGGAATCAGGCCGCAGTACCAGAAGACAAGGGAAACCGTCCCGTATGTTGAAACGGCGAACACGTCCCATTCAAGCGGGCTGCGCGGTTGCGGCCAAAGCCACATCGAATTCGGATAGGGAAACAGCCAGTACGCGAGCCACGGCCGCCCCAGATGGAGAATGGGGAACATGCCGGCGCAAGCGACGGCGAATAACGTCATGGCTTCCGAAAAGCGATTGATGGAAGTGCGCCAATCCTGCCGTAACAGAAACAAAATGGCGGAGATCAGCGTGCCGGCATGGCCGATACCGATCCACCAGACGAAGTTGATGATCGCGAATCCCCAACCGATGGGTATGTTGACGCCCCACGTGCCGATGCCGCGGAAGAACAGCACATACATTGCGGTCATCAGCAGGTTGACGAAGATGAACGAAATAATCGCGCCGATCCACCATTTACCCGGCCACCGTTTCCAGGGCGTGTAAACAATGCCGCCGATCCGTTCTGTAACTGTGGCGTAATTATGCCCCGGCCCGAGTATCTCGTCGGCGCCGGGATCCGGTATCTCCGGTAGCTCGCTGACTTTAAGATTTTCTGGTGTTGCCACTTAGCGCCTCATTGGAGTTGCGAACAAAGCCTAAATAAGTTGTGCGTGGACGAGTGTTCAGGTCGTCAAGCAATCCGTAGTTGCGCGGCAAAGCATGCAGCTTAGCCACTTTGCTGCCTTTGTCATTCAGATCGCCGAAAGTGATCGCCTGGGTGGGGCATACCTGCTGGCACGCAGTCTGAATTTCACCATCGCGAATGCGGCGGTTCTCCTTCTCCGCCTGAATCTTCATTTCCTGAATGCGCTGGATACAGTAAGAGCACTTTTCCATCACGCCCCGGCTTCGCACGGTAACGTCCGGATTGCGCATGCCGTAAAGCGACTGCGTGTTCCAATCCGAATACAGGTAGAAATTAAATCGCCGCACCTTATAGGGGCAGTTATTGGAACAGTAGCGGGTGCCGACGCAACGG
This sequence comes from Terriglobia bacterium, assembly GCA_021324185.1. Lineage (GTDB taxonomy): Bacteria > Acidobacteriota > Terriglobia > Bryobacterales > Bryobacteraceae > Bog-105. Next base: position 14,989 of record JAJPJN010000162.1, on the reverse strand, counting down.
TTATAAACCATTTCGTTGAGCCCTTCATTGCTGTGCACCGTTGCGGCCACCGGGCAGACCACCTCGCAGGGCGCCTGCTCGCAGTGCATACACGGTATGGGCTGGTTGTAAATCTCAGGGTTATCGATATCGTTGCCCGAGTAGTATCGGTCGACGCGTATCCAGTGCATGTGGCGCCCGCGCGCCACCTGATCCTTGCCCACCACCGCGATATTGTTCTCCGCCTGGCACGCGATGATGCAGGCGCTGCAACCCGTACAGACGTTCAGATCGATGGACATGCCCCACTTGTAGCCTTCATACGGCCAGGGTGGATAAAGCGTGGTCTTTTTATCCAAAGGCGGCTCTTCGGCGGTGGGGAAGTTCGGTTCCTTGCGGTACTCGGCCAAAGTGGCGGCGCGCACCGGGTCGCGGCCTGCCATGGTCTGCGTTTCCTGCACGTTCGCCAGCCGGTAATGTTCGCCTGTTTTGCTCATCGACCCGGCGGCATACCAGCGGCTGGCGGCATCCTGAATCAAGTAAGCGTTGTAGCCGATCCCGGTGCCGACTTTCCCGCTCGTCTCGCGCCCATAGCCGAAGTACACCGTGACCGAGTTTTCTGCGTGTCCCGGCAAAATCCACGCCGGCCCTACAGTGCTGCGGCCATTCACCGTCACCTTGAGCATGTCGCCGATCGTGACGTTCATCTTCTGAGCATCGGCGGGGCTGATGGCGACCGTGTTGTCCCACGTCATCTTGCTCTGCGGTTTCGGTAGTTCCTGCAGCCAGCCATTGTTGGCCCAGGCGCCATCGCCAATCGTCGGGTCGGGCCGGAAGACTACTTCCAGATTTGCGATTGCGGGCTGCTGTAGCGGCGGCAAAGTGACCGCGCCGCCTGCGTTGATGGTATTCGCGGTCAGGCCTGCGATCCAACCATCGTGCAGCGAAGTCTTCCAGAGGGTATCGAAATCCGCGGTCTTGAGCTGGCTCTGCCAATAACCCTTCACGATGTCGTGCGAGCTCTGGTCGGGTTTGCCTAAAAGAATCGACAGGATTTCGTGCGCCGACTTGTTCTCATAGAGCGGCGCGATCAGTGGCTGCTGAATAGTCGTCGTGCCGTCGAAAGCGCGCGCATCCGACCAGGTTTCAAGATAATGCGCCTCGGGAACATGCCAATGGCTCCAGCGCGAGGTCTCATCGAAAAACTGTCCGAGCCGGACTACTAAGCGCGCCTTGCGAATGGCGCTCGGGAAATTCAACGATGCCGGCGCGGTGTAGACAGGGTTAACACCCAGAATGACCAGAACCTCGACACGCCCGTTTGTCAGGTCGTTGGTGAGCTCTTCGAGCGTGTGGGTGTTATCGGGCTCAACGCTTTCCAGCAAGCGAACGGTTTTGCCGGTGTTTCCGAGCGCCGAGTTAATGGCCCAAGCGGCAAGGTGAACGCTTTCGGGCTGATACTCGCCTGGAACCACTACGCATCGGCCTTTGGCATTCTGCAGATCCTGAGCGATTGCGTTTAGCCACTCAGGCGCCGCTGCACCGGCGTCGGGCGCCGCCACGCCGCACGCTTTTGCGAGCTGATAAGCAATTGCCGGAATAGCGCTGCTCTTCACCGGGAAGCGATGGTCGGCTATGGAGCCGCTGACTGTCGGGCCCGATTCGATGGCATAATGCCGGACGGGTGTCTGGCCGTTATCGACTGCACGCCTTGCCGACATCTGGCGCGCATAGGCAAGCGCCGCCGGACCGGTGTTCATGAAATCGCTTTCGAGGCTGACCACAACATCGGCCTGCGAGAAATCGTATGCGACGAAGGCATTTTTCCCGGCGATGCTCTTGGCCGCATTGCGGACGGCCGCGTTTACGCTCGGCTCATGGATGTACCACTTTGCGCCCGGGAACTGCTGTTGCAGCGCGGTCATCTGGCTGATCAGCGTCGGGGACGTGGTCGCGCCGCTCAGTATGGCCAATCCCTCCCCTTTGCGCATCCCGATTCCCTGCGCTTCGGTGCTGAAGGCGCCCGTGAATGTCGGCCAATTGCTGATCTGTCCCTCATGCAGCACTGTTTCGGAGCGGTCGGGATCATAGAGGCTCAGGATGGAAGCCTGCTCAAAAATCGTGGTGGCGCCGAGGCTCGCCGGATGATCCGGATTGCCCTCTACCTTCGTCGGACGGTTCAAGTGGCTTTCCACCAGCAGTCCGCGCGCGTATCCCGCCGTGGTCATCGCGGTGGCATAAAAAAGCGGCAGCCCCGGAATCACATTTTCCGGCTGGCGGACATACGGAACGATCAGCTCTTTCGGTAATTTTGTGCAGGCCGCTGCCCCCGCCATCGCGAGAGATGCGGCCATCACTTTCAGCAGGCTACGCCGGTCAACTCCCTGCGGAATCTGTCCCGATAAGCCCGGAAACTCTTGCTCGATGTACTCCTGCAGTTCTTCGCTTTCGGCTGCCTCATTGAGCGTGCGCCAGAACTTCGGGCCGCGGCCGGCCGCTAATTTCTCTCGCAGCGCCTCCAGGTCCGGCGCCGGCTTTCTCGCTGGTTCGAGTAAAGATTCTAGAGGAATGAGCGATTGTTTCATCGGTGGCAAGTAACGCAATCCGTCAGCGACTGAACGTGGTATTCCTTCACAAGCTTCGCGCCCAGTTCGGCCTGGTTGGCGGGATAGACATAATCCACGTTGAATACTTCCGATTTGGGCCGGATGAACTTCGCCGGATCCCGGTGACAGTTCAAGCACCAGTTCATGTTTAACGTGTTGACCTTATACATGAGCGGCATCTCGTCCACTTGCCCGTGGCACGCCGAACAACCGATGCCTTTGTTGATGTGAATGCTGTGGTTGAAATACACAAAATCGGGTAGTTTGTGCACTCGCACCCACTCGATAGATTTTCCGCTCGCCCAGCTATCGCGAATCGGCTGCGTCACAGAGGCGTTGTTCCAAATCTGGGAGTGGCATGTCATACAGATCTCGGTCGGGGGCAGACCTGCAAAGCTGGAATTTTCGACCGACGTGTGGCAGTAACGGCAATCGATGCCATCGTCTTTCACGTGGTGCTTGTGGCTAAAAGGGACCGGCTGCTCCGGCGCAAACCGGACCGAAGTGATCCATGGACCGCGGTCCATAATGTAGGCTAGCCCCAAAGTGGAGACCAGCAGCAGGATGACCGCGACGATCGTGACTCTGGCGATCGTGTTCGAGCTAGGTCGAAAGATCTGAGGCATAAAGAAGCGTTAAATAAGGCTAGCGAAAGACCCTATTGCAGAAATCCAACTGACGATTATATACGCACGCCTTTCCTTTTTCGCAAGAATCGTTCTTGCTGAGATGTAAATGTAAAAATTCTCACATCGGCGCTTGTCATCTGCCATACGATCAATGAGTATTACGGACCGCAACACAAAAGAGACAAAGATCAAACGAAGCGAGCGTGCGGCGCTGCTTCTCAGCGCCATCGTCGATTCTTCCGACGACGCGATTATCAGTAAAGACCTCAACGGCGTCGTCACAAGTTGGAACTACAGCGCAGAGCGGCTATTCGGCTATACCGCTGAAGAAGCCATTGGCAGAACCATTGCAAGCCTTATTATTCCGGATGACCGGCAGGACGAAGAGACAGATATCCTGGCGAAGCTGAGGAGAGGCGAGCGTGTCGATCATTTCGAGACGATACGCCGGCGCAAAGATGGCAGCCTTCTCGATATTTCCCTCACGATTTCGCCGGTCAAGGACAGTACGGGAAAGATTATCGGAGCCTCTAAAATCGCCCGCGATATCACCGAGGCGAAGCGCGTGCGTGCGGCGCTGATCGAGAGCGAGGCCCAGTTCCGGCAGTTAGCGGATGCCATGCCGCAGATGGTTTGGACCGCGCGTCCCGATGGCCAGGTAGATTATTACAACCAGCGCTGGTACGAGTTCACCGGCTTCAGCGTAAACGCAGATTCAAATTGGGAAGACATAGTTCATCCGGAAGATCTTCAGCGGACGCGCGAGACCTGGCACGAAGCGCTTCGATCAGGACGCCCCTACAGCATCGAACACCGCTTGATGGATCGGCACGAGAACCGCTGGCGCTGGTTTATTACGCGCGCTCTTCCGGTGCCCGATGCATACGGAAGGATCACAAAATGGTTCGGAACGAGTACCGATATCGACGAGCAAAAGCGTGTCCAGGAAGATCTACGGCGCGCTAATGCAGATCTCGAACAATTCGCCTATACGGCGAGTCACGATCTCCAGGAACCGCTGCGTGGCATCAAGATTTACAGCGATCTTTTGGCGCGGCGCTTTGAAGGCCAGCTCGAGGGAGACGCCCTTAAGTTCGTGGGCTACCTGCGCAAGAGCGCAACGCGCATGGAAGCGCTGGTTCGCGATCTGCTCGCTTATACGCAATCCACCAGGCTGGAGAAACCGCCGGAACTGACTGATGCCAATGTGGCTCTGAAAGCGGCCCTGGATAATCTTTCGAGCGTAATTTTGGAAACCGGCGCGCAAATCCTGGCCGGGAAATTACCTTCAGTATGCGTGCACTCCACTCATCTGCAGCAACTGTTTCAAAACCTGATTGGGAATGCCATCAAGTATCGAGGTCCGGAACAGCCGCCGGTTATCCGCATAGCGGCTGAACCCCACCAGGACGGCTATTGGATCTTTTCCGTGGCCGACAACGGCATCGGAATTGATCCGCAATACAAAGAGCAAATCTTTGGCTTATTCAAACGGCTGCACACGAGCGAGGAATATTCAGGCACCGGCATTGGGCTGGCGATCTGTCAACGGATCGTCAATCAGTATGACGGCCAAATCTGGGTTGAATCCGAACTCGGCCAGGGATCTACCTTCCGTTTCACCTTGCCCCGTTGACGAAGCGCCTACGGCCCCGCGTCGTGTTCACTTCCCTATTTGTTTGATGGCGCAGCGCCGGGAGCGCCGGCTGTTGTGGCCGTTGGCAACAACAGCGTGAACTGGCAATTCGGCGTGGTGTAAGCCGAGCACGACAGGATGCCGCTCCGGATAATCTTTTCGGGTCCGTACCGCAACTTACACGAATTTTGCTATTGCCCTGAGTCCTTTCCGGATTAAACTCCGAGTAATGAAGCTACTTGCTCTCCTGCTGGGGCTTATCGGCGCGGTCCCAATCTTTGCGCTCGACCAAAAAGATGTCGAGTATGCCAATCGTAACGGGAAGCCGCTTCTGCTGGACTTGCATGTCCCCGATGGATCCGGGCCATTTCCCGCCGCGATTCTTGTGCACGGGGGAGGGTTCGATGAGGGCAGCAAGAGCACGAATGTCCGGCCGCTGTTTCAGCCGCTCGCTGATGCCGGGTTCGCGTGGTTCAGCATTGATTACCGGCTTGCGCCGGAAGCGCAGTTGCCGCAAGCCGTCGAGGATGTGGACACAGCGATTCGATGGGTGAAGGCACATGCAGCCGAATATCACGTCGACACTGCGAAGTTAGCTCTGATTGGCGAATCCGCCGGCGGCTTTCTGGTGAACTATGTGGGGACGCACAACGCGCCGGGAACTGCCGTTTCCGCTGTGGTCGACTTCTACGGCCCGTCCGACTACGCCAAACTGACGCTGCTGCGTCGCGATCATCCCGAACAATTCGACATGGCGAATATCAACCGCCATGCCGATCATGGGGGCGGAATTCAATTCTTCGGTGTTAGTGAATTGAATGAAGCAGGGCTTGCCAGGTTGCGTGAGGAATCGCCGATCACCGCAGTGCACAAAGGCATGCCGCCGTTTCTGGTGATCGCGGGAAACAAAGATGATCAGGTCGCCTATTCGCAATCAACCGAGTTCTGCGATGCCATCCGGCGCGTCGGCGCAGCCTGCGAACTCATCACCATAGAAGGCGGCGGCCACGGCATGTCGCGCTGGAAGACGCCAGACATGCAGCACTGGAAACCGGAGATGATCGCCTGGCTAAAGAAGACGCTCAAAGTGCAGTGACGTTACTTCTGCAAAGTGGAAGACGCGCTGCCCAGCTTCTTAGCAGTGAACGGGATCGCAAAAGCAGCCGGTGGATTATGAGCTTTGGTCTGTGAAGCCTGACGATACGCCTCCATAGCCTTGTCCTTCTCGCCCAGCTTCTCGTAAGTCATCCCCAACAGGCATTGAATAAAGGGATCGCGTTGGTTTGCCTGCTGTAAGTCTGCCAGCGCAGTTTTGTAATCGCCCGCGTAATACGCGACGTAGCCTTCCAGATACGGCAGGAATGCTTTTTGCTGATCGTAGAGCTCGGGATCTTTCTGCTGCATGTCATCGAGTGTTGCCTTGGCTTCGGCGACATATTTTGCAGCTTCGGCTTTTTGGCCCCGGCGAGCAGCGATGCGCGCCTCGGCATTCTGCCAGCGAAATTCCCAAAGATCTTTTCGCCCGGGAGAGATATTCGGTTCTTTGAGGCCGAGGTCGTGGCCTTCTTTATACATTTCGTAAGCAGTATTGAGATCGCCGCTATCGATGCAGACGCGCGCTGCTTCGTCGGCCATCTCGCCTTCCTGATAAAAAGCATGGCTGGGATCCGCCGTTTCTTGAGTTTTCCAGTAATCGATCACCTGTTTTTCGTATTCCACCGTTTTCTTGCAGTTGCCTTCGAACGCCCATGACATGGCCATGGCGCGCTCGGCGCTCGCCTTCGCAGCAGGGGTCGGGGCGCTGTCAATGGCTTTTTGAAAAGTCTCGCGAGCTTCGGCTCCTTTACCCTGAACGTCGAGTAAAGAGCCTTGATGAATCAGCGGATTCCCGTTGCCGGGCCCCTGCGGCCCTTGAGCACAGAGCATTCCAGGGAGTGAGGCGAGCGCGAGGAGAAACAGACGTGGTACTCCGTTTTTGTCAGCCATAGCAGAAATTATGACAAAGAAATGAGAGCGCCGTCAGCGCGCGGCCCATCATAAGAACTTTGGCGCGTCACGGGAAATAGCGATCTGACATGCGGCGCAGAAACGCCAAAGATTCCGCCATCTCCTCCATGCCGTTCATTCCGTCTTCGATGCTGACCCAGCCGCTGTAACCGTGTTCGGCCAGGATGCGAAAAATGGCATCGTAGTCGTTGAGCCCTTTTCCCGTCACGCCGTGTCGCAAGTCCGCCGAGTATCCGAGAGTTCCATCGCTTTGCCGCAGTTCGTCGAGCGTCGTTCCTTCGGCCAGATACCGGTCGCTTGCGTGCATGCTGACCACGCGATCGGCCACTTCCCTCAGTAAGTCAACCGGATCATCGCCGGCAACAATCGCGTTCGAGGGATCGTACTGCACGCCGAAATGGGTGCGATCGGAAATGGCATTCACAATGGCAACAAAACGCTCGCGTTTCTGCGCGAATTCCGGATACTTCCAAAAACCGTCTTTATAGTGATTCTCCATACCGAGAATCACTTCGTGTTCGCGCGCATGCGGCAGTAGAAATTCGATTGCCTGGATCACCCAATCGCGCCCTTGTTCCCAGGACACCTCGGGATATCGCTGCCCGCTCAGCACGCGGCAAACTGTTCCTGGGCCGCCAAGTCGCGCGGCCACTTCGATCATTTGTGCCTCGCGTTCGATTGCACGTTTGCGTTGATCTTCATCGGGCGCGGTGAAATCGGGCGAGCAGCACAGCATCGGCATGGCGAATCCAGCCGCATCTATGGCCTCAGCGAGGGAATCGAGATAGGCGGCGTCGAGCGAGGTAAGAAAACCCTCGTACATCTCGAGCCCGTCTGCGTCCAGACTTCGGGCCAGACGAATCCATTCAAAAACCGGCATCCGGCCGGAAGAAATTTCGTCAATGTAGCACTTCGGAAATGCCGAAATTTTGAGCGGCATCAGGGAGTGAGGACGGCCTTCACATATTCGCCGGCTTCCATTTTTTCAAAACATTCCTGCCATTGCGGCAATTCGCAAACGCGGCTGACGATGGGGTCCAGATTGAGCTGGCCGGAGACAATCATCGTAATTACGCGCTCCCAAACCGGCCAATTGTGAGAGAAGCTGCCGGCCAGCGTGAGATTCTTCTGCACCAGCGGGTCGAGGCTGAATTGCACCGGCTGAGGGCCCCAACCGACTTTGACGATCTGCCCGGCGGGACGAACGCATTCGAGCGCGATCTTGAGCGTTGAGGAATGACCCGCTGCATCGACGGCGACGTCTACTCCGAGGCCGTCGCCTGTTTGCGAGACGTACTCGCCGATGTTTGCGTCGAGTGTTGTCGTCGCGCCAAACTGGCGTGCCACCTGCAGACGATGCCGGTCAGCCGGCAGTCCGGCCACGATCACTTCGCCCGCCCCGCTGAGCTGTGCCATCTTCGCGGACAGCAGTCCAATCGGGCCCGGACCGATCACCAGCACGCGATCCCCCGGGCGAACACGGCCATTGACGCACACGGCATTGTAAGCCACCGCGCAGGGTTCCGTCAGAGCGGCTTTATGAAACGAGACGGAATCGGGAATGCGGTGCAGGCACCGTTCCGGCACCCGAACGTATTGCGTCATTGCGCCGTCAACGCCGTAGCCGAAACCCCGGCGCGCCGGATCGAGGTTATAAAGCCCGGCCCGGCTGAGCGGCGAACTTTCATCAATTACCGCCGCGGTCTCACTAACCACGCGGTCGCCTTCACGAAATCCACGGACGCCAGACCCGCGGGCAGCAATCGTCCCGGCAAATTCGTGGCCCAGAATGCACGGGTAATTCACCTGCCAACTGTGCGAGCCGCGCCATTGATGCAGATCGCTACCGCAGATACTGACTGCGCCCACTCGCAGCAGCACATCGTGTTCACCAATCTCGGGAACCTTGACCTCGCGCAGTTCGACCGAAAACGGCTCGGGCGCATAGTTCACCAGAGCCGGCATCGTGCTCGAGCTCATGCGTGCAGCTCCCTGGCGGCGCCCACCTCGCCATAGGCGTGCACTCTTTCGCAGATCAACCGGAGTGAGTCTTCGACATTTCCCGAAGCTGCGCGGAATGCATGCGCATCGATGGCGAGCGGCGCGCCAATGACCACCATGGGAGCGCCGTACCGGGGAGTCTCAATAGCTTGCTCGGTGGTTAATCCGCCAACCGCTTGAACCGGAATTCCAACGGCGTTCACGATGGCGCGCAGTTGATCGAGAGGACTCGGCGCCGTAAGGCCGCGTTGGCGGCGAAGCGTCCGGTAATCGTAGCCGATGTGATGAACGATGTAGTCGCAGCCCAACTCTTCCAGTTGTTTTGCGCCGCTCACCGCATCGGGCATGGCCATGTTGTCGCCCATGACTTTGAGCCCGAAATCGTGACCGGCTTTCACTGCCAGCTCAACCGATTCTCTATGCGCCTGGCCCATGACTACAACCATATTCGCGCCGGCCTTGGCCATGATCTCGGCTTCGAGATACGCGCCATCCATGATCTTAAGATCGGCGACGATGGGCGTTTCCGGAAATCGGGCGCGCAGCTCGGCCACCGCTGGCGCGCCTGCGGCTAAGATCAGCGGCGTACCTGCCTCGAGCCAATCCACGCCTGCGCGCAGCGCCATTTCCGCGGTAGCCAGAGCCTCTTTCACATCCGTGAGATCGAGCGAGAGCTGAACCGTGGCTTTCATCCGTTACTGTTGCAACGCCTTCTTGATTGCCTGCTCGGCAAGCGGCGCCATAATGTCGTAGCCGGCCTGATTGGGGTGCAGGCAATCGACCGTCAGGTTCGAGCGCAGCATGCCCGTGTCGTTGATCATGTGCGAATAGTAATCCAGGTAAACGAGATTGTGTCCGGCGGCATAACTCTTGATCCAATCATTGAGCGCCATGATTTTTGCAAGCGGCCGCTTGGCGGTTTGGGGCTGCAAAGAATCGCACACGGGAGTGAGAGAAGACAGCACCACCCGGATGCTATTGGCGCGCGCGAGCTCCGCCATCGACATGAGATTGTTCTTGGTGGCCTCTTCCGGTATCGGGCCCAGGCTGCCGCCGATATCGTTCGTTCCCGCCAGAATCACAACCACTTTGGGCTTCAAATTGATCACATCCTGGCGGAAGCGGATCAGCATTTGCGGTGTGACTTGCCCGCTGATGCCGCGGTTGACGTACGGCTTACCCGGAAAGAACGGCGCGCCGCGGCGGCCCCAGAAATCGGTAATAGAATCCCCGAGGAACACGACTCGATCCTCACCCGGAGCGGGCGCCGAAAGCTTCATGTCCTCGTCGTGATAGCGCGCCAGGTTGCCGTAATCATGCAGTGTATTCTCCAGCCGATCGAGCTGCCGCTGAAGATTGGTCACGGGCGGAGGCGGCGCAGCCGTAGAAGGTCCGGTTCCGGTTTGCGCCGTACACGCGCAAGCGGCCAGAAGAGAGCAGATGATTATTTTAGAAAACCAAGCGGGAGATTTCATTGCGATCTCTTTTCAGAAGACGCGGCAGGCGTCAGGATAACTTTCATCAGATTGGCCTGGCGCGCATGCAGGCGCTCAAACCATTGCGGGCCTTCTTCTAAAGGCGCAATGATGCTGATCAGCGGTTTGACGTTCACTTCACCGCGTGCAAGCAGGTCGATGCAACGCGGATATTCGCCCGCGGAGGCCGCGGAGCCCTGCAAACGCAACTGGCGGCTCACTACGATTTGCAACGGAATTTCGACAGCCGGCGCAATGTTGCCGATCAGCACGACAGTGCCTCCCTTGCGCACGCTCCCAATCGCCGCCTGAATCGCCGGCGTGCTGCCAACCGCTTCCATAGCCACATCGAACTGCATTGTGGGTACGTCAGACGTTTTGCTGTTGATGGTTGTTGTCGCGCCAAGCTGTTTTGCGAGTTCGAGACGCGAATCGTCGATATCCACAACACAGATCTCCGAACATCCGGCAATGCGCAAAGCCTGCAACGTCAACAAGCCGATCATGCCGGCGCCTACAACCAAAGCAGCGCCATTTTCCGGCGGATGCGCCAGATCGACTGCATGTACGGCCACAGCAAGCGGTTCAATCATGGCGGCTTCGGCGAACGGCAACGTCTCAGGCAGGCGATGCACAATGCGGCCCGGGACGGTCACGAATTCCGCAAATGCGCCGGCCCGGCGAAAATCCGCCGTCGAAACCCCCAGCACTTCGCGCCGGTTACACAGGTTCATCTCGCCACGGCGGCAGTATTCACATTCGCCGCAATAGATAGTCGAATCAGGCGCAACAGGATCGCCCTCGCGAATGCCGGCAACTCCCGGTCCCAGCGCAGCAATGACGCCTGCAGCTTCATGGCCCATGATGACAGGCGGGATGCGGCGGCCCGATGAGCCGTCATATCCATGCACATCGCTGCCGCAAATGCCGCAGGCCTCGACCCGGATCAGCACTTCGCCGGGACCCGGCCGAGGCAGCGGCACATCCACTATTTCAAGCCGGTTGTAGTCAGAGAGAAGGAGAGCTTTCACGTCGAAGGAAGTCCTCTATTCACGGGCGCTAACGCTTCCGTTTCCGTGCGTGCGCCGGCCCCCAAACGCGTCTTTAGATCGGCCAGAAGCCGGTCCACCTGATCGGATTTTTCAAGCGCTGCCAGGCGCTGCTCTGCATTCGGTTCGTTGAGGGTCATTTGTGCCTGCCCCAAAGCATCGGCTTCCGACACTTTCGTCTGCAGGCGATCGAAGGCGGCATCGTGATCGAGTCCTTTGATGCTCGCCGTTCCGGCGCGGGCCGCCAGGCGCGCGCGCCGGTGCTGCGCGATCAGTATTTCGGTCTTCGCTTTTGTCTCGGTCATCTTTTGCTCCAGCCTGTGAAGGGCGTCACGCAGAAGCTGTACCTGGTGCGCCTGATCCTCAATCTGCTGGGCAAAGTTTTTCGCCGCCTCCTCATATGTAAGCGAACGCTCGATCGCCACCCGCGCCAATGACTCTTCGTTTTTCGAAACAGCCAGTTCGGCCTTCCGCAGCCAATCTTTTTGCGCTTCGATGCTTTCCCGTTGTTTCTTTTCGAGCAAGTGCTGGTCTGCAATCGCAATTGCCACCTGTGTTTTGACTTGCATGAATTGATTCTGCATATCGAGGAGAAGCTGTTTCAGCAGCTTCTCAGGATCTTCCGCTTTGTCGACGAGGTCGTTCAAGTTTGCCTTGATCAGCGTCGTCACACGATCTAGTAATGCCATAAACGCTCCTTTATTGCTTTCCATTTGGCCCGCCAGCTTTTGAATCGCTGGACGGCCGGTCACCGATTCCACGAACTTTGCCCAACAGGTCTGACATTTGTATGCCCGATAGAGTCTCGAAAAGCGCCGGGATCTGGGCGGCAATTTTGGTCATATCTCCCGTCACTTTATTCAGTCCGGCAGCGCCATCATTGCCGGTGGAGACGATGGTGATCTTATCGACGTTGGCGAGCGGAGCGGCCATTGCGCGCACCACTTCCGGCAAGCCGGTAATCAATTTATCCACCACGGCGGCCTGGTTCCACTCTTGATAAGCCTCGGCTTTCACATTCATCGCCTTGGCTTCGGCTTCGCCTTTTTTCAGAATGATCTCGGCATCCGCTTCGCCTTGCAAGCGTGTGGCTGCAGCCGAACCCTCGGCTTCGGTCGTCATCTTACGCCGCGCCGCTTCGGCCAGCATTTCAATGCGCTGCTTCTCGATTTCCGCATTCTTGATGACCGTTGCGATCAGCTCTTTCTCATGCCGCAGGATCTCAGCTTCCTGAACTTTGATCTCCTGTTCTTTTTCGATCTGGCGAACCTTCACCTGCTCGGCGATCACCTGCTGCTGCATGATATTGGCCTGAATGTCGTACGCTTTGTCCGCTTGCGCCTGCTGGCGCTTAATGGTTTCAACGTACTGGGCTCTTTTGATCTCGAGGTCGCGTTGCGCTTCCGCCTGCTTGGCGAGCGACAGCGCCTCGGCCAGCACGCGCTCCTGATCGGCCTGGGCTTTGGCGACGGCAGCCGCCCGCGTCGCTTCCGCGCGGCGAATGGCTGTATCGCGCTCGGCTTCGGCGGCCGCAACATCGGCGTCGCGGCGGATGCGCGCGATATCCGGACGGCCCATGTTGGTGATGTATTCGTTCTTGTCGCGGACCTCTTTGATGGTGAATGAGACCACTTCCAGGCCCATCTTGCTCATATCATCCGCGCACGTGGCGCGCATGCGATCGCCGACCATCTCCGGCTCTTTAACGATCTGTTCCACAGAAAGCTGCCCGATAATTCCGCGCAGATGACCTTCCATAACCAGCCGGATAAGCCCTTCGCGCGCCTGGTCCGTTTTGGTCAGAAACTGCTCGGCGGCGGTTTGAATGGATTCGGGGTCGCTCTTCACTTTGATTTGCGCCACCGCTTCCACGGTTACGGCAACGCCCTGCTTGGTGTACAGGTCCTGCTGCGGCGCCACGTCGAATGACATCAATTGCAGCGAAAGCTGGCGAAAATTTTCCACCATCGGGAAAATCACCGTGCCGCGGCCCTTCACGATGCGGGTGCCGCGCAGCCCGTACACGATGAGGGCTTCATGCGGGCCCGCTTTGCGGTAGAGCGTGGCCATCGCCATCATCAACGCGAGCAGCGTCAATACCACTACTGCCGCAATAAACACAACTTCGTTAGACATTGTTCGTCTCCTTTTTCGATGTTTGCGGAATGCTATCCCAAGGTTCCGGCTGGGTCATCGAATCCCAGGTCTTTACATACGCAATTCCTTTTTCAAAGCGCGTGACAATCACTTCTTCGCCGTGCTGAATCTCATGGCCGTCGTCGCTGCGTGCCGGAAGCGGCCGGCGGGCGCCATCGCGAACATAGATGATTTCGCCAACCCCGCCGGGGCGAATCGAGCTCGATACGCGGCCCAGAATGCCGGTCATTTCATAATCGGCAGCATTCAGCGGCTGCTCGCGCGATTGCAGAAAACGCAGAAAGGCGGCGAGAATCCATGCGCCGAACAATCCAACAGCAATCGCCACTAGCAGGTTCACCCAGAACGCCCATCCGGAGTGCCGCGTCAACAGATAACCAATTCCGCCGAACCAGGCCAGATACACCGCGATGCAACTCGGATTCGCCATCGCACCCAGCCAGCCAAGCACAGGCGAGTCGCTGGCGCCGCCATGTCCGGCTTTCGCCGGGCCAATCTTAATCGGGCCATGTTGCCCATGCCCGATATGCGCGTGGCCCAAAGGACCATGGCCCATGTGAGCGGAGCCCGAATGCCCCAGGTGCGCGCCTCCCAACAGAAGCGAGGCCAGGCTCCACAGCGCGCCCACAAAAAAGCACAAGAGATAAATGTCAGGCCAACTCATGTTGCACTCCTTGCCGGTTTTCTTCCCGCACGGCAGCGGTTCCGTTCGCGCTTAATACCTCCGAGAGCCGCTCCACCAAACCGGGCGTGTCCAGAATCGCGGACATCAACAGAAAGCATTTGCGCGTGTCATCGTGACGCGCCAGTTTCAACAGCGCATGTTGAAGCGCCGGATCGGCGTGAAATCGCTCCGCGCCCTGTATGAGCCAGAGATCCAGCTTGTCTTCCTGCTGCTGTAAATCGGTGATCAGCTCGGTTTGAAACCCCTCCGGATCATCCACCAGATAGCCGGGATGTACTTTGAAGAACTTGGCCAGCAGCAAGCGGCTCGTATTCGTCAGGTGCTTGCGATGGCCGCTCTCGAGCTGCGAAAGATACGGCTGGCTCAGGGAGCGGTTGAGTTCTTTTTTAATTGCCTCCACCACTTCCTTTTGAGTCATGTCACGCCCGAGGCCGCGAAGCTGGCCTTCGACGGCTCGTAAGTAGCGGAGTTTTTCAGCGACGCTCATATAGCAATCTGCTATTTAGATATCACGGATTGCAATATCGGGTCAAGCAGAAAATTCACCAACCGCCAATCACAGCCTCTTTCTCCTTTGTTATGAACCATTTGCCTCCAAACCCTTGCAGCCCCATGAGACACTGGTATTAGCTATAGTTTCTTGCTCCAGACGCCGGTAGAGCCTCACCGCTCTCCGGCGTTTTTCTTTTTCCAACACCACAAAGAAAGGAATTTTCAAAAATGGCGACAGCCGCACAAGTCAAAGCAAACCGCGAGAACGCAAAG
>JAJPJN010000127.1 GCA_021324185.1 Terriglobia bacterium | reverse complement strand
GCTTCGATGAAAGCGGCGAGCAGTTCGTCGAACCGCTGCTGGTTCTCCCAGGCGAGGACAGTGAATTTGCCGCAGAGCCCGTGGGTGCGGCGATTTTCGGAGACCTTTGCCTTGGTCTCAGCAGACTTGGGGCCACAGGACTCTTGTGCATTGCGGCGGTTGGCCGCGATCTGTTTGGCGGTTGCCATAGGTTTATATTTCTCCAGGTGTGGGCAGCTTTGGATTTGCGCCACACGAGGGAATTATTGGGCGGGGGCGTGCCGGGTTCGGGGCAACAGAGGGATTAAGTTGCTGGGACGGAAGGAAATATATCGCTGGCTACTTTTGTGACCGACTTGCAAAACTCACGGCAGGAGGTCTTGACAAAGGGCTTTGGCTGTGACTGGGGCTGGAGAGGCGCGGCGGCATTGGAATAACGGATCATGGAACATGACAAGTTCGACAGTCCGAATGCTGAAACAGCCAGCGTCGCGTGGCCTACATGGAGTTCCGTGGCTACAAACGGCCCCGGCGCTTTCAAGTTCGGATCGGGCGCGGGCTCATTGCCAAGCCGCCTCTGGTCTTCTAAACATCTGCTGACACAAATGTTTATGCCAATTCGGCGGCTCTTTGCCACTATTTTTGTGAGATATCCGGGCTAACCGCGCGCCGCCGTTTTGCGCATCGGCGGGCGGTCATCACCAGCGGAGCTGCAAGACCAAACAAAGTCAGAGTAGATGGTTCGGGCGCAGGCGATGCCGGGCCAGCCGTGTTGACGGTCAAAGCGGCTAGAAAACTGCGCTGAAAGTTATCATTGCCAGTGTCCAGAATCGTAAGGCTGGTCAACGTCTGCGTCGCGAAGGCCGCCGGAAGCGTAATGATCTGCTCGTCCAGGCGGTGATGACACGGCGCATTAAGGAAGCATCCGGACATCGAATAGTTTGGCCCCGTCCACGCATTGATCGTACTAGTGTTGTTGATCGAGTTGGTGTAGTAAGAGGGGGCATTGAAATCCCGGATATCGCTGTTGCCGTACAAAGGATCCGTGAAGATTGCGCCGTTACTGCCTGTAAACGTCAGTGACACGTACGAAGCTGGTCCCGGCTGTCCCCAGATAGTATCCATGAGCGTGTACACGGTGGTGACATTTGCCACGCCGATATTAAGGGTAACGGTCGCCGGACTCGAGCCGTTGAACGCAAACCAGCCGTTGTCTGAGCCCGACGGTATATCAAACGGCACACCGTTGTACATCTGATTGCCCGTCGGGATGGTATTGCCCCCGATGAAAAGGCTCCAACTTTCATTAGCGATGCCAGAGATGTCGACAGGAATAGTCGATGCCGCAGCTGGCACAGCCAGCAGGACTAAAGCTACTGTTAAGCCGCTCACGCCGCCAACGATCGCGTTTCGAATCAATTTGTCCTCCTTCTCGCCGACTGCTGGGAGGCAGCCGGAAGTCTACCCAGGATTGTGGGCGGTCTGCGCGGTGTAACACAAGTTTCCAGGCGTACAGAAACGTTTCAACCTACGTATCCGGGAGCTTTCGGAGTACTGAGTACGGACCGTTACAATATCGCCGCTTTTTTGCTGTAAAGTGACCATGCGTCGACCGAGCTCGATGGGCCACCCGTGCGCGCGCTGATCGTCTACAACTCAAATCCGGCCACAGTCGCGCCCCACCAGACGAAAGTGCTGGCAGGCTTGCGGCGGGAAGCTAGAAAGCCTGCCGCACGGTTCACGCAAGCTCGATCAGAGACTTAAGTCACATGTTTTGTTGGTTTTGCGAGCGAACCAATAGCCTATTTCCCGCGTCAAACAGGTGGAGGGGAAGTTACAATGGCTAGCAATTTAGAGGTAAACAACAACTTACCGCCAGTAACACACAATCGAGCCAACGCCAGCCGAGCGGCGAGCACGATTTGCCTGCTGGCGGGCATCTGGTTCTTTGTCTCGCCCTGGGTTTATGGCGCGGCCGGCTCCGGCAACGCCTGGAACTCCTGGATCGTGGGAGCGATCATGTTCATCGTGGGCGTCGTCCGGGTGAGCAACCCGCTGACTACGGCCGGGTTGAGCTGGCTCAACATGATATTGGGCATATGGGCGTTCTTTTCGCCGTGGATCTACGGCTACGTGGGTAATACCGGACGTTTTATCAACAGCCTGTGCGTGGGCGTGATCGTTTTCGTGTTAGCGATCGTTGCTGCAATGAGCAGCAGAAGCCGCAACATGACGGCTACGCCGCGAACCTGACGGGCCGAAACAACAAGCACATTCGCCACCAGAGCATATCTCCTCCTAAAAGGCCCTCGTGGGAGAAAAACCCGCGAGGGCCTTTTGGGTTCAGGCCGCCCGGACTACCAGGCGATCTGATCCGGGAAGAACTCGCTGACAAGATCTTCGTAGTAAGGCTTAATTTCCTCTAAATTCGGACGCTCGCGGCCTTTCGAATACAGATCGTAGGGGTTGAATTTGCGCACCCATTCAAACATTTGTTCATCGTGCGGGCTCATCAGGTGCTTATAGGCGCCGTGCCGGTGCGCAGCGTAGAAGGAGTGATAACGCAGCATATATTGAGCGGGCTCAGGAAGATAATTGCGCGTCACCGTGTAGATGTATTCGTCGTGGCCCCAGGACATGTGCACGTTATCGAGGCCGCAGTTCGGTTGATAGATGCCGTACTTAGTCTGGTACTCGGGAACTTTGCTATCCGGGTTGGCCGCGAAGAATTCAGGAAAGACGATCTGGTCTGAGTAGGCGCAGCCGACCGGGAACGTGTCGCCCACCACCGCCCATTGCGGCTCGCCATACAGGCAGAGCACTTTCCCCAAATCATGCACCAGACCAGTCAGGACGAACCAGCGCGGATGGCCATCCTTGCGGATGGCTTCGGCGGTCTGGAGTAAGTGCTCGATCTGGGTGAGGTCGGTATCCGGGTCGCTGTCGTCCACCAGCGTATTCAGATATTCGGCCATTTCCCAAATGCTTTTTTTGCCGCGGGTCAAGCCGCAATATTCAGCCTTTTTCTTCAGGACAAAATCGAGTGTCTGGTGAGCGTGATTCTGGCGGTAGAACTCGGTCACGCCGGGATTGGCGTCGGGTTTGTAGTTGCGGAATTCGTCTTCCGATTTTCCTTGCTTGTAGCGAGTGGCAACAAAATCGTCCCATTCGTCGAGTTCTTTGAGCGGCTGTTTTTCGAGTACGGCTTGCATGGACAAAAATCTCTCCTCTGCCCCTATTGTGCACACGTGTGCATCGGAATGCAATAGCATAAGCGAGTTTCATTCAAAAAGAGCCAATTCCCTCCCCCTACAATGACGACATGGCGGAAAGACAAAAATTGGCAGAAGACGAGGTGCAGTCTGCGCTGCACAATTTGCCGGGCTGGAGTTTGCAAAGCGCCAAATTGCACCGGGAATACAAATTTGCGGATTTTGCGCATGCGTTTGGCTTCATGGCGACGGCGGCTGTTCTGATCGAAAAGATGAACCATCATCCGGAGTGGTCGAATGTCTATAACCGGGTTACCGTCGATCTCACAACGCACGATGCCGGAGGCATTACGGAACGGGATGTGAAGCTTGCCGGAGTACTGGAAGGCCTTGCGAGACCATTGATCCAAGAACGCTGAAATTCGAAAAATGAAATTCACCTCAGTTCTCCTGCTGGGCATAACGCTCGCGTATGCGCAGCAGATGCCCGGTACGGACACGTACGCGCCGGTTGATCAGATCATCAACGAAGCCGTGAACACGGGATTAATTCCCGGCGGGGTGCTGGTGATCGGGCACAACGGGCAGGTGATTTATCAAAAAGCATACGGCTCGCGCGCGTTGATTCCACAGCGCGAGCCCATGACTACGGACACCATCTTCGACGCCGCCTCTCTGACGAAAGTGGTCGCGACCACGCCGAGCATTATGAAACTTTTCGAAGCCGGCAAGATACGCATCGACGATCCGGTCACGAAGTACTTGCCGGAGTTCCAAGGCGGGAAAAGCGACATTACGGTTCGTCTGTTGATGACTCACTTTTCCGGGATGCCGCCCAATCTGGAACTCGTACCGCGCTGGAGCGGATACCAAACCGGAATCCAGCGGGCGCTGAATACCAAGCCCGTTGCGCCGCCGGGAGCCCGCTTTATTTACAGCGATATCAATTTCATTCTTTTGGGCGAAATTGTGCGGCGCCTGTCGGGCGAATCGCTGGCCGACTATGCGAAGCAGCAGATTTTTATTCCGCTGGGCATGAATGAGACCGGCTTTCTGCCCAGCCCTTTCTTGCGCCAGCGCATCGCCCCCACCGAGATTGATGAAGACACCGGGCAGCCGTTTCGCGGTGTGGTGCACGACCCGACGTCGCGGTACATGGGCGGGGTTGCAGGACACGCGGGCCTCTTCACGACCGCCGCAGACCTGGCCAAGTACGCCGAAATGATGCTGGGCCTGGGAACGCTGAACGGCAGACGCGTTTTTCAGCCTATGACGGTGCAGAAATTCACGGAGCCCGCAAGTCCGGCAGATCAGCCGATTCTGCGCGCGCTCGGCTGGGACATGGATTCGCCGTTTTCAAGCAACCGGGGCGAACTGTACCCGATCGGCTCTTATGGGCACACGGGATTTACGGGGACATCCATCTGGATGGATCCCACTACGAACTCCTTTGTTATTTTTTTGACCAATGTGGTGCATCCCAAGCGCGGCAAATCGCTGAGCTCGCTGCGCTCTCGCATTGCGACCGCGGTTGCAGCCTCTTTCGGCATCGAAGCACCCGATACCGTTTCTTTAACCAGCTACAACGAGACCATTACGGGCGCGGGCGTGCATCGCCAGGTGAATCGAAACGTGCAGACGCTGACCGGCCTGGATGTTCTGGAGCAACATCAGTTTCGTGAGCTGGCGGGCAAGCGCGTAGGACTGATTACCAACCAAACGGGAATTGATCGTAACGGGCAGCGGAACGTAGATGTGATGCTGGCGGGGGGGGTTCACATTGTCAAGCTCTTTTCGCCGGAGCACGGCATTAACGGCGCTTTGGATGCAGACGTAGGCAACAGCCAGGATGCGAAGACAGGGTTGCCGGTCATCAGCCTCTATCAGCCCAAACAACGCCGGTTGACCGCAGAGCAGATGAGCGACTTGGATGCCGTTGTGTATGACATTCAGGACGTAGGAGCGCGCTTTTACACGTATTCCTGCACGATGCTCTATGCGCTGGAGGAAGCCGGCAAAGCGAAGAAACCGTTTTTCCTGCTGGATCGGCCGAATCCGATCACCGGTGTGCACGTGGAGGGGCCGGAGATGGAGCCGGATCTGGAATCATTCGTCGGCTGCTATGACATGCCGCTGCGGCACGGAATGACATTCGGAGAGCTTGCCACAATGGCAAATACCGAGCAGCACTGGGGCGCGGATTTGCACGTCATCAAAATGGCGAACTGGCAGCGGGGTGATTGGTTCGACCATGGATCGCTGCTCTGGGTGAATCCATCGCCGAACATGCGAAGTCTGAATGCGGCGCTGTTATATCCGGGACTGGCGATGCTTGAAGCGAACCGGAATTACTCGGTCGGCCGTGGGACGGATGCCCCGTTTGAGCAGATTGGCGCAGACTGGATTGACGGCGAGGCGCTCGCCCAATACCTGAATGCGCGCTTTATCCCCGGAGTGCGCGTCTACCCGACTCAATTTACGCCGCAATCGTCTAACCTGGCCGGGAAGACGGTAGGCGGCGTGCGGTTCGTGATCACAGACCGGCAAAGTTTCGACAGCACCCGATTAGGCATTGAAGTGGCATCCGCGCTCCAGAAGCTCTACCCGGGTAAGCTCGATTTCGAAGCCTGCAAATGGCTGATTGGAAATCGGGAGGTAATCAGCGACCTGGAAGCGGGGAAAGACCCGAGCGTAATCTGGATGCTCGCGCAGCGGCAAGCGGCGGCCTTCGTTGAAAGGCGCAACTCGTTCCTGCTGTATCCGGCAAAAGCGAATTAGGCTTCGCCGTTGGCGGCGTGCTTTACCGATTTACTGCCCGGAGGCCGGCCACGCCGTTTAGGTTCGGTATGATCGGCCGGAATTTCCTCGGGTTCCTGCTCGGAAAGTCCTACCGCGCCTTTGAGCCAGGCAGGCGGCCGACCACGCCGGCGGCCCCGCCCGCGGGCCAGTCGTTCCAGTGTCAAAATCGCTTCTTCGATTTGCTCGCGTTCGAGGCGTAGGTCAGCGAGCATTTTATCCACGTCCAAAATTGGGATCCTCCAGCGGCTACAGCAGTGTGACGCTCACGTTCAGAGGAAGTTTAAAAGGAATGCAATGTGGAATTCAAGACGTCCATTCCCCCATAAAGGGGGAGTTAGTTCTAGTAGTACCAGTTAATTTTGCGTGCTATTTGATAGAAACGCTGGTGTTTTTCACTTAGACGGCAATCGTTGGCTTCTTTTTCCAATAGAAATAAAACGGCACGCTGAGAGCCATAAGTCCCAACCCCATCAATGACTCACGAGGACGCGTGTGCAACGTGCTGGTGAGTAGCATGGCCGCGACACATACAAAAAGTACTGGAACGACCGGGTAGCCGATGGTCCGGTACGGTCGTGGCAAATCCGGCATTTTCCAGCGTAGAACAAATACGGAAAGTGCCGTTAATCCGTATAAGATCCAGTTTCCAAAAATCACGAAATTGTAAAGATCGTCGTACCAGCCGCTCAAGACGACGATGCACGACCAGATGCAAAGCATTACTGTGGCATTGCTGGGCGTATGAAAACGGGGGTGGACCCGGGCCGCGGTTCGAAAAAAGAGGCCATCGCGCGCCATGGCGTAGGGCACGCGCGAACCAGAGAGAATGGAGCCGTTGAGCGCGGCAAAAATGGAAATCAAAACAGCTATGGTAACGGCGCTCGAGGCTGCCCGGCCATAGAGGAACTGCATCATGTCGGCCGCCACGCGGCCGCTGCCGGCCACCTGCGTTGGGCTGAGCACGTAAAAGTAGGAGACGTTGATCAGAAGATAAGTGGCAATGACGGCGCACGTACCAAAAATCAGCGCGCGCGGTAAGTTCCTTTGCGGCTCCCGAATCTCTGAAGAGACCATGCTCACGTTATTCCAGCCGTCATAGGCCCAGAGAGCGCTGACCATGGCGGCGAAAAATCCGGCAATTCCTCCCAAAGTGGGAATGCGGCTGGATAAATGGCTGAAATCACCTTTACCGGAGATCAGTCCGACGACGATGATGCCGGCGATGAGGATCATTTTGATCGCCGTTACGAAAACCTGAAGGTTGCCGCCGGAGCGCACGCCTACGTAATTGACAATGGCGAGAATCACGATGACTACAATGGCCACTAACTGCCCGTAGTGAATTTCGAGCAGGCTGCCGCCCGGACCGATATGCCAGGGCGCGGTGATGACGGTAGCGCCGAGCGCCGGATAGAAGGCGGTGAGATAGGTGTAGAATCCGGCGGCGAGCGTAGCGATGGAACCGCTCTTGCCCACCCAGAATTGCGTCCAGCCGTAGAGATATCCCCAGAAGGGGCCATAGGCAGCGCCCAGATAGACGTACTCGCCGCCGGCTTCCGGCATAGCGGCGGCCAGCTCCGCGTAGGTGAGCGCGCCGAAAAGGCTCAGAATGCCAGCGATGATCCAAACGACGAAGAGCTTTTCGACGGACCCTACATAGCGGATCATGGCGGAGGGCACGAGAAAGACCCCGCTGCCGATGACGGTGCCGACAACGATCGAAACAGCGCTCCATACTCCGAGAACCCGTTGAAGGCGCGGGCCGGCTGCAGAGGCGCTACTTGAATGGCGTTTCAAAAGCGGCTATATTCCCAGTTCCCGTTTGCTTTCGGCAAATTTGGCGACCGCGAATTCGAGATCTTCGGGCGTGTGCGCGGCGGAGACCTGCACCCGGATGCGCGCTTTGCCCTGCGGCACGACCGGATACGAGAAGCCGATCACATACACGCCTTTCTGCAAGAGAAGATCGGCCATGCGGGTGGCCAGCGCCGCATCGCCCAACATGACCGGCACAATGGGATGCTCGCCGGGAAGAATGTTCAAGCCGATGCCGCTCATGCGCTGGCGAAACAATTTCGTGTTGGCAAAGAGCCGGTGGCGCAGCTCGCCGCTGTGGCTCAACAGATTCAAAACTTCGATGGAAGCGGCCACGATAGGCGGCGCGACGGAGTTGGAAAACAGATAGGGACGCGACCGTTGGCGTAAAAGGTCGATGATCTCCTGGCGCCCGCTGGTGTATCCGCCGCTCGCGCCTCCCAAAGCTTTCCCCGAGAGTTCCGGTAATAATATCGACGCGGCCCATGACGCCGAGGTGTTCGTGCGTGCCGCGACCTGACTTACCCATGAAACCGACGGCGTGAGAATCGTCCACCATGACCATGGCTTTATATTTTTCGGCGAGATCACAGATTTCGGGCAGTTTCGCGAGATAGCCGTCCATCGAAAAAACACCATCGGTGGCAATCAGCCGGTTGCGCGCGCTGCTCGCTTCTTTGAGCTTGCTTTCGAGATCTGCCATATCGCCGTTGCGATAACGGAAACGCGCCGCTTTCGAGAGCCGGATACCGTCGATAATGCTGGCGTGGTTCAGCTCGTCTGAAATCACCGCATCCTGCTCGTCGAGCAAAGTCTCGAAGAGCCCACCGTTGGCATCGAAGCAGGAACTGTAGAGAATGCTGTCGTCGGTGCCGAGAAACTCGCTGATTTTTTGTTCGAGTTGTTTATGAATCGATTGAGTGCCGCAGATGAACCGGACGCTGGCGAGGCCGTAGCCCCATTCGTCCAGCGCGCGATGCGCTGCGGCGATGATGGCAGGATGGTTTGCTAATCCCAGGTAATTGTTGGCGCAAAGATTCAGGACGGAATTGCCGTGCTTGACGCGAATCTCGGCTTGCTGCGGGCCGTCAATCAGGCGTTCCCGTTTGTACAGGCCGGCTTTCTCAATTTCCTGAAGTTTGTTCGTCAGATACTGCTGGGTCGTGTACATGCGTCTTCAACAATCCTTCACGTTAACAGCTAAGCCCGCCAAGGCGGTTTCCTTGTAGCGGGATTGCATATCGAGTCCGGTCTGATACATCGTCCGTATCACTTGATCGAGCGAGACGACGTGACCGCCACTCTCCTGCATCGCCATGCGGCAGGCGTTAATCGCCTTGACAGCCCCGATGGCATTGCGCTCTATGCAAGGAATTTGCACCAGGCCGCCGATGGGATCGCAGGTCATTCCGAGGTGATGTTCCATACCGATCTCCGCGGCATGCTCGACTTCTGCGTTTGTTCCGCCCAAAGCGCCCACGAGTGCTGCCGCGGCCATGGAACACGCGACGCCGACTTCGCCCTGGCAGCCTACCTCCGCGCCGGAAATCGAGGCGTTTTCCTTGTACAGAATTCCGATTGCGCCTGCAGTCAGGAAGAAGCGTACGAGTCCTTCGTCGGACGCCTCAGGAACAAACTGCCGGTAATAGCGCGCGACGGCGGGCACAAGCCCGGCAGCCCCGTTGGTCGGCGCCGTGACAACGCGGCCGCCGGCGGCATTTTCCTCGTTCACGGCCATGGCAAAGACGTTGACCCAATCCATGGCGAGCAACGGATCATTGGCCCCCTGGCTCTGAATTTTCCTGAAGAGCCCCGGCGCGCGCCGGCGAACCCGCAAACCACCGGGCAGGATTCCGGGCGTGCGCAGCCCGCGTTCGATGCAGTCGTTCATCACCGACCAGATTTTTTCGATGCGCGCACGCACCTCCGCTTCCGGTCTGAGGGCGCTTTCGTTTTCAAGCATCAAGCGCCAGATGGGCAGCCCTTTTTCTTCGGCATGCTGCAGCAACTCGGCGCCGTTTGAGAAAGGATGCGGCACGGGCAGCGACTCACCGCTCGCAGAAGCCTTTTCGCCTTCTTTCACGATGAAGCCGCCGCCGATGGAGTAGTAAGTCTCGCGCCGCAGAATCCGCCCGTTGCTATCGAATGCCGTAAATTGCATGCCGTTGGGGTGCCCGGGCAGGATCTGATCGGTGTGAAAGAGCAAGTCGTCAGCCGTCTCAAACGGGATCTCGCGCTCGTCGAGTAAACGGATTGCGTGATTGCTGCGAATGCGTTCGATGATGAGCGGGATGTGTTCGGGATCTACTTCTTCCGGCTTCTCACCCGATACACCGAGCAGCACCGCGCGATCGGTTGCGTGGCCGATTCCCGTGAGTGCAAGTGAACCATACAGCTCGGCCAAAACGCGCGTGGTTTGTGGCAGCAGGCCGGCATCACGCAGACCAACAACAAACTGGCGCGCGGCGCGCATGGGTCCTACGGTGTGCGAGCTCGAAGGGCCGATGCCAATTTTAAAAAGATCGAAAATGCTGGTCTTCATGAGACGCGCCCCACTTCCGCTTCAGTGGACATTGGTCCAATCCAAAATGACCTTGCCCGATTTGCCCGAGCGCATCGCTTCAAATCCCTTTTCGAAATCGCGGTAGCAGAACCGGTGAGTTATCACGCCGGAAATATCCAGCCCGGATTGCAGCATGACGGTCATTTTGTACCAGGTCTCATACATCTCACGGCCGTAAATGCCTTTGATGGTGAGCATGTTGAAGATGACCTGCCGCCAATCGATGGGCATCTCGTGCGCGGGGATGCCCAGCATGGCTATTTTGGCCCCATGGCTCATGTTGGCGATCATTGCATGGAATGCGGCCGGATTGCCGGACATCTCAAGCCCCACATCGAAGCCTTCCTGCATGCCAAGTTCTTTCTGCGTCTCCTCGATGGATGTTTCTCTCGGGTCCACCGCAAGAGTTGCGCCCATCTTGCGCGCGAGCTCAAGCCTGTAAGGATTGAGGTCAGTGACCACAATGTAGCGCGCGCCGGCGTGCCGCACCACCGGAATGGCCATCAAGCCGATTGGCCCTGCTCCGGTAATCAAGACATCTTCACCCAGTACCGGGAACGATAACGCCGTATGCACCGCATTACCGAAAGGGTCGAAGATGGCTGCGATTTCCCGGTTGATGGAAGGATCATGCCGCCAGATGTTGCTCATCGGCAGGGCGATGTACTCGGCGAATGCGCCTGGCCTGTTAACGCCTACGCCTTGCGTGTGAGCGCAAAGATGGCGCCGGCCCGCCAGGCAATTGCGGCAGCGGCCGCAAACGACGTGACCTTCACCGCTGACAATTTCGCCGGGATGAAAATCGTTGACGTTCGAGCCAACTTCTGCAATTTCGCCGACAAACTCGTGGCCGATGGCCATCGGCACGGCGATCGTGTTCCGCGCCCACTCGTCCCATTGATAGATATGGAGATCAGTTCCACAGATTCCGGTGTGCGTTACGCGGATTAAGACATCGTTGATTCCAATCGTGGGTTCCGGGATATCTTCCAGCCAGAGGCCGGGCTCGCTGCGTGATTTCACGAGCGCCTTCACTTGCTATCCACCTGCAGGGCGCATTCGGTGCGCATAAATCGAGGGCAATTACGTGATTGCATCCTAGCTGTATGGTAAATCGGTGAACTACCGCAGGCACGGTACGTCACAAAATCCGTGCGACCCCATCTACCAGACAGAGGTTACATGAAGGCGCTAACGATTGTCCCCGGCAAGCCGAACTCTGCCGGCGTGCAGGACGTTCCCGAACCATCGCCAGATTACGGAAGCATTCTGGTCAGTGCTGTGGAACTGGGCATCTGTGGAACGGACTTTGAGCTCATCTCGGCCGAATATGGCTGGCCGCCTCCGGGCAGCGATCACCTGATTATCGGGCATGAATCGTTAGGACGCGTTGAAGATGCTCCTTCAGGCAGCGGATTTAACAAAGGCGACCTGGTGGTTGGGATTGTGCGCCGGCCTGATCCGGTGCCTTGTCTGGCTTGTGCAGTCGGGCAGTGGGACATGTGCCGCAACGGAAAATATACGGAGCGCGGCATCAAAGAGGTGAATGGTTTTGCCTCCGAACGCTGGCGTATTGAACCCAATTACGCCATACGCCTCGATCCGAGCCTCGCAGATGTCGGCGTCCTCATGGAACCTGCCAGTGTGCTGGCGAAGGCCTGGGATCATATCACGCGCATTGGCCAGCGCGCGGAGTGGAAACCGAAGACGGTTCTGGTGACGGGCGCCGGACCCATCGGGCTGCTTGCCGCATTGATGGGGGCGCAACGGCACCTTGAAGTTCACGTACTGGACCGGGTCGCGAGCGGGCCAAAACCACAGCTTGTGAAGCAATTGGGCGGGCAGTATCACACCGGCGCACTCAGCAATCTCGGATTCAAGCCCGACATCATTCTGGAATGCACAGGCGTAGCATCCGTTATCGCCGAGTGCATGTATCAGCTTGGCAACGACGGCATTTTATGTCTGGCCGGCGTGTCCTCACACGGGCAAAAAATCGACCTTGATCTGGGCACCATGAATCGCACGATGGTGCTCGAAAACCAGGTGATTTTTGGCACCGTCAACGCCAATCGAAGCCACTGGGAGATGGCCGTCAAGGCGCTTTCAGACGCCGACCGCAACTGGCTTCGCGGTCTGATTTCACGTAAAGAAAAGCTTTCCAACTGGCAAAAGGCTCTCGAGCGCCACCCGGATGACATAAAAGTGGTCATTGAGCTCGCATAAGCTTTTATGGTTTAGACCGTGCCGCAACTCATTGAAGATTACGCGCTGGTCGGCAATAACGCGACGGCTGCCTTAGTGGGCCGCAATGGCTCTATCGACTGGCTGAGTTTTCCGCGCTTTGACTCCGCCGCCTGCTTTGCGGGAATTTTGGGGTCGGACAACGACGGCCACTGGACGATTGCGCCGCTGCACGATCATCCACAGGTGAAACGCCGCTATCGCAAAGGCACTCTGGTTTTAGAAACAGAGTTCGCCACACAGGATGGCGCCGTTCTGCTAACCGACTGCATGGACCGGCGCGGCGATCATCAGGATGTGATTCGCATCGTGAAGGGCATTCGCGGCCGTGTGGCGATGCGCATGGAACTGGTGATCCGCTTCGACTACGCGACGATCATTCCGTGGGTAAGCCGCATGGAAGACGGCCGCCTGCGCGCGATCGCGGGCCCGGATCAGATCGTCATCGCTTCGCCTGTCGAGACACGCGGTGAAGATTTCAAGACGATTGCCTCGTTCGATGTTGCTGAAGGCGATGTGTTCCCGTTTTCGATTACATGGGCCTCTTCATTTGGGCCGCTGCCGAAAGCTTTCGATGCCGTCCAAGCCATGCAGAACGTGTCGCGCGCATGGGAACGGTGGTCAAATAAGCACAAGCCGAAGGGCGATTATGCCGATGTGGTGCAGCGCTCTCTGATAACGCTGAAAGCGCTGACGCATCACGCAACGGGCGGCATTGTGGCTGCGCCGACAACATCATTGCCCGAAGAAATCGGCGGCGAGCGCAATTGGGATTATCGCTACTGCTGGCTGCGCGATTCGACGCTGACGCTGTTTGCGCTGATGGAATCCGGTTTCACAGACGAAGCGTTGGCGTGGCGCGAATGGATGCTTCGTGCTGTGGCCGGGAATCCGGATCGGATGCAGATCATGTATGGCATCGCAGCCGAGCGGCGCCTCACCGAATTTGAGCTTACGGAATTGCCTGGTTATGAAGGCTCCAGCCCGGTACGCGTTGGCAACGCCGCTTCCGAACAGCTTCAACTGGACGTGTACGGGGAAGTGCTCGATTCGTTTTATCAGGCGCGGAAGAAAGGCCTTCCTCAGCTCGAGGCCGGCTGGAACCTACAGCGCGCGCTGCTGGGCCATTTGGAAGAACTTTGGACGAAGCCCGACAAAGGCATGTGGGAGGTGCGCGGCAAGCCGCGTCATTTTGTGCAATCGAAGGTGATGGTATGGGTTGCGGTCGACCGGGCAATTCGCACCATTCAGGAGTTCGGCGAAGAAGGCCCGCTGGAGCGGTGGATCCGCTGGCGGGAACATATCCGCAATGAAATTCTCCGCTTCGGCTTCAGCACCGAATTGAATTCCTTCGTGCAGTATTACGGCAGCAAGGAAGTGGATGCGAGCCTGCTTATGCTGCCGCAGGTGGGCTTTATTGCGGCAGATGATCCGCGCATGCTGGGCACTGTTGCGGCCATTGAGAAGTATCTGATGCCCAGCGGATTTGTGGCGCGCTATAACACCCGATCCGCGGTGGATGGCGTATCGGGCGATGAAGGCGCGTTCATTGCGTGCAGCTTCTGGCTGGTGGATAACTATGTGATGCAAAACCGGATGAAAGAAGCACGCGACCTGTTTGAGCGGCTATTGACGCTGCAAAATGACGTGGGGCTGCTCTCTGAGGAATGGGACCCGAGGGAGCGGCGGATGCTGGGAAATTTTCCGCAGGCGCTCTCGCATCTGGCGCTGGTGAATAGCGCCCATAATCTGACCGCGCGCCACGATGAGCGGCCTGCACACCAGCGATCGCGTCGTTAATGGCGGAGGATTCGGTTCAAATTGTTCTGGTGGCTCCCAGGAATCCGCTGAATATCGGCGCGGCTGCCCGCGCTATGAGCAATTTCGGTTTCTTTCAACTGCGGCTGGTGAATCCTTACGAGGTGGCTTTTAAAGAAGCGCGCTCTGCGGTGGGCGCCAGCAATATTCTGGAAAACGCCAAGGTGTTCGATAATCTGGCCGCCGCCGTGTCGGACTGCACGCTGGTAGCAGGCACCACAGCGGTGAGCCACCGCGATCTGCATGTGCCGCTTTACCCGCTGCAAGCGGCTGCGCAGCTAATCCGGGAGGAAGCGTCGCGCGCCAGAGTGGCGTTGCTGTTCGGCTCAGAAAAATTCGGATTGTCCAATGCGGACATGAGCCATTGCCGCTGGCTCACGCGCATTCCCACCCGCGATGAACACGGCTCTATGAATCTGGGCCAGGCGGTGGCGGTCTGCTTGTATGAACTGCGGCGTTCCGCCGCCGAACAGGAGTTCCGCTTTCCGGCTGCGGCGCCGGCTGCGGCAGAAGATCTGGAACGGCTCACTGCGCTTTTGCTCGATCTGCTGGCGCGTTCGGGATATGTTCAGGAGCGCACCTCGGGCTCTACAGAACTGAAGATCCGGCGGCTGGTACGCCGCCTGTCGCTGCCTGCGGCCGACGCCGAAACGTGGCTCGGCATCCTGCGGCAAATCCTTTGGAAGCTGAAGCAGGAGAAAGATGAATAGCCGGATGCGGCGGTGTTACTCTGTGTTTCGATGACGAAGGTGCAACGCACGTTCAAGCTCGCTCGCGAGTTGAACGATGATGAGCTGAAAAGGATTGCGCATATTCATGCCGTGTATGGAATCCTGGCGGCCCGCCTTTTGTCCCCGGAACAACTCTTTATCGAATATGACGCCAGCCGCCTCACGCCCCCGGAAGTGGAAGGCATTCTGGATGAGAACGGCATACCACTGGCGGCGTAACGCCGGGGGATTCTCGTGAACCGGTTCTCTAGCGGGATCCATCCGGTGCGTGAGGCGCTACGCGGCGGGCGTCCCCTCGATAAAGTTTTGATCGCGAAGGGCGCATCGGGACCCCGCCTGCAAGAGATTATCGATCTTTGCCGGGAGCGTAATGTTCCTGTTCGATTCGAACCGCGGGAGGCGCTGGATCGTCTGAGCAAAAGCGCGCCGCACCAGGGCGTAATCGCTTTCGGCGCAGCACGGCAATATGCTGAGCTAAACGACGTCGTGGAAGGCGCAAAGCTGCTTGTCATTCTCGACGGCGTAGAAGACCCGCACAATCTGGGCGCCATCATTCGAACGGCGCATGCTGCAGGCGCCAATGCGGTGATCCTACCGGAGCGCCGCGCCGCGCCGTTAACGGAGACGGTCGAAAAGGCCGCTGCAGGAGCGCTGGAATATTTGCCTGTCGCTCGCGTTACCAATGTGAATCAGACCATCGAACGCTTGAAGCAAAGCGGGTTCTGGATTTACGGGCTGGACGAGCGCGGCAGCGAGTTATACGACCAGGTTGAATTCAGCACGCCGGCAGCTATCGTCCTGGGCGGTGAAGGCAAAGGGCTGCACCAGGCGGTTCAAACACACTGTGATGTGCTGGTTCGCATTCCGATGGCCGGAGCCGTCTCGTCGCTTAATGTTTCTGTTGCAGCGGGAATCGTGTTATTCGAATGGCGGCGGAAAAATGCCGGCGCCGCGACTCATGTTTCGGCAGGCCAAAGCGCGAGAAAATAACCGCATGGCCGAAAACACCATCACCGCTCCACCACAGATCGAACCTGAAATAGCCGCTGGATTGGCAGTCTTCAAAAAGAATGGCTACCGCGTATCCGCCGAACAAGGCGCATCGGGCGAGCTGCTGCTGCATTTCCGCTTCGGAGAGTACGAGCAGACGCTCAGATTCGATGCAGACGAGTGGCAAAAACCGGGAACGGTGGAAAAGCGCATTATCGACAAGCTGGACATTTGAGCGAAGCCCTGCTCTCTAGCGGCTGCCGGTGAGCGCAAACACCAGCGTTTCCATGATCACTCGATCGTCTTTATAGCCTTCACGCAGCTTCTTGTCGGTTTCGTAGATAGCTGAGGTGGCTTTCATTAGATGATCCCTGCTGAATGCCGCTGCTGTTCCCATCACCTGCTCGGCGCGCTCGCGCCAGATGCGCACGCCGATTCGTGAAAAAAAGCTTAGCGCCTGCTGCGCCGTGGTCACTTTGGCTTCCTGCGCCGCCAGCGCTAAACGAAACTGCGTGCTCAGGAATGACAGCGCGAGGGGCAAATACTCGCCCTCACGAATCAGAATGTCCAGCGAGCGAAGTGCGGCAGCGCGATCCCGCCGGCCCAAAGCATTAACCAGGGTGAAAATCGTACTCTGCGCCGCATTGGGAACCAGCAGGCGCAAGTCGTCCATCGTAACGGCGCGCCCGCTATCGACATACAGCGACAGCTTTTCCATTTCGCTGGACAAACGGTTTGCATCGCCGGCAACGGCTTCGAGCAAGGCCGCCAGCTCCGCGCCGCCAATCTTCAATCCGTATCTTTTTGCGAGATCCTGCGCAAGGGCGCGCGTCATTTCCGGCGTGAAGTGGTGAAACTCCACCACGTTCGGAATCACGGAATAGAATTTCTGGACGCGCTCGATTTTGGGCTTATCATCTCCGGCGAAATCGTAGCGGCTGCATTCAAAGACCAAGACTGTTCCTGGCGTTGGCTGCTTTAGATATTCGGATAGCTGCGCGCCGCCGGTACGGTCGCTGTCTTCTTCGTCTGTGCTACTGGTCATGCGCTTGGGTAGAGCGAGCTCCGCGCTCGCCACCCAGATCAACCTTTCAGAAGCAAACAGCGACAAGGAACGTGCATCGTCTAATACCTCACTGATGGTCGTGTTCTCGAGATCCGTTTGCGTGAACCCTTCGCTGCGTGCCTCGGCTGGTAGCACGCGCTCCAATAACGCCTGCTTGCAAAGGCGGCGTTGATAGCCTTCCTGTCCCAAAAAAAGATAAGCGGGAGCGGGCGGAGCTTTCGCGATATTTGACAGGAACTGCTGAGGAGTCATGAGCACAGCCGCGAAGTCCTCAGAAATTCTCTACAATCGAGCTGACGACATCGTGCGCCACGTCTCGCGTTAGCCGGTCTAAGGCCGGGCCGCTTTCATCGAAAAATTGGTGCGGATCGGCCGCGACGTCATAAAACTGCTTGAAGCCATAGTTCGGCCGCGAGTACAGCGTGCGTCCGGTTGCCTGCTCGCGGAGCGTTATCGTCAAAAGCACGACAATCTGAATGCGCGTCGCCTTGCCGCTGGTGGGATCGAACAGAATCGGGAAAACCTGTGCGGAATTGATGCTTCCGGTCAGAACAGCGTCGGCCTCACTCGGATTTTCGACGATGCGAAACCGGGTGCGCGCAGTGAACTCTCTTGAAATTTCCTGCGGCAGCAGATCGATCAGCCGGTAGCGGGTCGTGAACGTGCTAAAGGCGGGAATGGCGATGGTCTGGATGCTCTTCGGCATCAGATCCGCTTTTGCGCCCGTGTGATAGCCGCAGGAAAGTGTACCTGCGGCGGCCACGCCTAACAGCGAAACGAGCCATCTGCGCCTGTTCAATGCCGCCTCGCAGATAAGTCAGAAACTGCTTCACTCACCGCGTCGGCAGTTAACCGAAGATTGTCGCCCACGATCCACAGCCACAGCGCGCGCGGATTATTTTCGTCAACCCGAATATCGCCCGCAGTCACACCGCTTTGGCTGGCGGCTCCGACGTTATCAGGCGCCGTCTGTTCCGCGCCGCGCACTTCCACCTGCGCGCAGGCCAAAGCTTCAGCCGCAGCCGTGGAATTAATTGTTCGTTCGAACTCCACCCAGAGCGAGATGCTGTAGCCGTGAAAAACGGGCGCCTGGATCACACGCAAGGAAGGATTGGGAATGGGCGTTTGTGTGTTCCGCGCCAGCAATGTGGTGACGTGACGGGCGATACGCTGCTCGACGCTGACCAGGGTCGTGGGCGCTTCTTCGCCGTACTGCGACAGCATGTTGAAGCTGACCTGGGCATCGAAGACGGCTTTATCGAGTGGCTTGAACGAGAGCAGGCTGGTGGTTTGTCTTTGCAGTTCCGATATCCCGCGGCTGCCACGCTCGCTCGCCGGTTCAAAGACGTGCGCAATGGCTTGCCGGATCCTGTCATGGCGGGCCAGCCGGCCCAGCACGAGGATGAGCACGCTGGCCGCCGGATGCGCGATTTCCAAGAGCCAGCTCTGTTCGAGATCGGATGCTTCCGTCAGAGGAGAGATGGTACGGCTTTCCGGCCGCTCTTCCAAATAGCCTGTGCAATCGATCAGGACGGGGTGAGGGCTGGCTGTTTTCGCCAGATCATATGTCTTAGCCGCGCCTTCGCGCGAGCCGCAAAAAACGATTGCGCGGCTCTGCTTCATCGCTGCCGCAGTCAATGGCTCCACGTACACTGCTTCGCCTTCTTCTTCGCCGAAGCTCCCTTCGCCGCTCGCCGAATACGAATGTAGGGTGGCCTCATGAGCGCGGTCCTTCAACACTTCCGCAATTTCGCGTCCCAGCAGCGTCTCCGCGCCTACAAGAGCAATTGACATCGCTTTGGTGTCTTGCACTTTAGCCAACCTGGTGCTCCGGTAGTGTTGCGCGTGGCCGTGGTTTTCTATGCCGTCGAATGATGCCTCCGATTCGAATCACAATCCCGCTCAGTACATAAGCAGACGCCGCCGCCAGCAGTACCGGTTGCGACCAGTTCCAAATGACAAAAGCAATAGCGCCGAGAATGATCACGATGATGGTGGGGTGCGGCTTGGACAGGCTGATCTGCTTGAAGCTGGGATATCGCCATGTGCTGACCATCAACAGAGAAATGATTGCCAGCGTGATCAGCCATCCGAGCGCCAATGCAAAGGACTGAACCGGCGATGGAAACATGTAAACGAGCGCCGCGATGAATCCGGCGCCTGCCGGAATGGCCATGCCGACAAAATATTTGCGATCCGGCCGCCCGGGATTCTTGGGAGTGGGATTCGTCTGAACATTGAAGCGCGCCAGCCGCACCGCGCCGCAAAGCAAATAGAAAAAAGTCAGCAGATAACCGGCGCGATGGAGATGACTGATGAGTTCCGGATCGCCGGGGGCCAGCACGAACTGCACGCCCCAAACAAAAGCCAATGCGGCTGGGGCAATGCCGAACGTAATCACATCTGCGAGTGAATCCAGTTCGCGTCCGAAATCGCTGGTGGTATTGGTCATACGCGCGATGCGCCCATCCAGGCCGTCGAAGAAAACGGCAAAACCGATCGCTTTGGCAGCCGTCGTGAAGTGCTGATTCGGCCCGTAGTCGCCCGCGCTTACTTGCAGGGCGCCTTCGAAAGCTTGCAGCATGGCAAGGAAGCCGAGGAAGATATTTCCACTCGTGAAGAGGGTCGGCAATATATAGGCTGCTCGCCGCGGCCGCCTGGCAGGCTGCTTCGGCCCCAGGATTTGATCTTTGAAATTCAGACCGCCTCCCGGCTGCCGGCCCGCTTTGCCACGACGCTGGCGCCTGCCTTCACGCGATCACCAATTTTCACCGCAGCTTGCCACTCCGGCCCGTAGATCACGTCCACGCGCGAGCCGAATTTGATATATCCGATTCGCTCAGCGGGCGCCAGCACGTCGCCGGGGCGCTTATAGCAGACGATCCGGCGCGCGATCAGGCCTGCAATCTGGCGGCAGGTAACGCGCGTGCCGTTGCCTTCGATAACCAGCGTGTTCTGCTCGTTATCGCTAGAGGCAAGTTCGTGGCTCGCATTCATGAACTTGCCCTTGGTATACACCACCTGCATCACTTTGCCCGGAATGGGCGTGCGGTTGACATGCACGTCAAAGATATTGAGGAAGATGCTGATTCGGGTTTCTCCTTCCCCAAGATCGCGCACAGCAACTACTTGTCCGTCTGCCGGCGCAACCATTACATCTCCGGGCGGCGGAATGCGTTCCGGATCACGAAAAAAATACAGGCAAAAAGCGGCGAGTATGTATAGCGGAATGCCGGCCCAGGGCGCCACGAAATAGGAAAGGGCGATGCCCACCAGCGTCAATCCGCAGGCATAGTAGATGCCGTCCACTACGATTCGCAAACCACCATTTTGTCATGGGGGATAAAGCTACAAATTTGCCAGCAGCATCGCCAGCAGAGCGGTACGGTCTGCAATGCGGTCGATCAAAATGCTTTCGTTTGCCGCGTGGGCGCCTTCGCCAACGCCGCCCAAACCGTCCAGAGTCGGAATACCCAGAGCCGCAGTGAAGTTGCCGTCCGATCCGCCGCCGGTTGCCGATTCCTCTAACTTCACGCCTAACTTACGGCCTAATTTTCTGCTTTGCCCGAACAGTTGCTGGATGGCTTTGCTGCGCTCCATGGGAGGGCGGTTCAGCCCACCGTGCACCTCTAATGAGCAGCGGCGGTCCGCGGCGCGCAAGGCATGAAATTTGCGATCGAGAGCCTCGGCATCCCGCATGCGCACCGCGCGGATGTCGACTCCGATACGGCATTCCGCCGCGACTACGTTCGTGCGCGTGCCGCCGTTGATCAGTCCGGGATTAACCGTTGTTCCGCGCGCAAGATTGGTGAAGCCTGCAATTTTCTCCACCTGTCTTGCGGCTTCCACGATTGCGCTGGCGCCCGCGGCAAAATCGACACCCGCATGCGCAGCCCTTCCGGTCACGCGAATGGTGTAATTACCCACGCCTTTTCGCGACGTCTTCAGCTTGCCGGTGGGTCCGGCGCCGGGCTCCAGCACCAATACACAATCGCTTCGCCTGGCTTCGGATTCCGTCAACGCCCGCGAAGACCGGCTGCCTATCTCCTCATCCGACACGACCAGCAAGACAACTCGCTTGCGTGTTTGCACATCGAGTTCCCGCAGCAGCCGCGCTGCATAAATGAAGAAGGCCAACCCGGATTTCATATCGAGCACGCCCGGCCCCCACAGTTTCCCGTTAGCTCGCCGGAACGGCATGCTGCGCAATGTTCCGAGCGGCCAGACCGTATCGGAATGGCCAAGCCCGAGAATTTGGCCCTGCGCATTGCTGCCCGTCCGGAATGTGAGCCGTAGATGTTTACCGGCTCCGTCGGTTCCCAAAACTTCGGCAGTTGCGATATCGCTCGTGCGCTCCACCATCAGATCCACAAACCGGTTCACATCGATGGGTGAGTCGCTTGGAGATTCGCAGTTCACCATCTCCTGAATGAGAGAGATGATCTCCTCTTGCCTGTTATTGGCCCAGCGCAAAAACGAATGCATTCGCATTTATTCCAACACAATACTGTTCGCTTTTCGACTACCGATCTTGAACCGGCGTTCTTTATACTCGACTCTGCATGCCCAACAATCGAACAGCTTCTGCCGAGCGCCAGCGCCTGGCCGAAGCAGAAGCTCGCACCAGGCATTGGAAACGCTGGGGCGCCTATCTCGCCGATCGCGCCTGGGGCAACCCGCGCGAAGACTACTCGCCGAATGGCACGGCCTGGGAATATTTCACTCATGACGATGCGCGTTCTCGCGTCTATCGCTGGACCGAAGATGGCATCCTCGGCCTCTGCGACAATCATCAGTTTCTCTGCTTCGCGCTCGCCTTCTGGAACGGCCGGGATCCAATCCTGAAAGAGCGCTTTTTTGGCGTCACCGGGAATCAGGGCAATCATGGCGAAGATGCGAAGGAGATCTGGTATTACCTAGACGCCACGCCCACCAACTCCTATCTGAAGGGGCTCTATAAGTACCCGCAAAGCGAATACCCATACGCCCGCATAGTGGATGAAACCCGGCGGCGCACGCGGAAAGATCCTGAATATGAAATTCAGGACACCGGCGTTTTCGATGATAGCCGCTACTTCGATGTACAGGTGGAATACGCGAAGCGCGATATCGACGATATATTCGCGCGCGTTCAAATCACCAACCGCGCCTCCGCCCCTGCGGCTCTCGTCTTTCTACCTACGCTTTGGTTCCGCAACACCTGGAGCTGGGGAAGCACGGAGGAGCCGCCCGAAAAACCAAAGCTTTGGCGCACCGATTCCGGCACGCTGCAGGCAGACCACGCCAAATTGGGAAGCTTTCTTTTCGCTCTCGACGGCGCTCCTGAAGTTCTGTTCACCGAAAACGAAACCAACACGGAACGCTTGTGGGGTTGGGCGGGCAAGAACCGTTTCTATAAAGACGCATTTCACGAATACATCATTCACGGGCAAACCGGGGCAGTCAACCCGCGCCAGGAGGGCACTAAAGCATGCGCTGCTTACCGGCTGAATTTGCAGGGCGGCGAAACCCAAACACTGCATTTCCGGCTGTTCCGCGCCGGTTCGCCGGATCTCGCGCGCGGCGAATGGGATTCGGTTTTTGCTGCGCGCATCGCTGAAGCCGACGAGTTCTATTCGGACCTTGGCCTCGAGCTGCGCAACGATCTCAGGCAAGTACAGCGGCAAGCCTTCGCCGGGCTCTTCTGGAGCAAGCAGTTCTATCACTTCGTGGTTGAAACGTGGCTCAACGGCGACCCCGGCATGCCGCCTCCTCCGGAAAGCCGCAAGCAGGGCCGCAATCACAACTGGCGGCACCTCTTCAATGAGGACGTCATCTCAATGCCGGATAAATGGGAATACCCCTGGTACGCCGCCTGGGACCTGGCGTTTCACACGGTCGCCATTGCGCCCGCTGACCCCG
Organism: Terriglobia bacterium; assembly: GCA_021324185.1. GTDB lineage: Bacteria > Acidobacteriota > Terriglobia > Bryobacterales > Bryobacteraceae > Bog-105. Next base: position 6,259 of record JAJPJN010000127.1, on the reverse strand, counting down.
ATTACTCCAAAGCCCAGTTGTCGCTCTTTGTGCGCGAATGGTACATGCATCCAAGCGGCAAGCTGCCGGCTTACGAATGGGCATTCGACGATGTGAACCCGCCTGTGCACGCCTGGGCGGCCTGGCGCGTTTTCCAGATCGATCGGAAGCTAAAGAGCAAACCCGATTTCGCTTTCCTCGAACGCACCTTCCACAAACTGCTGATGAACTTTACCTGGTGGGTGAACCGCAAGGATTCGGAAGGGGCCAATATCTTCGAAGGCGGTTTTCTGGGACTGGACAATATCGGCGTCTTCGACCGCAACTCGACTCTTCCCTCCGGATGGCTGCTCGAACAATCCGACGGCACCAGTTGGATGGCGATGTACTGCCTCAACATGCTGAAGATCGCCTTGCAGCTTTCCGTGATGAATAAAACCTATGAGGACATCGCGAGCAAGTTCTTCGAGCATTTCCTGTACATTGCCGACGCGATCAATCATTATTACGGCACGGGCCTTTGGGATGAAGAAGACGGTTTTTACTATGACCGGCTGCGCGTAGGCGAGGGCAAGTATCACTTTCTGCGCGTGCGCTCGCTGGTTGGAATCATTCCGCTTTTTGCCACCGACACTCTGGACGTGGCGTTCGTCGAAAAGCATCCCGGCTTCAAAAAGCGCATGGACTGGTTCATCGAGCACAGGAAGGATCTCACCGAAGGCCTGGCTTCGCTAACGCAAAAAGGCGTCGAGCAGCGGCGTCTCCTGTCAGTCGCGAACCAGCAGCGGCTGACGCGCATTTTCAATCGCGTGTTTGACGAGAACGAATTCCTCTCACCTTATGGAATCCGTTCTCTCTCGCGTTATCACAAGGATCATCCATATAAATTGCCCGTCGACGGCGCCACTCTATCTATCGATTACGAACCCGCCGAATCCCGAACCGGTCTTTTTGGAGGTAATTCGAACTGGCGCGGGCCGGTTTGGTTCCCCATGAACTTTCTGATTATCGAAGCGCTGCAGCGGCTTCACTACTATTACGGAGATTCGTTTCAGGTGGAATTTCCAACCGGCTCCGGACATCGCGTGAATCTCAATCAGGCCGCGGACCAGATTGCCTGCCGTTTGTGCCGGCTCTTTCTTGCCGATCAGAGCGGCAAGAAACCCGTTTTTGGCGATAACAAACTGTTCCAGGATGATCTGCATTTTCGCGACTACATGTTGTTCTACGAGTATTTTCACGGCGACACGGGAGAGGGCCTAGGCGCAAGTCACCAAACCGGATGGACAGGTTTAATAGCCAAGCTCATCCAACAGAGTGGAAGACACTTGTGCCAATAGAAGACAACGATCCGGTAGCATCTCCAGAACTCACCCAAAAACAGCGCGAAGAAGCCGAAGAACGGACTTCGGTCAGCATCGATGTTGTCCACGAGGCGATTCGCAAAGACGGTGACGAGGAACTGAATCGCTCCACCTCCGCGCTGAGTTGGTCCGGGCTCGCCGCCGGCCTCTCCATGGGTTTCTCCTTCGTCACGCAGGCGCTGATTCTCGCCCATATGCCCGATTTGCCGTGGCGGCCCTTGATTGTGCGGCTCGGCTATCCGGTTGGTTTTCTGATTGTGATCATCGGGCGCCAGCAGCTATTTACCGAGAACACAATTCTGGCCATCATTCCGCTTCTGGCGCGCCGGAATATCCCGACCTTGCTGCGCGTGGTGCGCTTATGGCTGGTTGTGCTGGTCGCGAACATGATCGGCGCGCATATTTTTGCCTGGGTGGTTGGCAACACGCCCATGTTTAAGCCGGACATACAGCAGGCCATGCTCGATCTGGCGAAAAAGGCGATGGAGGTGAGTTTCGGCGCAGCGGTCCTGCGCGGCATCTTCGCCGGCTGGCTGATCGCCATGGTGGTCTGGATGCTTGCTGCCGTGGATAGCGGCCGCATAGCGATCATCTCGATTCTGACCTATGTGGTTGGTCTGGGCGACTTCACGCATATCATTGCGGGCGCAGTAGAGGTCTTGTTTCTGCCCATGACCGGCGTGACGAGCTGGATGACAGTGGCATGGGGATATCTGCTGCCGACGCTGATCGGTAATATCATCGGCGGCACCGCGTTGACCGCCGCTATCAATCACGCTCAGGTCGTGGCGGGCAAGAAAACCCGCGCGCCGAAGGAGCCACGCATTATTCCTGCAGCATAGGCTTCGCGCCTGCAGTTTAGGCTTCGCGTTCGGTCACTAGATCCAGAATCGTCTGCAAGGCTCGCTGCGCGGGCGATTCGGCGAAGCTGCGAAGTATATCGCGCGCCTTTCTGGTAAACGTGTGCGCCCGTTCATAGGCCCGCGAAATGGCGTCGTGCTGTTCCAAAATCTGCAAAACGCGCATGAGCGGAACGTGCTCGTAGCTGGCGTCGGTGACCACGGTCTCAACCGCGGCACGTTCTTCCTCTGATGCGGATTCGAGGGCATAGATCATCGGCAGGGTAATTTTGCCTTCGCGCAAATCGTTGCCCGAGGGCTTGCCCAATATTTTTTCGCTGGAGGTGTAGTCCAGAATGTCATCCACCAGTTGAAATGCCATTCCGAGGTTCCAGGCAAATTCGCCCAGCCTCGATTCAGCCGTTTCGTCCGCGTTCGCAGCCACCGCGCCCAGGCGCGCGCAAGCCGAAAACAGACTCGCTGTTTTGCGGTCGATCAGTTCCATGTAGTCGGCTTCCGTAATCTCAATCCGGTGCAGCCGCTCGAATTGCAGCAGTTCGCCTTCCACCATCATCTGGGTCAGCGAAATCAGCAGATCGAGAATGTGAAAATTGCGCTCGCGGAGCGCGACCTGAAACGCCTGCATGTAGAGCCAGTCGCCGGCCAGCACAGAGATGTGATTACCCCAGACGACGTTGGTTGACGGCCGCCCGCGCCGTGTTTTGGCGACATCAATCACGTCGTCATGCACAAGCGTAGCCGTATGGATCATTTCGACTACTGCGGCTAAGCGCCGCGCGCAATCCGTTGCCGGACCGAAGAGCCGGTTGCAGAGCAACAGCAGCACCGGCCGCAGCCGTTTGCCGCCGCCCGCCTGCAAGTATTGGTTGATCGTGGTGATCGCTTCAACGGAGGCGATGGATTCCACGCTGATCTCGCGCTCCACTTCGCGCAGATCCTGTTCGATAAGTTCAAACGTTTCCCGCGCGCTAAACGATCTCCGGACGTGGCTGAACATGCGTTCGAATCCTCAGTGTATCCGGTCAGATCAGTCTACGAATATCCGCTCGAAGTTTTCCGTAGTCTGCCGGGCCAGTTCGTCTAATGAGACGCCTCGCACCTCCGCAACCGTTCGCGCTGTGTGCAGCACATACGCCGGTTCGTTCCGTTTACCGCGAAAGGGCGCGGGCGAAAGATAGGGCGAATCCGTCTCGAGCAGTAATTTATCCGGCGGCACAATAGTCGCCGCTTCGCGCACGGCCGTTGCCTTAGGAAACGTTGTTACGCCGCCAAAAGCCAGATAAAATCCCAGATCAATGCACTCGCGCGCCTGCTCCGTGCTGCCCGTAAAGCAATGCATGATGCAGGGTAGCCCGGACGGCGCCCAATGCGCGCGAAGAATGTCGATCGTGTCTTTCCACGCATCGCGGGTATGAATGATAACCGGCTTGCGCGCCGCCGCCGCTATCTCGAGCTGCTTTAAAAAAACCGGCGTCTGAAGATCCTTATCTACGCCCCAGTGATAATCGAGCCCGATCTCACCCAGGGCGACGACCTTATCGTGATGGAGCAAGCTTTCGATCTCTTTGTAAGTCGCTTCCGAAGTGACTTTAGGCGCGTCGTTGGGATGCACGCCCACGGATGCCAGAACCTGCTCATAAGCTTCCGCAAAGCGAATAGCAGCGCGTAGATCGGGCGGCCCGTCTCCCGTCCCGATGGCGAGCATCCACTTCAAACCCGCATCGCGCGCCCGCTGAACTACAGCGGCCCGATCCTGGTCAAACTGCTTATCGTCGAGATGGCAGTGCGAATCGACGAGCTGCAATTTACTTCAACCGCGCTCCCACCGGCACGTCTTCGTGGAAACCTGCCAGCACCGGCAATCCGTCTCCCAGGCTCGCGGCCACAATCATGCCTTGCGATGTAAGCCCGCGCAGCTTTCTTGGCTGCAGATTCGCCACAATGACCACCTTGCGGCCAATCAGCTCCTCCGGTTTATAGGCCAGCGCGATTCCCGCTACAATCGTGCGCGGCTCCGGCTCGCCGATATCGACTTTCAAGTGCAGCAGTTTGTCCGAGCCTTTTACTCTTTCAGCCGATTTCACTTCACCTGCACGAAGATCGATCTTTGCGAAATCATCGATGCTGATCAGCCCTGTTTCTTCCGCTGCCTGCGGCTTCTCTGTTTTTTTGCCGAGCAGCTCATCCTGCCGTCGCTTTTCGACTATCTCGAGTTCCTGCATTTTTGGTATTGCGATCTTGGCGTCCACGCGCGGGAACACCGCCGCCGGCTTCTGAATGCGCTGCCCTGCGGGAATTCCGCCCCAGGACAGTGCCTCTGCCCGGACTTCCTCCAGCAGCTTTTGCATCCCGAGCTGCTCCCAGATCTTCGTCATCGAATGCGGCAGCACCGGGTACATCCAGATGCAGACGAAGCGCAGGCCTTCCGCCGCCGTATAGAGCGTGGTTGCGCGATTCTCAACGAGCTTCCACGGCGCATGCTCGACGATGAATTTATCGATTTGGGATACGAATGCCTGCACCGCTTCAATGCCGCGCGTGAAATCGAATTGATTGAAGGCATCGATCACGGAAACGGTCGTCTCAATGGCCGGTTGGCTGATGACCTTGCTGCCTTGACTCTCCGGAATGACGCCGTCGAAATATTGCTGAATCATAGCCAGGGTGCGGCTCGCAAGATTGCCGATGCCGTTCGCCAGATCGGCGTTATAGCGCTCGATCAGCGCATCGTAGCTGAAGTTGCCGTCCTGTCCAAAAGGAATCTCGCGCCACAGAAAATAGCGCAGCGCATCTGCCCCGGCGAGTTCGTTGCCATTTCCCATCACGCTGGCAATCGGCGCCGGCCGCACAACGTTGCCGCGTGACTTGCTCATCTTGCTTTCCTGCACCAGAATCCAGCCGTGCGCAAAGATCTGCCTGGGCAGCGGCAGATCGCCCGCCATCAAAAATGCGGGCCAATAAATGGCGTGAAAGCGCAGGATATCCTTGCCGATCAGGTGCAAATCGGCAGGCCATAATCCCTGGCCCTGCACCGCGCTCATGTAAGAAATCAGCGCGTCGAACCACACGTAGAAAACGTGTTTTCCCTCTACGGGAACCGGAATGCCCCAATTGATTGTGGTGCGCGTAATCGAAAGATCATGCAGGCCCTGCCTGACAAAGGCAATCAGTTCATTGCGCCGGGTTTCCGGCTTGATGAAATCCGGCTCGCGCTCGTACAGTTCCAGCAGCTTCGATTGAAAAGCCGACAGCTTGAAAAAATAGTTTTCTTCCGTAACGGTTTCCGTGATGCGCCCGCAATCGGGGCATGGATCGCCCGGTTTCGCATCGATGACATACAGCTCATCGTGAAAACAGTATTGGCCCGTATACGAGCCCTTGTAGATATAGCCGTTGCGCTCGCAGCGCTCAAATAAATCCCGCACCACGACAAAATGCTTCGGATCAGACGTGCGGATGAAGTGATCGTAGGAAATACCCAACCGCTGCCATTGGTTCACAAACTCGTTGGCAATGGCGGTGGCATACTCTTCCGGGCTTTTTCCAATCGCCTTCGCCGCGCGCTCCACGTTCTGGCCGTGTTCGTCGGAGCCGGTCGTCAGCACTACGGGGTCGTAACCTTGCTGCTGCTTAAAGCGCTTGATCAGGTCGGCGGTAAATGTGCAATACGCAGTGCCGATATGCGGCGCCGCATTGACATAGTAAATCGGCGTTGTGAAGTAATACTTGCCTTTGCTCATTGATGTCTTTAGGAACGTAAGTGCCTTGCGAATGCCTGGCTCGCTTCGGCGATCACCGCCCGCAGCGGTACACCGCGTTCATGCGCCAGCTTGCGGCAATCCTCATATTCCGGGCTGAAGGTTCCATTCTCTGTGTATTTCACCCGGACTTTGCCAAACTGCGTTTCGATTTCCATGCTCTCGCGCGCCAGCACGCGCCGTTCACCATGAAAGATGCGAACGCCCAGCGTCGTAGTCTCCTGAAACAACAAACGCGCCAGTTGGTCTGTCATTTCAGGAGTACTCAGCACCGAAATCATTGTCGCTGCCCGGTTTT